>JAHBWE010000001.1:300000-600000 GCA_019637155.1 Labilithrix sp. | reverse complement strand
GATGTTGTCGCTCGGCGAGAGCACTCTGCGCGATGATACGGCGCCTCCGCTGCGACCGCCACGGCGTCAGGTGAAGCTGATCGCGTGGAGGAGCTCCGCGCTCGCGACGAGGAGGAGCCCCTCGCCGTTGATGATCGGCGGCGTCGCGAGGACGATGTCGGGCGCGGACCACAGCTCCGTCGCCTTGCCCTTCCGATCCACCGCGACGACCTTGTTCTGATCCGCGACGAGGACCTGATCGTCGATCGTGATCGAGACGCCGCCGCTCGGCGCGCCCTTGCGCTCCCAGAGCTTCTTGCCGTCGAGCGCGTACGCGACGACGCCGGTGTCGAAGACGACGACGCGCACGTTCTTGCCGAGCACGGGCGGACCGATCGGCCGCTTGCCCTTGCCGAGCTTGTGCCGGCCGATCGCGCCGCGGGACGAGATCGGCACCGTCCAGAGCGAGAGCTCCTCGCCTTGCTTCACGACGACGGAGGCGACCGAGCTCTCGTCGATCGCCACGTCGAACGCCTCGAACTTCCCCTCGATCGCGCGCTCGCCCACCGCCACCGCGCCGTCCTTCACGAGCACGACGAGGCCGTTCTTCGCCGCGGTCTTCGCGTCGGCGGGGAGGTCCGGCGCGCGCACGTCGTCCGCGACGACCGCCCCGCTCGCGCGATCGATGCGGACGTAGGGAGACTCGAGCTCGCGCCCTGCGATGCGAACGCCCTTCGTGTCGAAGAGGATCCACGCGTCGGCGGTCGTCACTGCGATCCGGTTGCCGGCCGCGAGCACGAACGTCGCGCGCACGGCCGGCGCGTCGGCGAGCGCGAGCGGCGTGCGCCATACCTCCTTCCCGCGGCCCTTCGGGAGGAGCGCGTCGAGGCGGGAGGTCCGCTCGTTGCGGACGTAGGGCACCGGCGCGTCGCCGCCCGACTCGGTCGGCCGCCACGGCTCCGGCTTCGGCTCTTCCTTCTCCGTCACGATCGTCGACGGCTTCACCGGCTCGGGCTCGACCCGGCGCTCGGTCACGGCGGGCCGCGGCGGAGGCGGCGCGCTCCCGCAACCGGCGACGGCGAACGCGAGGACGAAGAGCAGACGCGGGCTCACGCTCGGAGCCTACCTCGCCCGCGGGGACGAATGGATTATCGTTCGCGCATGCCCTCCCCGCTCGCGCGCTCGGACGTCGAGGCGGTGCTCGCGCCGCTCGAGCGCGCGCGGCCATTCCCCGCGCAGGCGTTCACCGACGGCGCCGTGTTCCGCTTCGAAGAGAGCGCCATCTTCGGGCGCGCGTGGCTGTGCGCCGGCCGCGAAGAGGAGGTCGCGCTTCCGGGGCAGTGGCTCCGCGTGACGGTCGCGGGCGAGCCGGTGCTCGTCGTGCGCGGGCCCGACCTCCACCTCCGCGCGTTCTTCGACGTGTGCCGCCATCGCGGCGCCTCGATCGTGGGCCGCGCGGCGTGCGGGCGCACGCTCCGCTTCGAGTGCCCGTACCACGGCTGGACCTACGAGCTCGACGGCCGCCTCGCGAGCGCGCCGTTCACGAGCGGGCTCGCGAACGAGGCGATGCGCGCGGTCCGCGTGGAGACGTGGCGCGGCTTCGTGTTCGTGACGCTGAGCGACGAGGCGCCCGCGCTCGCGGAGCAGATGGGCGCGACGCCGCCGTGGCTCGACGCGCTCGGACCGCTCCGCCTCGGACGGCGCACGGCGTGGACGACGCGCGCGAACTGGAAGCTGTGCGTCGAGAACTTCCAGGAGTCGCACCACTTCCCGCGCGTGCATCGCGCGCTCGAGGCGCTCACGCCGACGCGCGACGCGCGCACGTGGCTCGGCGGCGGGCGGTGGCTCGGCGGCACGATGGAGATCGAGGACGCCGAGACCGTGTCGCGGACGGGCCGCCTCGAGGGGCGCCCGCTCGTCGGACCACGCGGCCGCGTCCACGACGCGATGCTCTTCCCTTCCCTCCTCACGAGCCTGCAGCCCGACTACCTCTTGCTCTACCGCCTCGAGCCGCGCGCGGCGGACGAGACCGCGATCACGTTCGACGTCTGGTTCCACCCCGCCGCGACCGACGACGCCGCGATCTACGAGCTGTGGGACGAGATCAACGCGGAGGACCGCGCGATCTGCGAGGACCAGCAAGCGAACGCGTCGTCGCGCGCGTTCGTGCCGGTGTGCTACGCGTCGGTCGAGGAAGGAATGCACGCGTTCGATCGTCTGGTCGCGGAGGCGCACGCGCGATGAGTCGCCTCTGCGGGATCTTC
Organism: Labilithrix sp.; assembly: GCA_019637155.1. Taxonomy (NCBI): domain Bacteria; kingdom Pseudomonadati; phylum Myxococcota; order Polyangiales; family Labilitrichaceae; genus Labilithrix; species Labilithrix sp. Next base: position 597,757 of record JAHBWE010000001.1, on the reverse strand, counting down.
GGGCGTCCGTACGCGGACCTCTCGTCCCTCATCGATCCGTCTCCGCTCGCGGCGATCGACGACGAGATCATGCGCGCGCTCCCGCGCCTCGAGACGTCGTACACCGGCGGGAGCCTCAAGTGGATGGGCGTCACCGCGCCGTGGGTCACCTCCGATCCGTATGCAGACTACATGCGTGTCGTCGAGGGCTTCTCGCAGGAGGAGCTCGTGACGTTCGTGAGCTACGGCGTACCGCCGGAGGGCTTCGACCCCGAGCGCGCGCGCGAGTACCGCTTCGGCGACGAGACCGATCACCCGCTCTCCCGCGAGCAGATGCTCTATTTGAAGTACCGCTACGGGGTCTATTTCCCGTGGAAGGTCTGCTACCACCTGCTCGAGAACGATCGCTGGGAGGACAAACACAGCGGCGACGGGAAGGACTTCCGGCCCGACGCGCGCGCGCTCCTCCCGCGCACGGTCGCCTTCGTCGAGTCGCTGCCGTTCACCGAGATCGGCCGCGTCGTCCTCTTCGGGATCGAGGCGAACGACCACGCACCCGCGCACCGCGACTCGGAGCCGGGCAAGGCGCTGTCGATCGCGCAGTCGATCTCGTTCGACCCGCGCGAGAACAAGCGCTTCTACGTGTGCGACCCGACCGGCGGGAACAAGACGATCATCGACGCGCCGATCTACTGGTTCAACGACATGGACTACCACGGCGTCGAGCCGGACCCGTTCTTCCGCTACTCGATCCGCGTCGACGGCGTGTTCGAGCCGGGCTTCGTCGAGTCGATCCGGGCGCAGTGATCGCGGTGTGTCGGGCTGTGCCGCCGCGAACCCCGCGAGATCGGCCCGATTTCACCCGGCACGCCAGCTGCTACAACGCGGGCATGTCTCCTCGCTTCCTCTTCGCCGCCGCGACCGTCGCGGCGCTGTCCCTCGCCGCCACGAAGCCCGCGGAGGCGTGCTCGCCGCCGGACCACATCGACCCGACCGAGATCCGCAACGTGCAGCTCCAGCGCGAGGGAGGCCTGCCGAAGAACGGCGCGCTTCGCTTCCAGATCGCGGCGGGAGAGTCGCTCGCGGACCTCGCCTCGATCGCGGCGCGCGTGCAGGTCGACGTGAAGAAGGGCGGCGAGACCGTCGCCGGCGCGTTCCGCTTGCTCGACGATCAGAACGGCGCCATCGGCTACTTCTGGAGCGCCGACGGCGGCGGCCTCCCCGTCGGCGCGCTCACCGTCACGATCACGTTCGCGGAGATGCCGGACGGCGAGCCGAGGAGCGAGTCGTACGAGGTCACGGTCGACGATCGCGTCCTCACCGCGACGCCGGCCCAGCTCACGGTGAAGGCGACCGCGTACGAGCTCGACGATCCGTCGTCGCCGAAGATCCAGTGCACGACGAAGGGCGGCCTCGGCGACTGCAGCGGCGGCCGCGACAGGGTGTCGGAGATCGCGACCCGTCGCGTCGCGTGGCCTTACGTCACGTTCACCGCCGCCGAGGTCCCCGCCGGCGATCGCGGTCTCCTCAAGCTCGAGACCGACGTGTTCGGCCGAAACAAGGACGGCACGACGAGCACCCGCCTCGCGAGCTCGACGCGCATCTTCGAGGAGACGTGGGACGAGTACTGCGTCCACGCGACGACGCACGTCATCGGCGAGGTCACGAAGGTCGAGAACACGGTGTGCGTGCCGCACGCGATGGACCTCCACGTCGACGAGGCGAAGGTCGCAGCGTTCGTGAAGCAGCAGGTCGCAGCGTGCGACAGCGCGGTCTATCCGCCCGGCACGTCGGCGGAGGATCCGACCGGCACCGAGTCGGACGGCTGTCACGCGGGCGCGCGATCGAGCGCGACGCCGACGGGGGTGCTCGTCGCGCTCTTCGGGCTCGCGCTCGTCAGGGGCCGGCGGGCGCGCGGACGTCGATGTCCGCCTCCGGCGCCGACTCCTCTACGATCGTCTTGCAGCCGAGGACGACGCTGAGCGACGCGGCCTCGTCCTTCATCGCGCTGCACGCCTCGCCGTAGAGCTGGATCTGCGTGCCGTTCTCGAGGTAGTCCCAGCCGTTCTTGCGGCCCGGATCGCGCGCGACGGTGCCGCTGCCCGCGAGCTGCACGTTGATGAGCGACGGATCGGTCAGGTCGGTCGCGGCGGGGAGGTTGAACGTGCAGTCGAAGGCCTGGCGGCTGACCTCGTCGAACACCGCCGAGAGGTCGTCGGCGAAGCTCTCGTCGGTCAGCTTGTAGAAGCAGGAGTCGTTCTTCTCGCAGCCCGGCGCGCGCTTGGTGCCGCCCGCGACCGCGACCGGCGACAGGTTCGACGCCTTCGCCGCCTGCCGGCTCGAGTCGACGAGGCCGATGACGAAGGTGCGGACGAGCGGGCCGGCGCCGTCGAGGCCGACCTTCGCCGCGTCGACGACGTGCGAGACGTCGTTCGTGATCCCGCTCTCGCCGCACGAGGTCGGGTTGCCGTCGGTGAGGAGGATGACCGACTTCGCGCCGGGCAACGTCGACGCGCGCTGCGCGGCGATCGCGGCGCCGAGCGCGGACGCGAGCGGCGTGCCCCAGTAGAACTCGGTGTCGGAGGCGGAGACGCTCTCTCGGAGCCGCTCGATCTGCTCGACCTCGAGGTGATCGCTCGACACGCTCGTGACGTACTTGCTCGCGTCGCAGCGCGCGGCCTGGCTCGGCTCCGGCCAGCTCGACTTGCAGCGCACGTCGTTCACCGACGCGTCGATCCCGCACCACGCGTTGACGGGCGCGTCGCCCTGCGGGAACAGCATGAGCCCCGCCGCGGTCGTGCGGGGGAGCTTGCCGAGGAGATCGAAGAAGCCCTTCTTCGTCGCGTCCCAGCGCGTGGCCTTGCTCGGCAGCTGGATGTGCATGCTGCCGGAGCGGTCGTAGAGGAAGAGGACGTTCGAGGGCTCACGCTCCGCGAGGTACGAGCCGCGCGCCTCGGCGCAGATCGGCGGCGCGGGCTTCGGCTCACGCGGCTCCTTCCGGCTCCCGGCGAACTGAGGAGTCCGGTCCTCGACCGGGACCTCTGCGTCGGGCTCGCTTCCACAAGCCGCGACCGAGAGGAGCACAATGCCAAGAACCGTGTTGAGCCGCGACATGGAAGGCCTTTCGGGTGATTCGCGCCCTCCATACCGTCTGCGCACACTGTATGCAAGCAGTCGCCAAAAGTTTCAGGGAAACGCAAATTTACGCTGCGGCTGATTTCAGGAAGAGGACCCGAGTCCGCGCCCTGCGTCTCCCCCGCATGACGGCTTTCCGGCGCCTCGATCCGAGATCATCCGGGCGCGCCACGTCCTCTCGCGGAGATACGCGCGGCCCCACCGTTGCACACATGAGGGCATGCGCCGCCTCCTCGCTCCTCTCCTCCTTCTGGCTGCTGCGTGCGTGAGCACGAACGACGACGAAGCCGGTTCGTCCGAAGGCGCGGCGACGGCGGAGGCGCGCGCGAGCCTCGACGCGTTTACCGGGCGCTGGCGCGTCGAGAGCGACGCGAGCGAGGTGAAGGCCTTCCCCGCCGAGGTCCTGATCGTGGTGACCGATCAGGCGGTCGATCCGGTGACGAAGACGACGAAGGGCACGCGGCTCCGCATCATGCGTGTCGACGCGCCGAACGTGCCCGCGGTCGATCGGGCGCCGTTCCTCGACGTCGACGAAGGCAAGGACTGCGAGAACACCTCGCTCGGCGGCGGCGAGAGCGTCACGTGGTGCCACGAGACGACGCTCACGAACGGAGGCAAGAAGCTCTCGCACACGATCTCGGGGCGGAGCTGGACGGGGTACATCTTCCCGTCGGGATGGTCGAAGGCGACGCAGGTCCTCGCGCTCGAAGACGGGAAGCTCCACTACACGTACGAGATCGACGGCGAGCCCGCGGGAGACGTCACGCTCGTGCGCTGATCCATCGCTCAGCGGACGAGCACCGGCGCGCTGAGCGCGTGGTCGTCGGTCGGGCCGACCTGGACGCGCGCGTAGAGACCGCAGGCCTCACCCGCGACGAGGAAGACGCCGTGGTTCACGATCGAGCCCTGCTCGTCGATCGGCTTCGCCTCGAAGAAGCGCTGCGCGACCCAGCGCTTCGGGCGCGCGTGCAGGAGCGACTCGCGCCACACCTCGTCGGTCACGTGCTTGCCGACGATGACCTCCTCGCCCTCCGCGCCGTAGTCGCTCTTCAGCACCCACTCCTCGCGCTGCACCGCGAGCTGCTCCTCGTGCATCGTCTCGAGCCGCTGCGTGAGCGGGACGTAGCGCTGGATCACGTCCTGCGAATGCGGCGAGAAGCGATGGATGTGCTCCCAGAAGAAGGCCATCGCGCGCTTGTTCTGCGGGAGCGTCGCGCCGAACGGGTTCACGACGGTGGCCTTGCCGGCCGCCATCCCCTCGAACAGCGCCGTGAGCGACTCGTGGAGCGCGTCGGTGTCCGGCACCTCGTCGTCGTCCCAGACGCTCTGGCGCTCGCCCCACCAGTCCGTCTTGTAGTGACGGAGCACCACCCCGACCGGCGCGTCGAAGAGCACCGTGCGACCGCCGTCGCTCGCGAGGTTGTACGGCGACCCCAGGACGAGGTCGTAGCCGCGCGTCTCGAGCCACAGCTTGTAGAGGCGCACGAGCGAGAGGTCCTCCGTGAACTCGGTCGGGTACACGAGCCCGATCGCCTTCGGCGCGTCGTCGTCGAGGTCGCGCGCGGCGATCGCGGCGATCATCGCGAGGAAGCGCTCCTCGAGCGCCGTGTTGGGATCGACGAGCGACGCGTCCTCCGCGTCCTCCACCCCGAGCCGTCCGAGGATGACCGCCTCCGCCTCGCCGGTGGGCGTGTCGCAGTTGATCTCGGTGAACGCGAGCCCGTCGTCGGTGAGGAACACGTCGGCGCGCGCGATGCCGTGCCAGTGCGGCTGCGACGCCTGCCACATCGCCTTCTGATACGGCGTGAGGCCGAAGAAGTCGTCGAGGAAGCGCGGCTCGTCGGCGACGATGAGGCACAGCTCGTTGTAGACCGCAGCGACCTCCTCGGCCGCGCGATAGAGCTCCTGCTGGAACGACGCCGATACGACGTAGGGCTCCTGCCGGAACCGCGGCTGGCCCGCGATCCAGGGGTCGGAGAGCACGCCGCTCGTGATGATGCGACGCGCGAACGCGTCGTAGTCCGTCATGCCAGGCGGGTGATGGAGAGCGCGGTCGCGATGTACGTCACGGCCTCGAGCGCGCCGAGGCCGGCGCTGCGCTCGACCGAGATGCCTTCGTCGATCGGCCCGCCGCGGAGCTTGAGCGGAGCGCGGAGGAGGAGCATCTGCACGAACACCTGCCGCACGGGGTAGAGCGCGACCACGCACGCGATCACGCCGGCGTAGCCCTTCAGCGACGCGCTCCATCCCGTGAAGTCGCCCTCCGCCGCGCGCGCGATGATGATCGCGATCGCGATCGCGGCCCCGGCGTAGGAGAGCGCGGCGGCGAGGTTCTCCCCCGCGATCTGCTCCGCGTCGTCGTAGGTCGTGAGCGCGCGGAAGAGCGACACGAACACGTGGAGCGTGATCTGCCCGAGGACGAAGAACACGACCGAGATGCCGAGCGTGCCGACGTCGTTCCCCGCCATCGCGTGCGACGTGATGATGCCGGTCGCGACGTAGTGGGCGCCGCCGGCGAGGCCCGCCGCGACGTTGCCGCGCTCGATCTCGGCCGGCAGCCGCGAGTGGAGGAGCAGCCCCACCCCGAGCCGCCCCGTCACCGCGATGAGGACGACGCCGGCGAGCCCGAAGGCGCCGACCCACGTCGCGTCGTGGAGGATGCTCTCCCCCTCCACCGACGACTTCACGGCGTTGGCGGCGACGAGGAAGATCGCGGACACCTGCCCGACCGCGAAGAGCCGCTGGGCCGAGTTCCCCTTCGTGAGCTCCGCCGCCAAGCTCCGCCGCGCGATCAGCGCCGCCACGAGCATCAAGAGCGTCGTCGCCGCCCCAAAGCTCACGAGGTAGAGCGGCTTGACGTCGACGTCATCCATCGACGCCGGAGGGTACCTTACTTTTGCGCGGTGAGGCTCGCGGCTTCGCAGCCGAGGACGCCCTTGTCGTTGCAGTGCTTCTTGGCGCACTCGGTCATCGCCTCGCGGCCGATCTCCTCGAGGCCGCTCATCGCGAGCGCGCACTCGGTCTTCGAGGCGCCGGTGCACGACGCGGCGATCGCGTCGCACGACCTCGTCACGCTCTCGGCGCTCGAGTCGTCGCACGCGTTCATGAGCGCGACGTGCGCGCACAGCTCGATCCGCTTCGGGTCGCAGCGCTCCGCCGCGGTGAGCTTGTTCAAGCACGACACCGCGCGCTCCGCGACGCGCGGCTTCATCGTCTTCTTGAAGTCCGCGCACCGCATCGCGGCGAGGCCGCCGCAGCCGCCCTCGGCGGTGGGCAGCCCGATCGCGGGGCAGTCCCCCGGCTCGCCGGCCGAGTCGTCGCACGCCGCCTTCGCGGAGGTGAGCTCGGTCGACGCCGGCAGCTCGAGGACGTGCGCCGGCTCCGGCAGCGGCTCCGGCGGCGCCGCCGCGCGATCCGCGAGGTGCGGGACGACGTCCTTCTCGGACAGGAGGTAGCCCGCCGCGCCGCCGGCGGCGAGCGTGGACACGAAGAGGAGGAAACGACCGCGATCGACTTGCATGATGCACGGTCTCGCTGCTCGCCGCGTGCCGGCGCCGCGCTATGCGAATTCGGATAGTTGGCGGCGCTGCCGCGTGGCAGAGCGCCCCGCCGCGCGGCAGCACAGCTACGGGAGCGGCAAGAACCGGACGACGCCGCCGCGGCTGACGTCGCGGGCGAACGAGGCGATCGGCTTGCCGTCCGCCTGGAAGGAGAGGCGGCCGACGGGCAGCGAGCCGGGCAGCGCGAGCGTGAGCTCGACCGCGCCGCGCGCGTCGAACCGACGGAGCTCGCCGTGCTCGAGGAGGATGAGGCGTCCGAACGGATCGAAGCTCATCGTCCGTGACCAGCCGTAGCCGGCGACGAGGAAACCGGCCGTCGCCCAGCTCGGGTCGAGCGCGCCGTCGTCGGTCACGCGCGCGATCGCGGCCTCGCGGCTCGTCGCGCAGGAGAGGTAGATCGCTCCGCCGAGGGGCTCGACGCCGCAGGCGTAGCCGCCGTCGCGGAAGTCGATCGTCGCGACGCCGTTCGTGCCGAACGACGGATCGAGCACGCCGTCGATGAAGCGAGCGAGCGCCGGCTGCGAGGTGGCGCCGTCGACGCCGGCGACGACGAGACGACCGGCCGCGTCGTGCGCGATGCTCGAGACCTCGCCGCGCGGGCCGAAGGGGACCTCGATCGAGCGCGCGACGGCGCCGTCGTCACCGAGCGCGAGGACACGCGTGGAGCCTCCCGCCTCGTTCAGTCCGAGGAGGAGCTCCCCCTCCGGCGAGATCGTCGCGACGCGCGAGGCGCTGCGCGCGCCCTCGATCCGCACGACGCTGCCGTCGCCGAACGACGTGTCCCGCGCGCCTTCGGGGGTGAGGCGCTGGACGAGGATCCTGTCGCTGCCGTTCTGCGACACGAGGTAGATGCGTCCGTCGGGCGCGACCCTCAGGAGCGGGAGGTACAAGCTGCTCCACGTCACGCCGGCGTGCTCGCCGAACGTCCGATCGACGCCGCCGTCGGCGTCGAAGCGGTAGATCCCCGAGCTCCCCGTGCAGACGGCGAGGACCTTCCCGTCCTGGAGCGGCGCCGCGCCGAAGCAGCCCTGGTGGACGTCGACGACGCCGCTCGCGCCGAACGACGGATCGGTCGCCAGCGTGACGACGGCGGCGGTGGACGTGTCCGCGTGATCGTCCGCCGGGGCGGCGGTGCAACCCGAAGCCGCGAGTACGAAGAGCGCCGCGAAGGAAGTGGCCTTGAGCATCGGCGGCTTCATTCCACCCTCGATCTGAAAGTCAAGGCGCCGACCGGCGGGCTACGATGCACGGGTGGCCCTGCTCGGCGTGTTCCCCGGCGTTCCGTTCGCGCGGCTCGAGGCGCTGCTCGACCTCGAGCTCGGCGTGCTCGACGCGGTGCACGACGAGATCTGCCTCGCGCTCACGCAGGTGTCGGTCGACTACACCGGCGGGAGCCACCGCTCGATGGGGATCATGCCGGCGTCGCGCACCGGCGAGGCGATCGTCGACTACGGCGAGGCGATCCGCGCGATGAGCGACGCCGACTACGCGACCTTCCGCTCGCTCGCGGAGGACCCGGCGTCGGTGCCGGTCGCACGCGACGAGAGCGAGTTCGGAGAGGAGCGCGATCACCCGCTCTCGCGGCGGCAGATGCTGTGGCTCAAGGTCCGGCACAAGGTCTACTTCCCGTGGAAGGCGTACGTGGAGCTCATTCCCAACCGGTACTGGACGGAGAAGAGCGACCCGGCCGGCAAGGCCTTCACCCGCGTCGCGCGCACGTTCTTCCCCAAGACGGTGGCGCTCGCGAAGAGCCTGCCGTTCGAGCACATCGGCCGCTGCAACGTCATGGGGCTCGAGGCGAACGACCACGGCACAGTGCACCGCGACGGCGAGCCGGAGGACCAAGCCGAGACGGGCCCCGATCACTTCATCACGCTCTGCCCCGCCGGCGACAAGCGGCTCTACCTCTGGGACGAGGAGACGAAGACGAAGACGCCGGTCGACGGACGCGCGTACTGGTTCAACGACCACGATTATCACGGGGTCGACGCCGATCCGTTCTTCCGCTACTCCATTCGCGTGGACGGGGTGTTCAAGCCCGACTTCCTCGAGGCCCTCCGCGCGAGCACCAAGTGACCAACGTCCCCGGCCCCGTCTTCACGCAGAAGGAGACCATCGACAAGCCCGGCATCGTCGGGGCGCGTTGGTGGCAGGAGAGCATCGCGACGGAGGTGCCGCGGCGGAAGGCGCTGAAGGGGCTCCTCGCGCTCGGCGGCGTGCTCGGCGCGATGGCGCTCATCGGGACGTGCGCGTCGCGCGCGTTCAAGGGCGGCTCGCTCTCGCCGTTCTCGAGCAAGCCCGACTTCGAGTTCGCGAACAAGTCCGCGCTCGAGATGCAGAAGGAGTTCGGCTGGAGCTTCGGCGCGACGGGCGATCCGCTCGTGTTCGACGGCACCTCGACCGCGCCGTTCGACCGCGCCGCGCTCGATCGCGTCGACAAGGACCTCGCGCCCGCCAACGCCGCCCACGCGCCGTGGTTCGTCCCCACCCTCTTCCAGTCGCCCGGCGCGATGCCGAAGTCGAAGCCGACCGGCGATCCCGACGCGCCGCCCTTCAAGCCGCTGAAGGACGTCATCGTCCCGGTCATGACGAGCCCGATGCAGATCGCGTTCGAGCAAGGGCGCGCGCTCGCCGCGCTGCTCGCGGTCGCGCCGAAGGCGAAGGACCTCGCCGTCGTCGTCGACCTCCCCGGCACGAGCGCGGTCGCGTTCGCGGCGGGCGCGGCCGGCATCCTCGACCCGGTCTTCCTGTTCGACAACTGGCCCCATCCGCGCGGCGTCGTCCCGGCGCACCTCACGCTCGCGGCCGCGATCTACTACCAGCCGCTCTTCGCGAAGAAGCGCGCCGAGTCGAAGAGCGCGCAGCCGATGTTCGTGCTCGATCGAAACCGCCTCTCGAGCTACGTCGACGACGCGACCCAGTTCGACAACCGCCACACCGCGCGCATGCCGACGCCGGAGAAGCTGCTCGCGCTCGGCGTGAAGGACGTCCTCTACGTCGGGCCCAACGCGGTCGATCGCTTCGAGCTCGACGACCTCGTCGACGACTTCCTCGCCTACGCGGCGGCGAACATCGGCTTCCACGTGTGCCCGGCGATGGCCTTCGAGCAGGCGAGCCCGGGCGACGCGGGGGCGGCGACGCCGTTCTGGTACGGCGGGTCGGCGCAGAGGAACGCGGACTTCTGGAACCACTGGGACTCCGTCGCGGCGGTGCGGACGCCGAACGAGGTCCAGGTCTACAAGCCGAAGCCGCGCGCGACGCCGTACTCGGTCGGGACGCCGACGAGCTCCACGTCCGCCGCCCCGCGCCCGCGCCCCACGAACTTCGGGATGGTGCCGGTCGCGGTCGCGGTCGGCACCGGCGTCATCCTCGGCGCGCGCGGGAGCCGGAGCGGCTCGTGGAACCGCACCACCAGCCCGAGCACGTCGAGCTGAACGATGGGGTCCTCGATCTTCTCCATCGAGGTCGCCGCGCGGCTCGATCGCGCGCCCGACCTGCTCGGCGTGCTGCGCGGCGCGATCAAGGAGCAGCCCGCGGCGATCGGTCTGCAGCACAAGTGGGCGCTCTACAAGCGCGCGTGCGACGCGCTGCTCGCGAACCTCGGCGTCATCGAGCGCGGCTGCTGGGACTTCTTCGAAGAGGACGACAAGGCGGAGAAGGACTTCAAGATGTGGCTCGGCGGCATGACGACGGAGGAGGGCGCGCGCCGCCAGCCCTCGGGCAAGGCCGACGCGTACCGCGGCGGCGACCCGCGCTTCCTCACCTTCACGATGACGCTCCTGCTCTTGCGCCCGTCGCCGACGCACTTCACGCTCCAGCGCCTCTGCGACATCCCCGAGGCGCACCTCTGGCGGCGCGACGTCTTCGGTCGCATCCTCGGCGGCCTCGGCGCGGTGAGCTTCGCGAGCGTAAAGTCCGACGTGATGTACCTGATACCGCGCGACGACGACTGGGGCCTCACCGTCGACGACCTGCGGCAAGACAAATTCCACTACCTCCGCCCCATCGTAGGTTGACGTGCCCGTAACTCCGAAAAAGCCCAAGCCCACGAGCGGTCCCTTCCGCGGCGTCTATCCCTACGTCTACCGAAAGGGCGAATGGCGAATACTGATCGTCGTACGAAACCGCGCACACTCGATAAGCGGTTATTCGACCGCGGTCGCCGCCGCGATCGCGTACGACCGCGCCGCTCGCTACTACGGTCTCCCGGAGGCGTACCTGAACTTCCCCGATCGCGAGCACGAGCCGGCCAGCATCGAAGACCTCCGCCACGAGCTCACGCTCGAGACCGGCCGCCGCGAGCCCACGACGAAGGCCACGGCCGTAGAGAAGAGCACCGCGCGCGCCAAACGCTCCCTCCTCGACAAGCTCGCCCGCCGCACCCGCGGCCGCTACCTGCTCAAGTGAGGCCGCTCAGAACCACGTCTCCCACAGCCCCGCGTCGACCTCGGCGCAGTGGACCGTGGCGCTGATGCGCTCGCGGGCACCGGTGAAGGGCTGGATCTGGTGCAGGCGGTAGCTGTCGATCAACACCACGTCGCCGAGCGCGTAGGGGACGAGCTCGGTCCGCTCCGCGAGCTCCTCGTCGGTCGGGTGGTCGTGACCGGTGTAGAGGACGTCCCAGACCTTGAGGCCGCCCTCGCTCGCGTCCTCCGGCGGCTGGAGCATCGCGACCAGCGTGATCGCGGGGCGGCGCGACGCGAGGTGGCGCGACGCGAGGCCCTCCGTGTCGAAGTGCACGACGCCGCCGCGCTGCGAGACCGGCGCCGCCGGCGGGAACACGTGCACGCCCGGACCGCACCAGCCGCGCCGCGGCACCGCGCGCGCCCCCGTCACCCGCGCGACGAGCGCCCGCATCGCCGCCTGCAACCCCGGCGCGAAGCGCTCCACCCGCTCGTCGGAGCCCGCGACGTCCTCGAAGTAGTCCTTGCTCCGGCCCTCCTCGAGGTGCGTGTAGAATGCACGGCCGAGCGAGAACTGCTCGCCGTCGAAGTCGTGCGTCCACTCGTCGCGCGCGGCGTAGACGCCCTCGACCCAGCGCGCGCACGTCGCGGCGTCGAAGACGGCGGGGAACCGCAGCGCCAGCGAACGCGGCAGCACCTCGAGCGCACTGTCGAGAGATGCGACGGTCGTGGTCATTTGCACGGAGATAGTAGGCCGTCCCACAACGCGACGGTGTCGCGCTCGGCGACGGTGAACGACGAGATGTTGCTCGATCGGCGGGCAGACACTTCACTCGACCCATGGAAGACGCGCACGCGTTCTTGAAGACCCTCACCACCGTGCTCGCGGTCGCGATGGTGACGACGGTGGTCTTTCATCGGCTGAAGCAGCCGGTCGTGCTCGGGTACATCATCGCCGGCCTCATCGTCGGTCCTCACGTCGCGGTCCCGCTCCACGCCGACCTGAAGACGGTCCAGATCCTCTCCGAGCTCGGCGTCATCCTCCTCATGTTCGGGGTCGGGCTCGAGCTCAACGTCGCCAAGCTGATCCGCGTCGCGCCCACCGCGGGCGTGATCGGCGTCATCCAGATCGCGATCATGATGATCGCCGGCATCACGCTCGGCAACGCCTTCGGCTGGACACGCCTCGAGGGCGTGTTCGGCGGCGCCGCGATCGCGATCTCGAGCACGACGATCATCGCCAAGGTCTTCGAGGAGCTGAAGGTCGCGCCCCGGCTCCGCGAGCTCGTCTACGGCGTCCTCATCGTCGAGGACATCGTCGCGATCCTCCTCCTCGCGACGATGACGACCGTGTCGAGCGGCGACGGCCTCGACGCGATGGGGCTCGCGGTGACGACGGGCAAGCTCTTCGGCTTCCTCGCGGTGATGGTGCTCCTCGGCGCCCTCGTCGTGCCGCGCCTCATGAACCTCGTCGTCAAGGTCGGCCGGATCGAGACGACCGTCGTCGCGAGCATCGGCGTCTGCTTCGTCTTCGCCCACGCCTGCGCGGCGATGCACTACTCCGTCGCGCTCGGCGCGTTCGTCGCCGGCGTCCTCATCTCCGAGTCCGGTCACGGCCACACAGTCGAGCACGCGATCGTCCCCGTGCGCGACATGTTCGCCGCGATCTTCTTCGTCTCCGTCGGCATGCTCATCGATCCGCGCCTCGTCCTCGAGAACTGGATCCCCGTCCTCGTCCTCTCCGCGGTCGTCATCGTCGGGAAGGTCGCCGGCGTCACGCTCGGCGGCGTCGTCACCGGCTGCGGGCTCCGCACCTCCGTCCAGGCCGGCCTCAGCCTCTCCCAGATCGGCGAGTTCTCCTTCATCATCGCCGGCCTCGGCACGTCGCTCGGCGCGACGCGGCCGTTCCTCTTCCCGGTCGCGGTCGCGGTGTCCGCGCTGACCACGCTCACGACGCCGCCGCTCGTGAAGCAGGCGGAGCGCTTCTCCGCGCTCGTCGAGGCGAAGTCACCACGCCGCGTCACCGCGTTCATCTCCGTCTACAGCGCCTGGCTCGATCAGCTCCGCGCCACCCCCGCGTCGCCCACCCGCGGCGCGCGCCTCCGCCGCCTCGCCTTCCTCCTCGCGCTCGACGCCGCGGTGATGGTCGGCCTCATCATCCTCTCCGCCGTCCTCCACCATCGCGTCGCCGCGACGATCGGAGAGCGCCTCTCGGTCGGCCGGAGCGCGTCCGAGGCGGTGTTCCTCACCTGCGCGGGCGTCGTCGGCCTGCCGTTCCTCCTCGGCGTCGTCCGCCTCAGCCGCGCGATCGCGCTCACGGTCGCGGGCACGGAGGGCGCCGCCTCGCGCCCCGTCGCGCTCGTCGTGCAGCTCGGCCTCGTCTGCGCCGTCGCCGCGGCGTGCATCGCCGTCGCCGACGCCTTCGTGCCGCCCGCGATCGGGCTCGCGCTCATCATCATCCTCGGCGCCGTGTGCGCGTACGCGATCTGGAGGAACGCGCGCCGCTTCGACGTCGAGGTCCGCGCCGGGAGCGCGACGCTCCTCTCCGCGATCCGCATCCCTCACCACGAGGACGCGCACGGTGCGCACGGCGCGCCCGACGCGCACGGCGCGCACGCCGCCCCCGAGCCCGTCCCCGGCTTCGGCGCCCCCGTGCCGATCACGGTCCCGAGCGCGAGCAAGGCGATCGGACGCTCGCTCGGCGACATCGACCTGCGCGCGCGGACCGGCGCCGCGATCCTCGCGCTCGTCCGCGGCGACGACTCGCTCCTGCTCCCTCCCGCCGAAGAGCAGGTGCGCGCCGACGACGTCATCGTCGTGGTCGGCGCGGCGGACGCGATCGACGCCGCGCGCGCGCTGCTCAGCGAAGCGGCCTAGGACGGCTCAGGCGATCAGCTTGGCGTGCGGGTTCTCGCCGAACGGCGCGCCCGGCACCTTGAGCGCCGCCGCGACGGCGGCCCAGAAGCCCTTCGGCGTCGGCGTGCCCGGCGCGAAGCGCGCGCCCTCGCTCGTGACGCCGTACGAGACGCCGGTCTTCACGTGCTTGCCGAAGAGCATCGCGACCGTGCCGTCGCCGTGATCGCCGCTCGGGAGGCGGACGAGCTCGCCCGAGATCGCGACGACGACGTTGCGGTCCGGCATCTCGAGCATGCGCTGGAGGAAGATCTTGATCGGGTTGATGCGGCTCGAGCCGAAGCCGCCGACGTTGCCTTTGAGCTTGTTGCGCGAGAACGTGCCGTTCAGCGAGCCGCCGGTCCCGACCTGGTGGAAGTCCCACGACGCGAGGCCGTAGTCGCCGACGTGGACGACGTTCGAGCCCGCCGCGCGGATCATGATCTCGGCGCCGGCGAGCATCGCGGCGTACACCGACGTGACGTCGCTCTTGCCGCCGAGGTTGTACGCCTTGTCGATCTCGTCGAACGTGACCGGCGGCGGGAGCGGCTTCCGCAGCGACTCGACCTGCGATTTGTACGCGTCGTCGAGGGTGGCGAGCTTGCTCGGGTTCACCTCGAGCTGCCGCTTCGAGAGCGTCTGCGAGGTCTCGAGCGTGTTCGCGCCTTCGGGGCGCGTCGGGGAGTCGGCGCCGTCGGACCCGTTCGCGGCCGCGAGCGCGTCCTTGAGATCGGAGACGCGCTGGAGCGGGACGTTGTTGAAGCTGACGGGTTGATCGACGTACGCCGGCGCGCGATCGCCGAAGTAGACCGCCTTGAACGCGGAGTCGCCGCCCATGTGCGCGGCGAGCTCGTTGAGGTACGAGTGCGCGCCGTTGATGAGGATCGCGCGCTCGCCGCCGGAGCGGCGGTTCTGCGGCGTCGTGTGGAGCGCCTGACCGTGCTTCATGCCGATCGCGCCCCAGTGCTGCTTCGCGAACGCGGACACGCCGCCGAACGTCCCCGCGTCGGTGAAGACGCCGTTGCCGATCTCGACCGCCGCGCCGACGCCCGTGGTCCCCGGCGCGGTGACGCCGAAGGCCTTGCCGATGAACTTGTCGGCGTTGCCCGCGAAGAGCGCGTTGAGCCCGCCGTTGAAGAAGATGTGCACGAAGTGGGCGGGCTCCGCCGGCGCGGCCCACGCGCTCTTGACGAGCGGTCCACCGATGCGCGAGCCGGCCGCTGCGCCGGCGGCGGCGAGGGCGCTCTTGAGCAGGTTGCGGCGAGAGAAATGGCTCATCGTGACTCCTCGCTCTCAGAACGTGAGGAAGTGGCTGGAGGAGAGGACCGACGCACAAACGTACGACCAACGGCGCGTGACGTCTTCTTCCCCGGAGAGCTTGTTCGTCGCGAGGTCGACGCAGCTCTCGACCTCGTCGCCGGTCGGCGTCTTGCTCCACGCCTTCCGCATCAGCTTCGTGCACTCCGTCTTCGCGCTGTCCGCCGTCGGCGCGGCGGCGAGGCTCGCGTTCTCGCGCGCGTAGCCGAGGCAGCCCTCGAACGCGATCTCGTACATCTTGTTGATCGAGACGCCGGAGTACCCCGTCTCCGCGTGCCAGCGCGCCGGCGGCGCGTCGAACGATCCGCCCGCGCCCTTGAGCGACTCCGGCACCGTCCCGATGACGCGCTGGAACTCGGTCTCCATGACGGCGTAGGGCTTCATGCGCGCGCGGTTCACCGCAACGCCCTCGTTCTCGCGCTTGTCTTCGAGCTTGCTCCCGTCGAACAGCGCGTAGGTGCGCGTGTTCTCCGGCTTCGCGTTGCACTGGAGCGCGGAGGAGACGGAGGACTCGCCGAGGCAGACCTTCGCGACGAGGTCGCACTTGCCGGACTGGCACTGCTCGTCGCTCTCGCACGGAGCGCCTTCGGTCGCGCCCTCCTTCTTGCGCGCGCCCTTGCCGTTCGTGAGCGTGTCCGCTTCGTCGGCGCAGGCGGCGGTGCCGAACACGGCGAAGGCCGCGAGGAGGAGACCGATCTTCGTGGTGGAGGAGCTCATCGTCGTCTCTCGGTTCTCAGTTCTCGAGTTCGTCAGTTCGTGCAGAAAGAGGCGTCCTTCGCGACGGCGGCGACGGCCTTCTGGATGGTCTTGCCGGTCTCGAGCGCGGCGACGCACGCGTCGAACGTCGCCGCCTCGCACTGGTTCTCGGGGCGGCCGTAGAGGAACTTGAAGACCTCGCGGCACTGGTTGAACTTCCACGCGTCGGAGGAGACGAGCGTCTCGACGAGCTCGCGATCGTCCTTGAGCTCCTTGCCGAGGAGGTTCACCGTCGTCGCCTTCGGCGGGTTGATCTTGAGCGCGTCGCCGGTCCCGGTGCGGGTCGGGAGGAGCTCGGCGGCGGTGTCGAGCGCGAACCACGCGTCGTAGTGGCAGCCCTTGCAGACGCCGGACTTGCGGCCCTCGGCGGTGCGGTCGTCGTCGGGCTCGCCGACGGAGGGCACGAGCTCGAGCCCGGTCGTGTTCTGCATGACGCGGAACGCGCCGACGAGCATGAGGCCTCCGGGATCGTTGCCCGCGTACCGCTTCTGCCACGAGAGCGTGCGGAAGTAGCCGAGCCCCTCGGCGTCGTCGGTCACGTCCATCCCGTTCGCGGCGACGGCAGCGGGCTTCACCTGGTAGGGCCCCATGAAGAGGTCCGACCACGGCATGCCCTCGCCGATGACGTGCTTCGCGAGGTAGTAGATGGGGTCGTCGTTCGCGGCGGCGATCGGGCCGCCGTTGAACTCGGAGTTGATGAACCGCGCGAAGCGCTCCGCGAACTCGGGGCTCGCGACCATCGCGTCGACCTTCGACTGCGGATCGCCGTCGGCGAGGAGCGCGGCGTCGGGGCTCTTCCCGGTGAGAGCGATCGCGAGGCGCACCGCACACTTCTCGGCGGTCTCCGCCTTGTCGGCCTGGGTCGCTTCGTCGGCGTGCGCGCTGGTCTTCCCCACGAGCGCAGCGCCCGCAGCGAGCACCGGCGCGAGCGCGGCGATGAGAGAAATGCGCAGGCCCCTGCGCGCGACGAGTCGGCTCTCCGAGAGCATGTCACACCCTCGTCGCAAGCCACATGCCTACCTGTAGGACACACCCTCACCACGCGATTCCAATGACAACGGCCCAAATAGCGCCATCCAACGGAGATTTACCTACCTCAGATCACCGTGTGTCTCCGGAGGGGGACGCCGAAGGTGGATCGCCACGACACCAGGACTCGACGGAGATCACTTGCCGATCATCCTCGAAGAACCGCAGATTCTCGCCCCTCGAAGCACATGCATCATACACGCATGTCCCTCACCGATCATGCGTCCCCCGCGCTCATCTGAGCGCAGCAGGCGTCACATGGTCCTCGCGTTCCATGATGTGAAGAGGCCGCTGCGCGAACGAATGCCCAAGCTGCGCTCTCTTTTTCTCACTCAACGTCGGGGCTTCGCCCCGACACCCCACCCCAGACACGGCCCTCGCGCTTTGCGCGAGGGTCGCTTCGCGACCGCTTGCGCGGCCGCTTCTGGGGCCCCCGGTGGCAGCCGCCCGGGCGGCTGGCTGGGTGTCGCGCCGAGCGCGGCCGCCCGGCTGCCTGGGGTGTCGTGGCGTCTATTGCCGTGGCCCGCTGCTCGGCAAGGACGCGTCGAACGCGGCCACCCGGCTTTCCTGGGATGTCGTGGCGTCCATGTGATTTTTTTTGGCGTGCACGACTCTCCAGCACGCTGCAACGCCTTCGGTATGCGGCGTCGCGAGGATCTGCCTTTCGCTACGCATCGCGCCCACGCCCCAGCCAAGGCGCCATTTCCGAGTCCACAACCCCACCCCCCGCTCGCGACGAACAAGCGCAACGCGAACCCCCCGCACACCTCGCGTGGTGCCCGCTCGTCGCCCGCGGCCACGCCGCCATCGCCCAACCGCATCGCGGCCATCGCCCAACCGGCTCGGGCGCCCGACGCCTCACCAACGCCGCGCCGTGGCACCGTTCGGCGGGCGGCGGCGGGGGGAGGGAGACCTACCGGTACGCCTGGCGCGGTGGGGCGTGCGAGGAGGCGGGTTTCGCTCCTTTAGTCGACTATACTCCACGGCGCCGTGAACGGTGGAGCCGCCGCATCGTCGTGGGCCGACGAGCGTGACCTTCGACCGGGTCACGTCATCGGGCCGTTCGAGCTCATCGGGCTCGTCGGTCGCGGCGGCATGGCGCGCGTCTGGGCGGCGCGTGACACGCGGAGCGGATCGCTCTTCGCGGTGAAGATGCTGCGCGCGCACCTCGCCGAGAACGAAGAGTTCCGGAAGATGTTCTTCGACGAGGCGCGCATCGCGATGCGCATCCAGCACGAGAACGTCGCGCGCACCTTCGAGCTGTGCGAGCTCGACGGCATCCTCACCCTCGTGATGGAGCTCGTCGACGGGCCCTCCCTCGTCCGCATCATCCGCCCCGGCTTCGCCGAGCGCGAGGACGCCAAGCGCGTCGCGCTCCCCCCGCGCGTCGCCGCGCGCATCGTCGCGGAGGCCTGCGCCGGCCTGCACGCCGCGCACGAGCTGCGCGACGAAGCAGGGCGGCTCCTCAACGTCGTCCATCGCGACGTCTCCCCCCACAACGTGCTCGTCACCGGCGACGGCCGCGTGAAGCTCACCGACTTCGGCATCGCGAAGGCGATCGGCAAGACGCACCAGACCCTCGCCGGGACGATCAAGGGCAAGCCTGCGTACATGTCCCCGGAGCAGCTCGCCGGCGGCGGGCTCGATCGCCGGAGCGACGTCTTCGCGCTCGGCTGCGTCCTCTACGAGCTCTCGGTCGGCGTGCGCGCCTTCGACGGCGAGACCGATCCCGAGATCATGCGCGCGATCCTCGCCGGCGATCCGACGCCGCCCTCGCGCATCGCGCTCGACTACCCCGCCGTCCTCGAGCAGATCATCATGACCGCGCTCGCGCCCACCGCCGACGGCCGGTGGCCGACCGCGCGCCACATGCAGGACGCGCTCGAAGCGTACCTCGCGGGGAGCGGTCCCCTCGTCGGCGCGCAGGACGTCGCCGCGCTGCTCAACGAACGGATCGGTCCGCCACCGTCGTCGGAGCCGCTGCGGCGGCCCGCGCCGCCCGCGCTGCCGTCGCGGGAGATGCAGTCCGGCACCCGACGCCGCAGCGTCGAGAACCACACGTCGTGGACCCTCGTGCTGGTCGCGATGGTGGTCGGCCTCGGCCTCGGCTTGCTCGTGCTGAGGTCCGTGTACATTGCACGCAAGGCGAACGCGTCGGCGGCGGCGCTGCCCGCGCCGCGCCCGAAGCCGCCCCCGAGCGCGAGCGAGAACGCGGCCACAGGGCCCGCAGGGCCCACCGGACCCACCCCGACGTCGAGCACGACCGCGACCGCAGAGCAACCGGCGAGCGCCGCGGCCGCACCTCCGAATGCGCCCCCGAACGCGACCCCCAACACGTCCCCGAGCGCGTCACCGAGGCCGGTTGCCGCTCCCGCGCCCGCCGTCCCACGGCCCATCAAGTCATCTGCGCCGGCGCTGCCTCCGAACCCGTACGACTAGTCGTCCGATCGCGTAGGATGGTCCCCTCGGACCTGGGCATGAACTACCTCTACGGCGATTCGACGACCTCGCAGCTGAAGTCCAACTTCCTCGAGTTCCTTCGGGATGCGTTGGACTTCTGCGTGTTCGTGCTCCAGGCGGACGCGAAGATGAAGCAGGGGCGCGTCCAGATCCGCCACTACGGCGAGGAGGCCGAGCAGGAGACCCAGCGCCTCGAGCGCTTCATCAACGCGGTGCAGGGCACCGTCGTCACCGCGCAGAAGGGCAACCCCGAGTCGCCCACCGCGCGCACCGCCGATCGCCTGACCCAGCTCATCGCCGACACGCACCGCCAGAGCGTCGACGCGATCCGGCGCATGCTCGCCGACGCGATCGCGCGGATCGAGGCCGAGGAGAACGCGACCCGCGACGCGTGCGTGAACGCGCTCGCCCTCCTCATCGCGCCGCACGACCCGCCCGACACCGCCGCCGTCACGCGGCTCGGGCTCCTCGAGTCGGGACAGTACGACGCCACCCTCGACGGCAAGGCCGAGCCCGCGCTCGAGTGGACGCTCGAGCTCGGCATCCCCGACGGCCACGCGTGGGCGGCGCCGATGCGCATCGATCGGATCGTGCCGCACCTCGAGATCCGCGCCCCGCAGCTCGCGGGTTGGATCACGAAGGAGGTGAAGGTCAAGCCGATCCGCATCGAGCGCCACGTCGTGACGGAGATCGTCGAGAGCGAGAACAAGCTCACCTTCGAGCTGCGCACGGAGGCGACGAGCGACCTCGGGTTCGACTTCCACGTCGACTTCGAGAGCGGCAAGGTGAAGGCGACGCGCATCGGTCCGGCCGACGACGCGTCGAGCGGCGACTTCGAGCTGCAGGACGAGGACGGAGCCCTGATCAAGGACCTCGCGACGAAGCTGCGCGAGAGCCTCGCCGGCCTCGAGCGCATCCCCAACATCGTCGCTACGTTCGAAGGTGCCGATTTTCGCACCTTGCCCGAATACATCGAAATCGTCGACCGGCTCGTCGCGATGATGACGCCCATCGTCCGCGAGATCTCCGCCCGCTCGCTGACGCCGAACGAGCTCGTGCTCCGCCGCCTCCTCGGCAACGATCGGCGCGAGGAGATCTTCGTCGCGAAGGCCACCCTCCGCGAGAAGCTGAAGGAGCTCCCGACCGAAGCGCGCGCGCTCTTCGACCCGCTCCAGCTCGACCCCGCCCTCCCGCCGAAGCCCGCGCCCGCGCCGGCGCCGCCGCCGAAGGACGAGAAGCCGGCGATGCGCTCGGAGCTCCCCCCGTCGGTGCCGCCGCCCGCGCGCGCCGCCGCGCCGCCGGTGCGCATCCCCGCGCCGCCGACGATCAAGGGCCTCAGCACGACCCCGAAGTCGACCCCGCCCGCGACGCTCCCGAAGTCGACCCCGCCGGAGAAGGCGCCCGAGAAGACCCCCGAGAAGTCCGCCCCCGAAAAAGCCGCGCCCGAAAAAGCCGAGAAGACCGCGCCCGAGAAGGCGTCGGACAAGCCCGCGCCGCTCGCGTCGTCGCCGAGCGGGTCGATGCACGCGGTGAAGCCGACGCGCACGATCATGCCGTCGGGCGCCGCGGTGCCGCCGCCGGCGCAGCACTCCACCGTGCCGAACGTGCCGGCGGACGATCCCGACGAAGCTCCGCAGCTCGAGGTCGGCCCCGAGATCGAGATGTCGACCGACGGCCTCTTCGACGCGGTCCCGGAGTCGGCGCGCCAGCTCGTCACGAAGCCGGAGACCCCGCGGAACGAGGCGCTCGTCGGCGCGCTCAAGAAGATCATGACGCTGTCCAAGAACGGCCGCGGCGGCGAGGCGTACCAGGAGTACGCGACGCTCTTCGGCTCGGACGCGTTCGCCGAGTACAAGGCGGAGGACCAGCGGCAGGCGCTCCGGCTGATGGTCCTCGCCAAGAGCCACCCCGCCGACAAGGACGCCGTCCTCGCCGCGCACGAGGCCGCGCTCCCGCGCATCCAGGCCATGCTCGAGCAAGAAAAGACGGCGCCGGACCTCGAGCTCCTCGGCGTGACGCAGCTCTACCTCGGCGACGCGGACGAGGCGGCGAAGTCCTTCCAGGCCGGGCTCGACATCGAGCGGTCGCGAAATCCGCAGTCGGATCTGATCGCCAGCTTGATGCGCCGCGTTTCGCAGCTCTGATACGCTCGTTCGGTGCGCAAAGAGTTCCTCTCGATCGCGGCGCTGTCCGTCGGTCTCTTCGCGGGGCTGGGCCTCTCCATTCCTCTCGCGCGCGGTGATGCGAAGCCGCGCACGATCGGGGTCGACGAGATCAAGGACGGGATGAAGGGCTACGGCCTCACGGTGTTCAAGGGCACCGAGCCGGAGCGCTTCGATGTCGAGGTCGTCGGCGTGCTGCGGAACTTCCGGCCGTCGCAGGCGCTCATCCTCGTCAACACCAAGCACCCCCGCCTCGCGATCACGAAGAACGTGCGCGGCATGAGCGGCTCGCCAATCTACCTCGACAACGGTCGCCTCGCCGGCGCGTACGCGTACTCGTGGTCGTCGTTCCAGGTCGAGCCGATCGCGGGCGTGACGCCGATCGAGCCGATGCTCACCGAGATGAACCGCCCCATTCCGCCGGGCTTCTGGCCGCTTGAAGGCGGCGCGCCGCTGCCCGGTCGCGCGCAGCCGCCGAAGCAGAAGAAGGCCGAGAACGACACGACCGGCGACACGATGACGGCGTGGAGCGGCACGCCCGGCGCCTACGACGTCGGGGAGCACTCGCGTCAGATCGCGGCGCGCCTCGACGCGGGGCGCGATCCGTCGAGCCCCGTCCGCCGCGCGGCGACGCCGCTCATGCTCGGCGGGATGAGCGATCGCTCGATGAAGGTCGTGCGCGAGCTGTTCGAGCCGCTCGGCCTCGAGCCGATGCAGGCGGGCGGGGGCGGCGCGAAGGATCCGAACGCGCCGCTCCACTACGTCGACGGCGGCGGCGTCGGGGTCGAGATGGCGCGCGGCGACGTCTCGCTCATGGGCCTCGGCACGGTCACGCACGTCTCCGGCACGAAGCTCTGCGGCTTCGGCCACCCGATGATGGAGGCCGGCGTCACCGCGCTGCCGACCGCGATCGGCCGCGTGCACTGGATCTTCGCGAGCGAGCAGCACTCCTCCAAGATCGGCGAGGCGGCGCGCTCGCTCGGCGCGCTCGTGCAGGACCGCCAGAGCTCGATCGTCGTCGACGAAGCGAAGACCGCCCCGGTGTTCCCGCTCTCCGCGACGATCACGGGCGCGACGGGAATCCCGAAAACCGTGTGGAACACGGAAATCGCGGAGGAGCGCTTCATGAGCCCCGGCATCACCGCGTCGGTGCTCGGCTCCATCCTCGACGCGTCGGTCAACGAGCGGCGCGACGTGACGTGGAAGATCACGTCGAAGGTCACGGTCCAGAACCACGGCACGGTCGTGATCGACGACTTCGGCGTCGCGACCGGCGGGATGCCCGACGCGTCGGAGATCGGGCACGCGAAGGTCACGCGCCTGCTCGGCGACGTCCTCAACAACCCGTGGGAGCAGGTCCACATCCAGAAGGTCGAGACCACGATCGCGGTCGACTACGCGCGTGACCTCGTCCGCCTCCGCGGCGTCGACGTCCTCGATCCGGTCGTCGACGTGAACGAGAAGGTCCGCCTCCGCGTGCACCTCGTGCCGTTCGCGGGGCCGGAGCAGACGAAGGTCCTCGAGCTCACGATGCCGAGCGAGGTCGCGGGCAAGGAGGTGGAGCTCGAGATCGTCCCCGGCTACACCGTGACGCCCGACGTCGCGTCGCCGCAGGGCCTCTCCGATCTCCTCGCGAACTCGACGAAGCAGAGCCTGCTCCCGAAGAGCATCGTCGTGCAGTACCGCACGAAGAGCGTGGGCGTCGCGTACCAGGGCCACGTCGCGCAGAAGCTGCCCGCGTTCGCGGTCGACCTCCTGCGCCCGACCGCGTCGGACATCGCGCCGGACGCGTTCCCGTCGTACACCCGCACGATCACGCCGCTCGATCGCTACGTCGAAGGCAGCGACCGCGTGAAAGTCAAAGTTCGTCCGATCTACCGCTGAAAACCAATAGGATGCGCTCCATGATCGCTGCTTCGGGACCGCGGCTCGCCATCGCCGCCGTGCTTGCTTCCGCGTCTTGCCTCCTCGTCGTGAACGACGCCGGGGCGGTCGGGACGCGGACCTTCGTGCTCGATACGCACGACAAGATGTCGGGCGGTGACCTCAAGGGAGTCGCGGTCGGCTCCGACGGCAACGTGCGCGCGGGGTTCAACCTCGGCACGACGCCGATCCCCGACGCCGGCGCCGTGTTCGCGGTCGCGCAGCTCGCGGACGGCTCCACCCTGATCGGCACGAGCCCGAACGGCAAGGTCTACAAGGCGGTCGGCGAGACGGTGACGCTCTACGCCGACACCGGCGCGCTCGCGGTCACGTCGATCGTGCAGGCCAAGAACGGCGCGGTCTACGCCGGCACATTGCCGGACGGGAAGATCTTCAAGCTCTCGCAGGGCAAGGCCGAGGCGTTCGCGACGCTGCAGGACGCGCAGCACGTCTGGGCGCTCGCGGCCGACAAGACCGGCAACGGCCTCTACGCCGCGACGGGCCCGGAAGGAAAGATCTTCCACGTCGAGCCGAGCGGCACGAGCTCGGTCTACTTCCGCTCGACGGAGACGAACCTCATCTCGGTCGCGGTCGCGCCGAACGGCGACGTGTACGCGGGGTCGAGCCCGCACGCGCAGCTCTACAAGATCACGGGGCCGGGGCGCGCGACGGTGATCGGCGACCTGCCGGGCGAGGAGACGAAGGCGCTCGCGGTCGCGGCGGACGGCACGCTCTGGGTCGTCACGAACGAAGGGGTCGAGCCGCCGGAGCCGCCGAAGCGCCCCGCCACCGCGGGCCGCGCGCCGCCGGGCCCTTCGTCGAGCGCGAAGAGCAAGCCGGGCAAGGGCCACCTGTTCCGCTACGACACGCAAGGCCGCTCCGAGCGGATGATGAAGCACGACGACACGCATTACATGTCGCTCGCGCTCGACGAGAAGGGCCAGCCGTACGTCGGCACCGGCGCGGAGGGCCGCGTGTACACCGTCGGCGACGCGCACACGGTCACGCTCGTCGCCGACACGGACGAGCGTCAGGTCGCCGCGCTGCTCGTGGGCCAGAGCGGCAAGAGCGGCGTCGTCCTCTCGAGCGATCCGCCGGTGCTCCACCGCATCCTCGGCAAGGGCGGCGCGGACGCAGTGTGGACGAGCAAGGTGCTCGACGCGACGCTGCGCGCGCACTTCGGCACGATCTCGTGGCGCTCGAGCGGCCCCGTCGAGATCAGCTACCGCACCGGCGGCAGCGGCCTCCCCGACGCGACGTGGAGCGGCTGGTCGAACCCGATCACGGGCCCGACGCCGATGAAGGTGAGCGCGCGCTACGTGCAGGTCCGCGCCCGCTTCAACAAGGACCCGAACGCGTCGCTCGCGGAGGTCTCGATCCCGTTCGTGACCGACAACGCGCGCCCCGTCGTCACGGAGGTGAACGCGGCGCCGAAGGCGGCCCCGACGAAGGAGCCGGCGAAGGAGGTCCCCGCGAGCGGGGGCGAGCCGCCGAAGCGCGACGCGATCGTGAAGCTCTCGTGGAAGGTCGACAACCAGGACAACGACCCGCTCCGCTACCGCGTGACATTCAAGAAGGAGGGTCACACCGAGTGGCGCGACGCGCTCCGCCCCGACGAGGTCCACACGAAGACGGAGCTCGAGTGGGACACGGGCACGCTGCCGGAGGGCAAGTACCGTGTGCGGATCGAGGCGAGCGACGAGCTCGCGAACCCGCCCGAGAACGTGCAGAAGCACGCGCTCGAGTCCGACACGGTGACGGTCGACAACACGCCGCCGCGCATCGATCAGATCACGCTGACGGGACGGAAGCTCCGCCTCCACGTCGTCGACGGCACCTCGCCGATCTCGCGCGTGGAGCTCTCGATCGACGGCAAGCCCGACTGGCGCCCGCTCTCGGCGCAGGACGGCATCTACGACACGACCGACGAGCACGTCGACACGGACGTCGCAGCGCTGGTACCGCCGGGCTCACACATCGTCGTCGTCCGCGCCTTCGACACAGCAGGAAACTCCACCACCCGCGACGTCGAGGCAAAGTAGGAGAGGCTGGCTCGGCGATCCTCAGCCCTTGGGGGCTCCCCCTCTCGGGGGGCCCGGGGGCGCGGAGCGCGTCTCCGCGCGACGGCCCCCGGCGGGAGAGCTCGAGAGGGCAGAGCCCTCTCGAACAAGAGAGCCCTGCCTAGCCCCTGACTTCGGTGTCATAGCTAGTGGCCCCTCGCCGATGGGGCGCGTGGGATTTTCGTGGGCGGCACGGGGCGTGTATCCTTTCTGATCGTTACCGTCGTGTTGCGGCGCTTCCTTCTTCCTGTCTTCTTCTTGGCTCTGCCGTTCGGAGCCGCGGCCGCGGCGTGCGGTGTGAACGAGGCGAGCAGCATGCTCGACACGGGCGCGGGGTCGCCGACGGAGCAGCTCGGCGAAGAGCCGGGGACCATCGACGACGGCGCCGACGCGGCGGGCGTGACGAAGGTGATCTCGGGCAGCCCGCTCTGCGGCGACGTCACGACGAGCTGCTCTCCGGACGAGGACGGCGCGCAGGCTCCGACGAAGGGCGCGTGCGCGTTCGACGGCGGAGCGGCGAGCTTGGTCGACGCGAGCGAGCCGGCGCAGGCGTGTCGGATCGTGAAGAACGTGAGCGCGCAGAGCAGCGCCGCGACGGCGTGCACGCCGGCGAGCGCGGACGTGAAGGGCGTCGACGGCGTCGCGTGCAAGAGCGCGAACGACTGCGCGCCGGGCTTCGACTGCGTCGACGGCGAGAGCGGCGCGGTGTGCCGCCGCTACTGCTGCGGCCACACGTGCGAGGGCGTCGATTCGCAGAACGGCGGCCCGACCTTCTGCGACGTGCAGCCGGTCGTGCGCCCGACGCCGGCGCCGACGCCGGAGGAGCAGGTGAAGGCGCCCGTCTGCATGCCGATCAAGGCGTGCACGCTCCTCGAGCCGGGCGGCTGCGGTCGCAAGGAGAGCTGCGCGGTCGTGACGCCGAAGGGCGACACGGGCTGCGTCTCGACCGACACGCAGCAAGCGGGCGAGTCCTGCGAGGCGAAGCACTGCGCCGAGGGCCTCACGTGCCTCGGCTCCCCGGGCGACCGCACCTGCTACAAGCTTTGCCGCATGACCGACGGCGCCGCCTGCGGCCCGACGCAGAAGTGCACCACCGGCGCCACGTTCAAGGGGACGAACTACGGCGTCTGCCGCGATTGAGCGCGCGACGAGGGCCGGGAGCGCCGCGTGAGTCCGCGTCGAGCAGCGGCGTGCGCGGTGGGCGCGGCGCTCGCGGTCGCGGCGCTGTGGTTCGTCGCGCGCGCGCGGCCGGCGCCGCCGCTCCCGCTCCGCGAGTCCACCATCGCCGTGCGCGTCACGCGGCACGATGCCTACGGCGCGCCGGGCACGCCGGTGGCGATCCGCGATCGTGCGCAGGTACGAGCGCTCGTCGACGCCCTCGGCGCCGACACGCAGCCGCCGCTCGCGTGCCCCGCCGACTACGCGACCGCGGAGATCGGCCTCCTCCTCACGGGCGCCGACGTCTATGCGCGCCGCAACGTCTACGTCTGGTCCCTCGCGCACGAGCCACACGTCGTGATCGTCGAAACCTCGGGCTGCCGCGGCGGGCCCGCCGCCGACGCGACCGCGCTCCGCGATGCGCTCGTCACCCACGACGCCGCGCGGTGAGCGACGAGCTCACGCTCGAGCGTCTTCTTCGGCGGCGACGGCGACGAGATCGTCGAATCGTGCGAGGAGCGCGGGAGCGTTGCTTTGGAGGTACGCACGGCAGGACTCGACATCGAGTCACTGGCCCCTGGCCTGGCCCGGTCTGGCCCGGGCCATAGGGTCACGCGGGGCAACTGCGCGGAATGGCTCGCGCGTGGTCTTGGCTGCGCGCTTGCTTGTCGGCGGGGGATGGATGCGCTCGCGGAAGAGTCGGTGAGGGATCTCGTGGCGGTGGTGGCGCGGCGGGGGGCGCGTACGTTGCTCGAACGGGCCGGTGGGCTCGAGCGGCTCGCGCGGGCGGAGGCGTTCGAGATCGCGGCGCACCTCGAGGGGCGCGATCCCGACACGCGGGAGGCGGGGGCGACGATCGCGGAGCCGGGTCCGAAGGCGATGGCGGCGGCGCGCGCGATCGCGGCGGCGTTCGAGCTCGGGCGGCGCGTGGAGCGGGCGCGCGCGACGGCGGGCGTGCGCGTGTTCGACAGCGGCGCGCTCGTGCGGTGGGCGACGCCGCGGCTCGGGTCGCTCGCGCACGAAGAGGTGTGGCTGCTCGCGCTCGACGGGAACATGCACCTCCGCGCGGCGCGGTGCGTGGCGCGCGGCGGGCTCCACGGCGCGGCGATGCGCGCGGCGGACCCGGTCCGCGCCGCGATCCGGCTCGACGCGAGCGCGTTCCTCCTCGTGCACAACCATCCGAGCGGCGATCCGACGCCGAGCGCGGAGGACATCGCCGCGACGCGGCGCATCGCGGCGGTGGCGGCGATCGCAGACATCCCGCTGCTCGACCACGTCGTCATCGCGCGGAGCGGCCACGTGAGCATCGAGATCGAGGAGGTGCTGATCCGCGAGGCCGGATGACGGCGCTCGCGCTCGCGCTCGCCTCAGCGCGGGTGGCAGCGGCCGATGAAACCGCAATGGATCGACTCACACTTCTCGATCTCGACGCGGGGGAACGCGTCGCGCCAGCGCGCGCGCACGAGCGTGCTGCCGAGGCGGGCGATGCGGGCGCGCACGTCGGCCTCGGGTGGCAGCTCGCGCCACGCGGGCTCGCCGTCGCCGCCGCCGAGGAACGCGAGGCCGGCGCGGAGGCGCGTCGCCTCGGGGTAGCGCGCGCGCGCGGCGAGGGCGTAGACGTCGAGCTGGAACGCATACGACTCCGTGCGGCCGCTGCGCGCGCTCTTGTAGTCGACGACGTCGACCGCGCCGTCGGGCCAGAGCACGACGAGGTCCATGCTCCCCCGCAGCGTGACCGCGCGGCCCTCGGCGTCGAGGACCGGAAGGACGAACGCGACCTCGCGCTCGACGAGGGCGTCGTTCTCGGCGACGGCGCGGGCGTAGCGCGTGCCCGTGAAGCGGAGGACGCGCGCCGCGATCGCGTCGTGCTGCGGGTGCTCCGGCGGCACGCCGATGCTCGCCAGGACGCGGGTGACGGCCTCGTCCGCGGCGGCCGCGCCGAAGGCCTCGCGCGGGAGACGCTCGAGGACCTCGTGCGCGATCGTGCCCTGCGCGCGGGCGTCGAGCGCGCCCTCCGCGCTCTCGCCGCGGGCGCCGCGCGCGTGCTCGGGCAGACCGAGGAGATGCACGAGCTCGAAGCGGCGACCACAGTGCTCGAAGTCGGCGAGCGCGGTCGGCGCGATGGGGAGGACCTGCCAGCGCGGCTCGCGCGACGGCGCGGGGCCCGCGGCGACGGAGTCGGAGGTGAAGTCCGCGGGCGCGGCGGCGGCGTCGCGGATCGCCGGCGCCGGCACCTCGACGTCGCGGACCGCGAGGAGATCGGCGCTCAGGTCCTCGAGCACGCCGAGCGTGACGGAGCCCATGTCGAGGTCCTTGGTCGTGGAGCGGCCGCCGACGAAGAACATCTCCTCGGCCGCGCGCGTCACCGCGACGTACGCGAGGCGCTGCCGCTCCGCGCGCTCGCGGCGGCGCGCGAGGGCGTGGGCGCGCGCGTAGGAGGGCGGCTCGAGCACCATGCCGCTCTCGTCGGCGACGCGCACGGAGAGCACGTTCGGCGCGTCGCCCGCGCCGAGGGCGATGCGCGCGACGTTCTTGTCCGCGCGCGGAAGCCCCGCGCCGATCTCGGGGATGAAGACGACCGGGAAATCGAGGCCCTTGCTCGCGTGGACGGTGAGGAGGCGGACCGCGTCGTCGTCCTCGGAGAACGTCGCCGCCTCGGACTCCGCGACGTCTTGCTCCTTCGCGTCGTCGAGCCACGCGCGGAAGGCGCGCGGATCGGCGTGTTTGTCGGCGAGGGCGAGGAGCTTCCGTACGTTCGCGACGCGCTGCTCGCCGCGCGGAAGGGAGGCGAGCAACGACTCGAGGTCCGTCGCCGCGATCGCCTCGCGCAGGATCGTGCCGGGACCGAGGCGGCCCGCGGCGCGCTCGAGCGACGCGACGAGGCGCGCGGTCCGATCGAGCGCGGCGCGGTCCTCGGCGCGGACGAGCGCGGGGGTCGGGGGCGCGGACCACCGCGACGGATGGACGAGGCCCTTGCCCGGCTCGACGAGGGCGAGCAGCGTCTCGTCGTGGACGCCGGTCCACGGTCCGCGCAGCACCTCGAGCATCGCGATGCGATCGCGCGGGTCGAGCACGAACGCGAGCATCGCGGCGAGGTCCGCGACCTCGCGCGCGCGGAAGAAGCCCTTGCCCGCGACGACGTACGGGATGTCCGCCTGCGCGAGCGCGAACGAGACCGCGTCGAGCATGCCGTTCGTCGTCGCGAGGACGGCGATGTCGCGGAGCGCGCGCCCGGCGTCGCGGAGGCGCGGCACCTCCGCCGCGATGACGAGCGCCTCCTCGAGCCGCGTGGAGGTCGCGCCTTTCGGCTGCACGCGGAGCCAGGTGACGGGCGGGGCGGCGGGGACGGCGGCGGCCGGCGCGTTCGCGCGCTCGGGCGGGACGAGGAGGTCCTCCGTCTCCGGCACGTAGGCGATCTCGAAGAGCTCCGGCGGCGGATCGCCTGGGACGAAGCGGCGCGCGCTGAACGCGTTCGCGAACGCGAGGATCGCGGGGACGCTCCGGCGGTTGTGACGGAGCGCGTGGAAGTCGGCGATCGGCTCCTTCGGCTCCCACGTGACGCCGGGCGGAATGCCGAGCGCCTCACGCGCCGCGGTCCCGGCGAGGCCGACCGCGAGCTCCGCGAACACGCCGACGTCGGCGCCGCGGAACCCGTAGATCGACTGCTTGCGATCGCCGACGACGAGGAGACCGCCGGGGCGGAGCGCCGAGAGCGGCGGCACCTCCCCCGCGGGCGGCCGCGCCTCGCTGCGCGCCCACAAGAGCTGGAGCAGATCGCGCTGCACGCGCGACGTGTCCTGGAACTCGTCGACGAGGAGCGCGTCGATGCCGGCGGCGACCTCCTCCGCGACGTCGGGGCGGCTCGTGAGGAGCGAGCGCGCCGCGCGCAGCACCTCGCCGAAGCCGAGCACCGCGCGCGTGCGCCCTGCTCGCTCGATGTCGGCCTCCGCCTCGGCGAGGACGTCGCGCACCAGCGCGGCGTGCGACGCGAACGCGTGCCGCGATCGCCACGCGCGCGCGAGCCGGCGACCGCGGTCGGCGTGGTTCACGCCGGGCAGCTCGTCGCGGAAGACGAAGAACGACTCGAGCTCCGGCGTCTTCGCGCCGCGCGCGGCGAGCCCGGTGAGCGCGGAGGCCGCGGCCTCGATCGCCGTTTCATCGTTTTTGCCGAATGCGTGAAGGAGCGCGGACGCGGGCTCCGCCGTCTTGGGATGCCCGGCGACCGCGCGCGCGTGATGGATGAGGAGGTCCATCTCGCGTTCGACCGTCGCGGCGTCGGTGGGATCGAGGACGAGCTCGCGGGCGGAGCGGCCGTCCTCTTCGAGCTGCGCGAGCACGCGGCGGAGCCCGAAGACGAGGCGGTCGATGCCGCCCGCCGCTTCGGCGAGGACGCGGAGCGCGTCGGCGTCGCGATCGAGCCGGCGCTCGAGCGCGCGGGCGATCGCGTCGTCGGCGCGCGCGCGCGTGTCGGCCTCGGGCGCGAGCTCGAAGCCGGGGCCGAGGCCGATCTCGACGGCGTACCGCTGCACGATGCCGGTCGCGAAGCTGTGCAGCGTGCCGAAGCGCGCGTGCGGGAGCCGCGCGAGCGCCTTTCGCGCGCGCTTGCTCAGCTCCGCGTCTCCGCCGCGCCCGCCGATCGCGTCCTTCAGGCCCGTCGCATAGAACGAGGAGGCCGGCGTCAGGACGAGCTTCTCGACCTCGCTCGCGACGCGGGCGCGGATCTCGGCCGCCGCCTTCCGGCTGAACGTCGTCGCGACGATGCGCGCGGGATCGACCGCGCCGCCGGCCCGCCCGCCGAGCAACAAGTGCAGCACGACGCCGACGAGCGCATGCGTCTTCCCCGTACCCGCGCTCGCAGCGAGCACGAGGTTCCGCGGCATCTCGTAGAGCGACCTCACGCCGGCGCTCCGTCGTCGAGCAGCTCGTCCTCGGGCGACATCGCGAAGCGGGGCTTGCGGCAGCCGCCGCTCATGCTGCAGTGGGTGCACTCGGACTCGCGGATCGGGATCGGCGTGAAGCGCCCCCGACGCGCGGCCACCGCGAGGCTGACGACGCGCTCCTCGATCGCGGAGAGCGCGGACGGCGCGGCGGGCCGGGCGGCGGCGAGCTCGGCGACGCGATCGTCCTTCACGCGCGGCGTCGCGGGCGTCGTCGCGAGATCGCGCGGTTGGGTGGGGAGGTAGAGACCCGTCGCCGGCAGGCCGAGGTTCCGCGCGCCGATCGCGGCGTAGAGCGGGACCTGGATCGCCGCCTCGCCGAGCGACGTCATCGACGCCTGCGCGGTGCTCTTGCTCCGCTTGTAGTCGATGACGCGGACGCGCGCGCCGTCGTGCTGGCGGTCGACGCGATCGACGGAGCCGCGCAGCCAGAGCACCCCGCCCGCGTCGAACGGCGGCCACGCCTCTTGCGCCCCGCGCGAGCGCGTCGAGCCGAAGGTCTGCTCTGCGAGGGCGAAGTCCCATGTCTCCTCTTCGAGCGCGCGCGTCAGCACCGCGCGCACGGACTCGCGGATGCGGAGCCGCACGATCGCGCGGAGCGGCGCGTGACCGGCCGCGAGCGCGAGCGCGTCCTCCGCCGCGGCGAGGCCCTTCGCGAGGACGCGCGCCGGATCGCGCGGGCGGAGCGGCCACTCCACGCGCGTCGCGAGGAACGCCGCCGCGAGCGCGGCGTGACCGAGGTTGCCCTCCTCCCTCGCGTCGGGCAGCTCCTGTTGCTCCTCCCCTTCCCGCGCCGCGAGCACCGCGTGCGCGTATCCCTTGAAGGCGCACTGCGCGAAGCGCTCGATCGACGTCACCGCGAGCGGCCGCTCGCGCAGGAGCCCCGTCTCGGGGCCGACGACACCCGCGATCGCGTCGCTCGCGCTCAGCGCGCCGACGACGTCCGACTCGGGGCGCCGCGGATCGAGGAAGAACCCCTCGCGCCTCCGCTCGCGCTCGGCGCGCCGCGCGACGTCGGCGGTGCGGGCCGCGGGCGGCGGCGGGTCCGCCGCGATCGCCGCCGCGCCCGCGCGCAGCGCCGCGACGACGACCCGCGCGGGCGTGGCCGGCGCGTCGCTGCCGTCCTCCGCCGTCGTGACGAGGAGCACGCTCCGCGCCTCCGCGACGCAGGTCGCGAGCGCGGCGAGGTCGCGCGCGGCGTGCTCACCCGCGTCGCGTCTCATCTTCACGCGCTCCTCGAGCGACTCGGTGACGAGCGAGAGCGGGCGGGCGTCGCGCGGGAGGACGCCGTCGTTGGCGTCGAGGACGACGAGGAGATCGAGCTCGTCGCCCGCGACGTCGGCGAGGCGCGTGACGCGGACCGCGGCGGCGCGGCCGGCGCCGGGGAGCTGCGCCGACGCGTCGAGCAGCTCGCCGAGCTCGAGGAGGAACACCTCCGCGTCGATCGGGCGCGCGCTCGAAGCGGCCGCGGTCTCGTACGCGTCGAGCGCGTCTTCGAGGACCTCCCACGCCCGCACGTCGCGCGCGACCGCGAGGCGCTCGGCGCGATCGACGCCCGACGGCGCCTCGTCCCGCGCGAAGGTGCCGAGCGCGCCGCGCCCCGCCCGCGCGGCGATGCCGAGCTCGTGGAACAAGCGCCGCGCGGCGCGCACGCGTTCGATGCGCGTCTTCGCGTCGCGCTCGAACAACGAGACTTGCTCGAAGAGCGAGACGATGCGGCGCGCCGCGTCGTCTCCGCCCGCGGTCGCGATCAGGCGCTCCGACGCCGTCGCGCCGGGCGCGGTCGCGTGCGTCTCGAGCGCGCGCGCGATGCGATCGAGCACGCGCTCCGCCTCGCGGAAGGAGAGCTCCTCGTCCCCGAGCGCGCGCGGCGCGTCGACGTAGCCCGAGCGCAAGACGCGCGCGACGGCGACGCGGTCCTTCGACTCCGCCGCCGCGAGCGCGGCGAGCGCCGCCGCGACGACGGGCACCGCGCTCGGCGGCGGCCCCAGCGCGTCGTGAAACACGATCCCACGCGCCCCGAGCTCACGCCGCAGCGGCCGCAACGTCCGCTCGTCCCGCACCGGATACGCGATCACGACGCGCTCCACCCGCGCCCCACCGTCCAGCGCCTCCGCGACCGCGCGCGCGACGAGGCGCGCCTGCTCCGAGGCGTCCGCGGCCTTGCCGACGCGCACCGTCTCCGCCGACGCCGGCGGGACGCTCGCGAGATCGCCGAGGACGGCGGGGATCACCTCCGTCTCCGGCGCGGCCTCGAGGTGCTTCAGCACGACGTCGGCGATGACCTCGAGCGGGTCGCGTTCGCGCGCGCCCTCGAGCTTCTTGTCGAACCAGGGCAACACGACACGCGCGTCGCCGAGGACGTCGTCGAGCGCGCGCCACCACGCGAGGTCGTGCGGATCCCACGCGAGGAGCCAGCGCGCACGCAGCGACGACGCGCCGATCGCCTCGGCCACCGTGCTCCGCCCCGCCGCGCGGATCGCGGCGGCGAGATCGAACCCGAGCAGCCGCCCGTCGCGCGCCGGCGCGAGCCCGCGATCGAGCGCGCGCATCGCCGCCACGAGCGTGCGCGCGCGCGCGGCCGCGACCCCTGCTCCCCGCGCGGCGCGATCGAGCTGCGCCTCCCCCACCCCGCGCGCACGCAGCGCCCCGATCGCGTCGTCGATCGCGGCCACCGCGCGCACCCACGACGGGCCGCGGAGCTCTGCGAGGAGCGGATCCGGCGCGGCGCCGGCGGCGAAGAGGTCGAGCTGCGTCCCGCGCGCCTCCTCGATCGCGACGCCGAGCGTGAGGCGCGCCGCGCGCGGATCGGCGAAGCGCACGTCGGGCAGGAGCGCCGCGGCGAGCCGCGCGCGCAAGGACGAGCGCGTCTCCGCACGCTCCCCCGCCCGCGCGAGCCGCTCGACGTGGCGCTCGGCGGGGACGACGTAGAGCGTGGTCACCGCGCTCTACTTCGCCGGGACGCGGAGCGGGATCGCGAGCACGTCGTCGAACGACTTCTTGTCGTAGAGGTAGCCGTACGCGGCGACGCTCGAGAGGACGCGCTTGATGTAGTTCCGCGTCTCTTCGTAGCCGACGTTCTCGACGAAGAGGTCGAGGTCGTCCGACTGCCGGCTCCGCATCCAGCGATCGACCGCGCCGGAGCCGCCGTTGTACGCGCCGATCGCGAGCGCGTCGTGACCGTGCCGCGTGCGGAGGCCGGCGAGGAGCTTCGTGCCGAGCGCGATCGAGACCTCGGGCTGCTTCAGCGACGCCTCGTCGCTCCCGAAGCCGGTGCCGACCGCGACGAGCTTCGCCGTCGGGATGATGAGCTGCATGAGGCCGTACGCGGCGGCCGGGCTCCGCGCGTCCGCGACGAAGCTCGACTCCTCGCGCATGATGCCCCACGCGATCGACTGCGGGAGCGTGTGCTGCGTGCACGACTTCGTGACGAGCGGCTCGAACGCGCGCGGATACGCGGTCTCCCACTCCGTCCGCCACTTCGCCTCGGGCCAGTGCTCGAGGTGATCGGTGAGGCGCCCGCGCGAGAAGACGTGCCCGAGCTCGGGGTGCCCCGCTTGATTGTAGAGTACACCGATCGCCCAGACCGCCTCGGGGTCGGCCCCCTCCGCGGTGGCGCCGGAGGCCTTGACCTCGGCGCGCGCGGAGTCGAGGTCGTCGACCTCGAGCAGGCGCACCGCGCGGAGGACGCCGGGCGAGGCGAGGATCGGGAGCTCCTTCGACGGGAACCCGCCGGCGGCGGCCTTGTCCTTGCCGATCGACTCGTCGAGGACCTTCGCCGCGAGCGCGGGATCGGCGGCGCGGAGCTGCGCGTGCGCCATCAACATGTAGAAGGAGAGCGGGTGCTTCTCCACGACGTGGCGCCAGCGCGCGCGCGCTCCTTCCGCGTCGCCGGTCATCGCCGCGACGCGGCCGCGGAAGTACTCCGCGCGCCCCGCCGTCGCCCAGTGGCGATCGTCGGGCGCGATCTCGAGGATGCGATCGAGATCGCCCTTCGCCGTCGCCCAGTCGCCCTTCGACATGCGCCCGAGCGCGGCGCGGAAGAGCGCCTCCGTGCGCATGTCGCCCGACGGATAAGCGTCGGGCAGCGTGCGGAGCATCTCCTCGGACCTGTCCGCCTCGCCGCTCTGCGCGACGAGGAGCGCGGCGCGGAACCGGGCGTCGTCGGCGAGGCGGTGCGACGGGAACTTCTCCTCGACCTTCGCGTACCACTCGATCGCGGTCCTCGACTCCTTGCTCGTGCGCGCCTTCGCGCCGGCATAGAGCGCGGTGACGAGCTCGGGCTCCTTCTCACACGCGGCGATCGCGTCGCTCCACACGTCGGACTTCGGCGACTTCTTCGTGCCCGCGTTCGCGCGCGTGAGCGCGGCCTTACAGCTCTGCTTCGCCGGCTTCCCGATCCCGCTCGCGATCTCGAACGCTTTCGTCGGTTCCCCCGTATCGAGGTACGCCTGCGCCTGCCGCTGCCGCTCGATCTCGCTCAGCGCCTCTTTGACGTTCGGGTCCTTCGGCTTGAAGGCGGCGACCGCGCGGAGGCGCGCGGCGGTCGCGCCCGCGCTCTCGGCGAGCTTCGGCGCCTCGACGACGACGCGCGTCGCGAGGTCGTACGCCTCGCGCGCGTGGGACTCGGGCGGTCCGTCGACGCCGTCGAGGAGCGCGGTCGCGATGCGGACCGACGTGTCGACCCAGCGCGAGCCGTGCGGGTTCGCGGCGAGCCACGCGCGCCAGAGCGGGAGCGCGCCCGCGCGATCGCCCTTCGCCGCGAGCGACTCGGCGATCACCATCTTCACTTCGTCGGCGAGGACGGTGTGGTCCGCGGGCACCGCCTTCGCGCGCGCGATCGCGTCGTCGGCGCGCCCCGATCGCGCGAGCGCCTGCGCGTGTCGCAG
Source organism: Labilithrix sp. (assembly GCA_019637155.1). Taxonomy (NCBI): domain Bacteria; kingdom Pseudomonadati; phylum Myxococcota; order Polyangiales; family Labilitrichaceae; genus Labilithrix; species Labilithrix sp. The sequence continues at coordinate 561,097 of JAHBWE010000001.1, read as the reverse complement.
CGTCGCGTAGCCGGCGAGCGGACACGCGGGCGCGGACGCGCGCTCGAACGCCGGGAGCGCATCCGCGGTCGCGTTGCCCGCGACGTAGAGCCGGCCTTCGAGGAAGTCCCACGCGCAGGCGTCCGCGGCGGCGAGATCGGCCGGCAGCGCTTCACGCACCGCCTTCGCCGCGCCGACGTAGTCCTTCAGCCGCTCGAGCGCGCGCGCGCCCTGGAGCCGCTGATCGTCGAGGAGGACCTTCACCGCCGGCAGCGTCATCGCGCCCGGCGCGGGCGCCGGGGTCTTCGCGCTGTCGCTCGCGACCGGCGTGGTGAGCGGAGGCGCGACGTTCGAACCGCTGCGGCATGCAGCGAGCGCGAGCAGCGCGACGATACCCAGATGCGAAACCTTCACCCGCGGACTCCCCTCGTTGGACGGAACGCTTCTTCCGCTTGCTCCTCTTCGGCGGCAAGCACCTTCTTCTCGTGACGGGCACGAAAGCGCGCCTCGTCCTTGGCGACCACGTCGCGATCGGCGAGGGCGCCCGCGAGCTCCGTGCGCGCGCCGTCCTCCGCGGTGCGCGCCTCCACCGCGCGCCGGCCGGCCACATCGACCGTACGCGTCAGGTCGGCGAGCCGGGCTTGTGCTCCGATCTCCCACGCCTGCCCCCGCGCCAGGTCGACGGCGCGGAGCTCGCCCTGATCGAGGAGGTCGGCCTCCTCTGCGCGCACCGCGGCGTCGGCCGACTCGGCCTCACGCTTCGTCGCCTCCGCGCGCTCTTTCGCGAGCTCCGCGGTCTCCCGCGCGCGCACCGCTCCGCCGAGCTCGGCCGTGCGGTCGCGGGCCGCGCGCTCACGGTGCTCGAGGAGCGGTTTCAGCGGGTATTTCGGGCTCGCCATCCTTCTCCGACGCGCTCGCGGAGCATACCGCGAAACGCGCTATCTTGAACGCTCCGGATGCGCATCGGCTTCACGGATCCGCAGGGCCTCAAGCGATGGCGAGTCGCGCCATACCTCTTGCCGCTGCTCGCCTTCCTCGCGGTGTTCCTCCCGATCGAGAGCGACGTGTACGGCGCGTCGATGCTGTTCTTCTCGGCGCTGCTCTTCAACCTCGTCGGCATGATCCCCTGGCAGCAGCAGACGCCGAGGAACGCCGAGCTCGAGTGCGGCGCCGGGTACATCGAGATCAAGAAGGCGGGCACACGCAACCAGCGCATCCACGCGAAGGACATCACCGGCGGGACGAGCGCGCGGACGAAGAAGGGCTTCGTCTTCACGATGCAGCTCCGCGGCCGGAACCAGCCCGTCACGCTCGAGCTCGCGAGCGAAGAGGAGCTCACGCGCGTCCGGCACGCGCTCGGCATCGGCCACGGCGGCTTCGGGACCGTCGCGTGGGCGACGCAGAGCGACTCGAACAGCCGCACCTCCTTCGTCGGCCGCTTCATGGCCGCCGGCTCCTCGGCGCTGATGATGCTGTGCCTGCTCGGGATGGACAACCGCGACGCCGCGATCGGGCTATGCAGCATGCTCGGCATCCTCGGCGCCATCGGCGGGCTCATCGGCTTCTTCGGCCTCTTCTCGCGGCCGCCCGATCCGACCGTGGTCATGGCGTGGGACGGCCTGAAGCTGAAGTCGGTCGGCGGCTGGTTCGCGCTCCCCTACAACATGCTCGCGCAGGTCGACGACACGGCGAACCACGTCGTCTTCCGTCTCCCGCCGCCGCATCATCCCGTCGCGGTGGAGCGCTCGAGCCCGCTCATGGGTGGCCTCTCGGACGCGGATCGCAAGGTCCTCACCGCGCAGGTGAGCTCCGCCGCGCAGCGAGCGCGCGGCCTCGGCCCGCAGAAGGACGACGTGCGCGGCCGCATCGAGCAGCTCCGTCGCAAGGGCGAGAGCCCGCGCGACTGGCTCGTCCGCCTCGACATGGCGGGTCAGACGCTCGCCTCGGGCGCGGGGTACCGCGGCCACACGCTCGATCCGGAGGACCTCTGGGCGATCCTCGAAGACCCGGAGGCGGAGGCGGAGCTGCGCGCCGCCGCCGCGCGCGTGCTCCGTCACTCGCCGAAGCCGGAGGCGCGCGTGCGCATCGACGCCGCCGTCGCCGCGGTGCGCGACGACGCGACGAAGAGCCGCCTCCGCATCGCGACCCGCGACGACCTCGACGGCGCGAGCCAGGAGCTAGCCTTCCTCGACGCGACCGAGCGCACGAACGCCCCGCAGCATCAACACGTCATGTACCCGCCGACCTACTCGCGCTGACTCGACGGCTTCTTCTTCGGCCGCTTCGGAGGCCTGCCGTCGACGTCGCGCTCGACCACGTAGCCCGTCACCTCCGGACGTCGGGTCGCGCGCGTGAAGCGCATGACGGGCGGCTCCGGCGCCGTCCTCTTCGTCGGGCGTCCCGGCGCTCGTTTCGTCACGGTCGTGGGCGGGCGGAACAGCTCAATGATCGGGACGTCGAGCGCGACCGCGAGCCCGACGAGCGTATGGACCGTCGTGTTCGCGCCGGCCTCGATGCGGCGAAGATCGCGCGTGTCGATACCGGTCAGCTCGGCGAGGGCGTCTTGGGTCAGGCCACGCTGCCGTCGTAGCTCGATGAGGCGCTGACCGAGGTCTCGACACACCCGGTCGCGCATCTCCATCCGTGCGGACGTCCGGACGTGCGCGCATCACGAAACAGGGGATAGAATCTCCGGTTGTTCGGAGGTCACGTGCGGACGAGAGTGGGCGCAGAGTGAGCGGGAGGGAGGGGCTCGAGGACGCGGTCCGCGCTCGCGTCGGGACGACGCTGTGCGGCGGGAAGTATCGTGTCGAGCACGTCCTCGGGATCGGCGGAATGGCGGCGGTCTATGCAGGCGTGCATCGGAACGGCCATCGCGTAGCGATGAAGCTGCTCCATCCCGCGCTCACGATGCGGAGCGACATCCGCAAGCGCTTCCTCCGCGAGGGGCAGGCCGCGAACGCGGTGAACCACCCGGGCGCGGTGGCGGTGATCGACGACGACGTCGCCGAGGACGGCGCGGCCTTCATCGTGATGGAGCGACTCGACGGTGAGTCGGTCGAGAGCCTGTGGGCGCGGCTCGGGCAGCGCCTGCCGATCGGCTTCGTGCTCGCCCTCGCGCGCGAGCTCTGCGGCGTGCTCGCCGCGGCGCACCGTGCCGGGATCATCCATCGCGATCTCAAGCCGGAGAACCTCTTCCTCACGAGCGACGGAAGGCTGAAGGTGCTGGACTTCGGGCTCGCGCAGCTGCGCGACGCGACGCGGCCGAAGGAGACGCACACCGGGATGGTGTTCGGCACGCCGGCGTTCATGCCGCCGGAGCAGGCGAGCGGGCGCACGAGCCAGGTCGACGCGCGGAGCGACCTGTGGGCCGTCGGCGCGACGATGTTCACGCTCCTCTCCGGGGCGATGGTGCACGAGGGCGAGACGGCGCAGCACTTCGTGATGCTCTCGGCGATGGAGCAGGCGCGCTCGCTCGCGACGGTCCTCCCGCACGCGCACCCGGAGCTGGTCGCGCTCGTCGATCGCGCCCTGAGCCGAAAAAAGGACGCCCGCTGGCCCGACGCCGACGCGATGCGCGACGCGATCTGCGCGACGAGCCACGCGCTCCTCGGAGACCGAGAGCCCAAGCTCTCGACACCGGAGGCGCTCGCAAACGACGTCCTCGCGGCACGAGAGCGGGCGCACGCGCGCGCGGCAACAGCGGACGCCTCCGCAGACGAGACCACGCGGAAGCGCACGGCAGCGCGCGATCAGGTGGGCGAGGACACCGAGATCGGGATCCCGCGCATCGCTGCGATCGGCGCGGACACGGACGCCGACGAGGACGAAGACGAAGACGCCACGCGCATCGATCGCGACCTCGACCTCGACCTGGCCCCGACGCCCGTTCCCGCGCCCGCCGGCACCGACAGCTCTGCGCCGCCGACGGAGCCGCGACGCGTGGCCACCCGACTCCCGGAGGCCGCGGTCTCGAACGCGCCGCCCACGCCTCATCCGCGCGCCGACGAGCTCGACGAGCCCGAGACGCAGGTGCGGGAGTACCCCGAGCTCCCGACCACTCCGCGCGCGCCGCTCGCTCCTCCGCGCGCGAAGCCCGCGTTCGACGAGACGGTCCAGCTCAAGACGCAGCTCCACGCGTTCCGCTCACTCGAGAGCGGACCTCGTCAGGCCGCGCCGCCGGTATCGCCTTCGACCCCACGGTTACGCCGTCCCGCACCGAGCGCGCCGGCGCTTCCGCGGATACCGATGGACCGCCCAAGCCACCCGGGACATCACGCCCCGCACGCGCGGAGCGAAGGGCGAACGGCATATACGCTTCGAAAGAGCGCGACATCCTATTTGCCCTATTTGCCATACGTCATCGCCGCCGCCCTCTTGGCGCTCACGCCCATCGGCTATTGCGTTGGCCAAAACATCCGCGCAACGCAACGCCCTGCCACGTCGCCGGCCGTGTCCGTCGCTCCGCCTGTCAGCAACGCGAGCGCCACGATCCCATCCATCAAACCAGCTCCCGAGCCCGACGCGTCGGCGACCGTGGAACGTAGTGCGCCGTCAGCATCGTCGCCATTGCCCGTCGCTGCGCCGCCGACGAGCGGTCCGGCGATCCCGAAGACCAGGCTGGATTGCACGTCACCTTTCTTCGTGGATGCGCAGGGAGTGAAACGCCCCAGGTTGGAGTGCTTCGATCCGCCCGCGAGCAACCCCTACATCCCCGAGTCCCGGTTCTAGCCTCCGCCGAGGACACGCCGCGCGAACGACTGGACCTCTGCGGCGTCGGCTCGGAGGGCGCTCGCTGCGCGTTCGACGCGCGACGCGAAGTCCTGGTCGTCGAGATCGGGCGGAAGATCGATGTCGGACGGGGTCGGGCGCCAGATACGCTCGGATCCGCTCCGAGGCCGCGCGCAAGCGGCGTCGACGAGCGCATACTCGGGTGGCGGGAGCGCGAATCCACTCACGCCTACGGAACAGAGCGGGAGGATGACCTGGAACCATCGACGAGGGCGCCCGGCGGCTACGATGCCGTCCATCTTCGGCAGCGTGTGCGCCGTCGGTCGAATCGGAATCGCGAGCTCGATGAGATGCGGACGCTGGCTCGTCCAGCCGTGCTGGTGCAGGGCAAAGGCTCCGACGGCGACGACAGGTAGCCGAACCCGCTTGTGAACGGCTTCGTGAATGCGAGCGCTCGGCCCGTCCGGATCGACGATGAGATTGAAGAAGACGCCGGCGCGCGGGCCCAGAGGAACCACGAGCTTTCGCTTCGTCCAACGCGAGCAGTAGATCGAAGCGTACTCGCGAGCGAGGCCGAGGTTGGCTTCGACGTCACGCAGGTCGAAGACCGCGGGGAGCCCGCGCAGCGTCTCGAACGAGCTTCGACGCTCGATCACGCCGTCCCCGCAACGATCAGGGCTCGGGCGCGCTCGATCTCGCGCGTCGCGCTCGCCAGCGCTTCGCCGAACAGTCCGGCCTCTCGGTATCGAGAGAAGAGCGACGGCGGAAACCAACGGCTCATGTCCGCTTCGAACGAGCTCACGTCCGTCAACGCACCGCTCGCGACGACCGCTCCGAGCCCTCGGCCGACGTCTTCGAGCGTCTTGCCGTAGAGCCCCGCGCTTACCTCGAGAGCTTCGAGTCGATCCTGATCGGAGAGGTCCTCTTGCCCCCCCAAACGGCGAGCGATCCACCACAAGTCATAGGCATCACGCCATTTGAGCTCGCCCCTCGTCGCGACCGCCTTGATCTTGTCGGCCCACGCGGACACGAGCTCGGGCACCGGGATCGGCGTCGTGACCGCCACGACCCCCTTCGTGCTCGGGAGCTCGTGCGTGGCGCGATATGCTTCGAGCGCTCCGGCGCGCGTGACGAAGAACTCGACCTTGACCATGACGGTGTTGCGACGAGCCGGATGGCTCCACACGACTTGCCAGGTCACGACCTCCTTCCCACGCGGGCCTTTGAGCGCGACGACCCCGTCGGGGTAGTGAAGGCTCATCGCCAGATCGAGCTTGGCTCGTAGCTTCTGCATCGTCGCGCCGAGACGTGAGGTGGCGCGCTCGTCCACCATGAAGTCGAGGTCCTCGCTGAAGCGAGGCGAGCCGCGAATCAACGCCAGCGACGTCCCACCGTGAAAGATGGCCATCGGAGCCAGCCAGCGCGTCGCCCGAAAGAGCTCGTCGAGCACGACGGCATGAAGCGCCGAGGCGATCTCGAACTGTTGAGTCTTGGTCAGCGCGGTCGGCCGGGCCCCCGTGGACGACCCTTTCATATACTAAAATGTATACCTAAAGACGGCCCTTGCAAGCGCAGCTTGCAAAGAGCCGTCTTTACCCGGCGCTCGTTTTCCGGCGGGCGCGGCGGCGCGGGGCACCGATGAGCGTCGCTCGCTGGTCCGGAGTCGTACGGTACGTGCCCTCCGTCGCTGCCGGCGCGAGCGTTCCGACTCGCACGAGGTCGGCGAGCTCGCCCATCGTCACGCCCGCGTTCGCGAGCTCGGCGAGCGTGATCCGCGCGGTCATCGTGCGCGGCAGCGTCGGCTCCGCCGGCTCCGCGGCGACGGGACTCGCGACGACCTTTCGACGCCGGCGTCCGCCTGCGCTCCTCGTTGCGAGCTCGGTCCCGCCTTCGTCCATGTCGATGCCGAAGACGTCGCCCAGGCTCGTGGCGTCGAGCGTGCGTCCCTGCGCGCTCGGCGCCGCCGCGGCGCGCGCGACGGCGGCGGTCGAGAGGAGCTCGGAGGGATCCACCGCGCGAAGACGAAAGAGGAGATCCGGCTGCACGTCGAGGCGGGCGCCGACGCCGTACATCACGGCGGCGACGTGCTTGCACATCGTGGCCCAGTCGGGGCACGAGCACGTAAGGCGGATCTCCTGCGGGCTCGGGAAGAGACCGCGCTCGCGGCAGCACACCGCCTCCATCACCTCGCGTGGCATCTTTCCGCGAAGGAGCTCGACGAGGGACCCCACCTGCCCCGAGCAGCGCTCGACGACGGACCTCCAGCGCGCCTTCGGGAGCGTCTTGATCGCGATCGTCACGGTGTACGTGTCGCTCCCGCGGACGATCGCCTCGACCTTACCTTCGAGGACCTCGAGGTGGAGGACGGAGCCGTTGCGGACGTAGCTGCGGCCGCGCGGCAGGCGACTCTCGTAGTCGCTGTACGACTCGAGGTTCGTGCACCAGGCCTTGCCCCAGAACGTCGCGGCGATCTTGGTACCCTCGATCGCGATCGGCGTGACGACGCGGCCCTGCTTGCGAAGGTGCGCGATCTCCTTGTTCGCTTCCACGCGACGCTTGGCGACGGGGACGTAAGGACGCCAGCTCGATCCGTACCAACCTCGTGCCATGACCTACTCCGTCTATGCCTCTGCGGTCGCCTTCGCGAGGTCGAGCGAGACGATGCGCATCAGCGCCTCGTTCGACATCTCGGTCAAGAGGACCTCGTTCCCGCCCGCGAGCACCTCCGTCGAGAGCGTCCGCTTCGACGCCACGAGCGCGTCGATCCGCTCCTCGACCGTACCCCGGCACACGAGCTTGTGAACGAGGACGTTCTTCTTCTGCCCGATCCGGTACGCGCGATCGGTGGCCTGGTCCTCCACGGCTGGGTTCCACCATCGATCGAAATGAACGACGTGCGAAGCGGCGGTGAGGTTCAGGCCCGTGCCGCCGGCCTTGAGCGAGAGGACGAAGAACGGCGGGCCGAGCTCCGACTGGAACGCGTCGACGAGCTTCTTCCGGTCCTTCACCGGCGTCCCGCCGTGAAGGACGAGGCCCTCTCGGCCGAAGACCTGGGCGAGGAAGCGCGCGAGCGGCGCCGTCATCTCGCGGAACTGCGTGAAGACGAGGACCTTGTCCTGCCTCGCCGCGAGCGGCTCGCACAGCTCGCGGAGGCGCACGAGCTTTCCGCTCGCGGCAGGATCGAACGCGCCGTCGCCGAGCCAGTGCGAAGGATGATTGCAGATCTGCTTGAAGCTCGTGAGCGCAGCGAGGATGGCACCGCGCCGCTCGATGCCGTCCACCCGTTCGAGCTTCTTCCCGAGCGCGTCGACGGCCTCGGCGTAGAGCGCCGCCTGCATCTTCGTCAGGTGACAGAACGTCTGGAGCTCGGTCTTGTCCGGGAGATCGGAGATGACGCGCTTGTCCGACTTCAAGCGGCGAAGGATGTACGGGCGCACGAGGTCTCGCAACGGCGCATAAGACTGCTCACGCTTCGCGAGCTCCTTCGTCAAGCGGCCAAAATCCTTCGCGTCGCCGAGGAGCCCCGGCGAGAGGAAATCGAAGAGCGACCAGAGGTCGCCGAGGCTGTTCTCGACGGGTGTCCCCGTGAGCGCGAGGCGCGCGCGCGAGCGGAGCGCCTTGACCGCGCGCGTCTGCTTCGCCCCCGGGTTCTTGATCGCCTGCGCCTCGTCGAGGACGACGAGGTCCCACTCGCGCTCGCGCATCCACGGCGACCGCTGGAGCGTCCCGTACGTCGTGAGCTCCACGCCGCCGCGATCGACCGGCACCGCCGCGCCGTCGGCGAGCTCGAGCGCGGTCATGACCGACGGGTGCCACACGCGGAGGGCGAGGCTCGGCGCGAAGCGCGCGGCCTCCGCGACCCAGTTGCCCACGAGCGAGGCCGGCACGACGAGGAGGCTCGGCGGCCGCTTCTTCTCCTTCGCTTCCTTCGCGAGCAAGAGGAGGAGGGCGAGCACCTGGATCGTCTTGCCGAGCCCCATGTCGTCGGCGAGGCAGCCGCCGAGGCCGAGCGACTGAAGCCAGAAGAGCCACTTCAAGCCGGTGCGTTGATAGGGACGGAGCTCGGCGTGGAGGAGCGCTCCGGGCTCGGCCGCCGCGAGCGCCTCCGGCGAGCGCAAGCCGTCGAGGACGGAGGCGAGCCACGGGCCGGCCTCGATCCGCGACCACTCTGCCCTCCCGTCGTCGCTTCGATCGGGGTCCGCGCCTGCGCCCGCGCCCGCGCCCGCGCCCGCGAGGAGTCGCATCCCTTCGAGGAAGGAGAGCCCGTCGCGCGCGCTCTTCTCCGCTTGCTTCCAGTGATCGAGCACGGCCTGAAGCCGCTCGCGATCGATCTCCACCCAGCGGCCCTTGACGAGCCGGAGGCCGCTCGTTCCCTTCAGGATCGCGCGGAGCTCGGCGGCGGTGAGCCGCTCGTCGCCGAGCGCCGCGTTCGCCGAGAAATCGAGGAGCGCGTCGGCGCCGAGGACGGGCGGCTTCTTCGTACCAAGCGTGACGCGGACCTCGACGCGGGGAGGCCGCCGCGCGCTCCACCAGTTCGGGACGCGCACGACGACGCCGCTCTCCTCGAGCGCGGGCACCTCGCGGAGGAAGGCGTGCGCCTCCGCCGCGGTCCACGCGAGAGGATGGTAGATCTCGCCCGCCTCGACCATCGCGCGGACGAGCGCGCTCTTCTCGCTCGCGCGCTGGACGGGGAGGAGGAGCGCGAGGAGCGCCTTCTTGTCCCGCGCTCCGGCCGACTCCTCCACCGCGCGGCCGAGCGGCCGATGCTGCGGCTTCGCGTCGGCCGACACACGCGTCGTGTACGTGGCGAGGAACGCGAAGGGCGTCTCCGTGCTGTTCTTGTTCTCGGCGAGGTGGAAGTAGACGCGCCCGACGAGGTTCCAGAGCGGGTTCTTGCTCTGCAGGTACGCCGCGACGCTCCCGCCCCATCGCGCGACGTCGCGGCGGAACGCCGTCTGCGTATCGAGCCACAAGGACTCGAGGAGCTCCGCGCTCACGTACTCCGCCCCGCGCATCGGCGGCGCGCGGCGCGCGAGCTCCTCGAGCCGCTCACGCTTCGGCGTTAGCTCGATCGTCGCGGCGCGTTCGCCCTCGTCGAGGTCGGGCTCCGCGGCGAGCGCGGTCACGAAGTCGCGCGCGAGCTCGCGAAAAAAGGCAAACGGCGGCGACAGCGCGGTGTCCACCTCGACCGCCCCGAGGTGGAAGAGACCGTCCGCCGGCCCGCCGGCGAACGCACGCTCGATACGCGCGGCGACCACGCCGTCGATGGCTCCGTCGAGCTCGCCACTTGCGCCGTTCGCCGGCGCGAGATGGACCACGCCGTGCGGCGACAGCGCGATCGTGCAGCGAGCCGCCGCGTCGAACGGCTTCGGCGTGAGCAGATCGACGCTCCTCATCACGCAGTCCGCTCCTTATCACGCCGCGCGGTACCAGCACGCGTGAAGCGCGCGGCGGGCTCCGTTTTCGAACGCGCCGTGAGCTCCTTGCGGATGCGTCGTGGAGAGGCCGTGGATCGATCGAGGAGAATCGGTGGGAAGCTTCGGCGGCTACTCAGGCAGCGTCGCTCTACGGAATCGCTCGCGCAGCGAGCTGCGGAACGCCGCGAGATCGTCGCGCGTGAGCGGAACGAGCATGACGGGCAGTGGGTCGATGGGGAACTGGTTCAGGAGCCAAGCGAGGACTCCCGGATCGACGCCGCCGTCCTTTTGAAGGACCAACGGGAGATCGGCCTCAGGTGCGAACCCGGCGCGGTCCAGGAAGAGGAGATCGACGAGGTCACGTGGCTCGGAGCGCGAGAGGATTTACGTGAGCTTCGAGGCGCGGAGATCGGGGAGTGATCCAGCGCGATCCCCTCGAGCGTCGGCCGCCGCGTGCAAGTGAGCCGGACACTCTGGCCATGTTTGTCTATCGGGCTCCCGATTACGTTGCGAGCGAGCGGCGCTTTTCTACGCTGAGGACAATGATCAGCTCCTCGCTCCGCGCGCTCGTCCTCACTGCATCCCTATCGGGCTCGCTCTTCGCGGTTGCCTGCACGAGCGGGCAGGGCTCCGACGCGTCGAGCTCCGACGGCGGATCCAGCAAGGCGAGCGGCGACTGCAGCGACGTGGGCGGCTCATGCATTGGGGCAGACCCGTCCGAGCGCCCAAACTGTAAAGAGTACGCCGGTCCCGCGAACGCCATCGCTGACGCCAAATCGAAGTGTGAGGACAGCGGCGACACGTGGAGCACGAGCCCATGCTCCAACCACCGCAGCTACAACTACGGCTGTCAGTTGGGGGTCGCGGAGCTCGCGCTCTGCGGGACCGTGTATGCGGAGTACAGCCCTGACGAGCTCGAAGGCGTGAGGAGCGCGTGCACCTCCCGCGGCGGCACGCCGGTCCCCTAGCTGCAGTTCGCGATACACTTCGTCGCGCCGCGTCTCCCTCGCGCCAGCGCCGGCGCGCGAGGACAAGTAGGACAAGTGAATGGGGAACGACACGCACCAGATCTTCGTGACCGCCGCGCTCGAGCTGATGGAGGAGCACGGCATGGAGACACCAACGATACGGGCGGTGTGCACGCGAGCCGGCTTCGCGCGTGCGACGTTCTACGAGTACTTCAAGGATCGCGAGACGTTGACCGCGGCAGTCGTGGATCGACTGGTGAGCGACATCGTGCGCGCATTGGTCGACGTCGACCGCCCCGGCGATCTCGCCGCGGTCGTCCAGAACTTCGCGATGGCGATTGCCGGCAACCACCGCCTGTTGAGCGGAACGAAACATTGGCGCCTACGTCACACGCTCGCCGCGTGCGAGAACAGCGAGCTCGTGCAGACCGGCTACGTTCGCATGCTCGAGGACGCGCGGCACAAGCTGAAAGAGCATGTGGTCGCAGGACAACGCGAACGACGCATTCGCGACGACATCGCCGCCGACACCATCGCCGGCATGCTGCTCGGCCTCGCGTACGGAGCCATTGCGCTCATCAGTCTCGGCTACCCCGTGAATCAATCCGAGGCAGCCGAGGGCCTCATGAAGCTCCTCTCCGCCCCCCAAGCGAGCCAACCAAACGCGTGAACGCGCCGCCGCTCAGAGCGGGGTGAACTCGGAGAAGAGCTGGGCGCTCTCGGGGACCTGGCTGGCGGGGACGTAGTCGCAGACCTTCGCGTATTCGTCCCACATCGCGAGGACGACCGGGTGGCCGTGCGCTTGCTCGATCGCTTCGCTCGAGGCCCACTCGAAGACCTCGATGATCGTGCCGTCCTTCGCTTCCATCATGATGGGCGCGCGGTCGGTCACGAGGTCGATCGAGCGCAGGGTCGAGACGTGCGTGCGCATCAGCGCGCGGAGGGCGTCGTTCATGCCCGGCTTCGGGCGGTAGCACGCGATGACGATCCGGCCCATGATTATGCCGCTCCCCACTCTTGCAATGTGCGCACGCGCACCTTCTGTTCGCCGCGGACCGCCTCGATCGCGTTGCAGGCCGCGAGCGCCGCCGGGATCGACGTGAAGTAGGGGATGTTCTTGAGCAGCGTCTGGCGGCGGAGCGAGTAGCTGTCCCGCACCTCCTTCGCCCCGAGCGTGGTGTTCACCACGAGGCTGATCGTGCCCGCGCGAATGGCGTCGACGATGTGCGGCGAGCCCTCCGCGACCTTGTTGACGGCGGCGCACGGAATGCGGGCGCGCTGGAGCGCGGCGGCGGTGCCGTTCGTCGCGACGATCTCGTAGCCCGCGGCGCGGAGCCGGCGCGCGATGATGCACGCGACGGGCTTGTCGTCGTCCTTCACGCTGATGAAGGCGCGGCGCTTCAGCGCCTCGTCGCTCGCGAGCTGGCGCACGTCGAGGCCCGCGGCGAGCATGCTCTTGAAGAAGGCGCGCGCGAAGGTGTCGGCGACGCCCATCACCTCGCCGGTCGAGCGCATCTCGGGGCCGAGGATCGTGTCCACGCCCGGGAACTTCGCGAACGGGAAGACCGAGTGCTTCACCGCGACGTGGCGCGGGACCTCCATGTCGCTGACGCCGAGGTCGTCGAGCGAGCGGCCCGCCATCACCTTCGCCGCGATCTTCGCGAGCGGCCGGCCGGTCGCCTTCGCCACGAACGGCACCGTGCGGGAGGCGCGCGGGTTGACCTCGAGGATGTAAATCTCCCCGCCCTTCACCGCGAACTGCACGTTCATGAGGCCGACGACGCCGAGCTCGAGCGCGAGCATGCGCGTCTGCTCCTCGATGCTGAGGACGATCTCGGGCGAGAGCGAGTACGGCGGGAGGACGGAGGAGGAGTCGCCGGAGTGCACCCCCGCCTCCTCGATGTGCTGCATGACGCCGCCGATGACGGCGCGCTTGCCGTCCGCGACGCAGTCGACGTCGATCTCGATCGCGTCCTTCAGGAACTCGTCGACGAGGATCGTCTGCGTGCCCGCGTCGCGCGCGGCCTCGACCGCGAGGTGGATGTAGCTCTCGAGCTCGGCGCGCGAGTACGCGATCATCATCGCGCGGCCGCCGAGGACGTAGCTCGGACGGACGAGGACCGGGTAGCCGATCCGATCGGCGATCGCGAAGGCCTCGTCGACGCCGGTCGCGATCCCGGAGCGCGGGCGCTTCAGCGCGAGCTTGGTGAGGAGCTCGTCGAAGCGGCCGCGGTCCTCCGCGCGATCGATCGCGTCGGCGGTGGTGCCGAGGAGCTTCACCCCCGCGCGCTCGAGCGGCACCGCGAGCTTGAGCGGCGTCTGCCCCCCGAACTGCACGATGACGCCGACCGGCTTCTCCTCCTCGCAGATCGCGAGGACGTCCTCGAGCGTGAGCGGCTCGAAGTAGAGGCGGTCGGACGTGTCGTAGTCGGTCGACACCGTCTCGGGGTTGCAGTTGACCATCACCGTCTCGTACCCGAGCTCGCGGATCGCCTGCACCGCGTGGACGCAGCAGTAGTCGAACTCGATGCCCTGCCCGATCCGGTTCGGCCCGCCGCCGAGGATGACGACCTTCTCCTTCTTCGCCTCGTGCGCCTTCGCCTCGCTCTCCGACTCATATGTAGAATACATATAAGGCGTGTGCGCGACGAACTCCGCCGCGCAGGTGTCGACGCGGGCGTAGACCGGCGCGGTCTTGGTCTCCTTGCGCGACGCGCGCACCTCGTCCGCGGTCTTGCCCGCGAGCTTCGCGACGTGGGCGTCGGAGAAGCCGAGCCGCTTGTAGCGCGCCATCTGCGCGGGGCCGAGCTCGCCCGCCGCGATCGCCTTCTCCGCGCGGACGAGGCGCTCGAACTGCGCGAGGAACCAGGGGTCGATCTTCGTGAGGTCGTGGATCTCCTTCGCCCCGATCCCGGCGCGCATCGCGTCGAAGACGTAGAAGAGGCGGTCCGCGGTCGGGATCGGGACGACGGTGCGGAGCGCCTTCAGGAGCTCCTCCTGCGACGGCGGCGGGAGCGTCTTCGGCGCCTCGATCTCGGCCGCCTCCATCGCGAGGTCGCGCTGCTTCCGCGGCTGGGCGAGCACGCGGTAGTCGACGCGGCCGACGAGGGAGACGAGGCCGTCGCGCGCGGTCTCGAGCGAGCGCGCCGCCTTCTGGAGCGCCTCGCAGAACGTGCGGCCGATGCTCATCGCCTCGCCGACGCTCTTCATCTGCGTTCCGAGGGTGGGGTCCGCGCCGGGGAACTTCTCGAACGCGAAGCGCGGCCACTTCACGACGACGTAGTCGATGACGGGCTCGAACGCGGCGCTCGTGCGCGTGATGTCGTTCTCGAGCTCGTCGAGCGTGTACCCGACCGCGAGCTTCGCCGCGACCTTCGCGATCGGGTAGCCGGTCGCCTTCGAGGCGAGGGCGGAGGAGCGCGAGACGCGCGGGTTCATCTCGATGACGTGGAACTTCCCGTCGGCCGGGTTCACCGCGAACTGCACGTTCGAGCCGCCCGTCTCGACCCCGATCTCGGTCATGACCGCGCGCGCCGCGTCGCGGAGGCGCTGGTACTCCTTGTCGGTGAGCGTCATCGCGGGCGCGACCGTGATCGAGTCGCCGGTGTGGACGCCCATCGGATCGATGTTCTCGATCGAGCAGACGACGATGAAGTTGTCCGCCTTGTCGCGGATGACCTCGAGCTCGAACTCCTTCCAGCCGAGGACGCTCTCCTCGATGAGGACCTCGCGCGTCGGCGATTGCGCGAGCGCCCAGGCGACCTTCGCCTCGAACTCGGAGTCGTCCTTCGCGATGCCGCCGCCGGAGCCGCCCATCGTGAAGGAGGGCCGCAGGATGGCGGGGAACCCGGTGTCCTTCACGATCGCCCACGCCTCTTCGACGGAGTGCGCGACGCCGGCCTTCGGGCAGGTGAGCCCGATCTTCTCCATCGCGGCCTTGAAGAGCGCGCGGTCCTCCGCCTTCGCGATCGACTCGGGGCGCGCGCCGAGCATCTCGACGCCGTGCTTCTTCAGCACGCCTTTCTCTTCGAGCGCGAGGGCGAGGTTCAGCGCGGTCTGCCCGCCGAGGGTGGGGAGGACCGCGTTCGGCTTCTCGCGCTCGATGATCGCCTCGAGCGTGCGCCACTCGAGCGGCTCGACGTAGGTGCGATCGGCCATGCCGGGATCGGTCATGATCGTCGCCGGGTTCGAGTTCACGAGGACGACCTGGTAGCCCTCTTCCTTCAGCGCCTTCGCGCCCTGCGTCCCGGAATAGTCGAACTCGCAAGCCTGGCCGATGATGATCGGCCCGGCGCCGATGACGAGGATCTTCTCGATGTCTTGGCGTCGCGGCACGTGCGTTGGACCGGCTCTAGCAGGAGCGCGCGCGGGCTCCAAGGGTCAGCACGCCGCGCTCAGGCCGCGTAGAGGTCGTCGACGAGGAAGAGCGCGCCGCACAACGTGACGCTGTCACCGGGAGGCGCATGTAGTGCGCGAACTTCTCGCCGCGGTCGTAGTCCTCCGTCGACGGGGAGAGCACCTCCAGGAGGAGGATCGGATTCGTCACCGCCTCACCGACGACTCGGCCCTTCTTGTCGTGAACCTTCAGCGGTCACACCGCGAAGCGTAGCGCTGCAGCGTCTCGGCTTCGAGGGTCGCGTTGCCGCTCGGGCGCGCTCAAGGGACCGCGAGCTCGGTGGGCAGCCACGCGAACCAGCGCGCGAGGACGGCCGGCGACCGGGCGCCGAGCTTGGTCAGGGCGCTCCCGAGCCCGCGGGCGACAACCGAGATATGAATCCCGAGCTGGTAGGCGATGAGCTTCTGCGAGTGTCCCGCGGCTGTCGTCGCGCAGATCCGACGCTCCAGGTCGGTGAGCGCTCGTGTGCACGACGGCCGCGACTCGCGCCGATGTCGATCTCGTTGCGACGCACGACGAGGAAGCGCTTGGCGTCGAGCTCGACCCCCTCGACGATGGACCATCGCCCGTCCACGAGGCCGCGCCACGCCTCGAGCACGGCCTCACTGCCGACGGACGCCGCAGCGCGATGCGCCTCCGCGCGCAGGACGACCGCCGCCGCGAGCGCCTTCTCCAAGTTCGCTGCGCTCTGATCGCGTTGGAGGAGCGCGCCGTCGGTCCTCTCGCGGGGCGCGCCGGCGTACGCCACGAGGTCGCCCCGCGCGCGACGCGTGCGCTGGCGGCTCATCGCCTCCCGGAGATCGCCGCCGCGAGGCCGACGCGCGAAGCGACCTCGAGCTTGCGCATGATCGACTGGACCTGGTTCGCTACCGTCCGCGCAGACGTCCCGCGCGCACGCGCGATCTCCGCGTTCGTCGCGCCTCTCGCGACGAGCCTGGCCACGTCCCGCTCCGCCGCCGTGAGCGCTCGATCGTCGTTCACAGACCACTCGATCACCATGAACTCCATGCCATCCATTTCGACGCGTCGAGTGAGGACGTTCACGCCTCCCCCTTTCTCCGAGAAGCCCCACTCGATCCGCCTGGCGCGCCAAGGGTGCGGCGAATAGAGTGCTCACGGTGCTCGCGGCAGTACCGGTTCGCGAGACCGGACGAGGACGAATGGCCGACGGCTCCGAGCTCGAAGACGACGTCCTTCGCTTGCTGAGCGAGGCGTGGCAGGTCGGCCGGAGCGAGGGCGAATGGCTCGAGGGGATCGTCGGTGCCGCGGAACCGATCCTGAGGCCCGACATGGGCATCATCGCCGCGATCGCGACGGCGAGCCGCGCGTCTTCGAGCGATCTGCGTATCGTTCCCTGCGCGCGCGGCATGCCCGATAGCCTCTTCGGGATCGTCGACGAGCTGGTCACCTTCAGCCGTGCGGACAACCAGATGCGCCGCAATTTCGCGAGCCACGCGCCAGTGATGACGTTCAGCGACTTCAGCTGCTACGCGAGGTTGCGCGAGATCCTCGAGTCCTCGGGCCTGCGGGACGTCGCTGTACTCTTCACGGGGCCGCTCTTCGGAACCTCGCTCGCCGTCGCCGCCGGCTACCGCGAGCGCCGCTACTTCTCGCCTCGCGAGAGGCGCTTGCTGGGCGCGGCCGCGGCACAGCTCAGCGTCGCGCTCGACAGCCACCGCATCGCCCACCGGCGGTCGGAACGGGAGCTCGCGCTCGTCCTCCAGCCGGGCCACGAGTCGATCGAAACTCGTTGCGTCGAGCTCCTCTCGCTCGGGCTCGAGACGAAAGAGCTCGCCCAGGCGATCGGTATCTCGTTCGACGCAGCTCGCAAGCACATCTCGAACAGCATGAAGCGTCATGGCGTCTCTACGCGCGAGGCGCTCCTCGAGCGCTTACGGTCGGGGGGCGACTCGAGCTCACGCGACGATCTGTAGAGCCGCGCGCCGGTGAATCGCAATCACCACGGTGTGAACCCACTTCACATGACGCACGGAGAATGACCATGGCCTTTTCCGACCGAGACCATATCGTCGCGACATGGCGCTCGAAGTGTCACTCCGTATCGTCCCGGTCGTCGTCCTCGCAGGGTCGCTCGTCGGTACGTTGGCAGCAGGCTGCACCTCGAGCGAGAACCATGAACAAGGGTGCGTGCGCGACGTGGATTGCAAGGGCGATCGAGTCTGCTCCAGCGGTCAGTGCGTTTCGCTCGACGCGCTGGACGGATCGGTCCAAGCCGACGGCGCGTCGACTGGAGGTACGCAAGGGGCGTCATGCACGCGTTCGACCAATGAATGTGACCCGGAGTGTCAATTGTCGTGCGGGACGCCGAGCTGCGTCGACCTGTGCTGCAAGACGCGGAAGCAGGCAGGGGTCATGTGCAGAGGTACCTGTCAGGAGCTCGGAAGCATCGAATGCAATGGAACATGCTTGAACGGAGCGACCGATCCGAACAACTGCGGGAGCTGCGGCAACACGTGTCAAGCCGCCCCGTACGGAGCCTGCGTCGACGGAAAGTGCACGGTCCTGACCTGTCAGGACATGGACGATTGCTGGAAGTGCCTCGAGCGTCCGGATTGCGGATTCTGTCGGTCCCCGAGAGGCACCACCGATATCTGCCGACCGGGGAACGCGTCAGGGCCGACGGACGGATCGTCCTGTCCTGGAAACTGGCCGACGAACGTGAGGGAGGGCGGGTGGGTCCGCTCCAAGGACGATTGCCCCAATTGACCAGGGCGACCGAGTCGTTCGGCTCCCGCGACGAGCGGCGAGCCTCCGGCCGCTCCGCGAGCTCGAGCTTCTCGTCGTAGTACGACTCATCCCAGAGCCGCGCCCGCTCGCGCTGCGACCAACAGAGAAGGAAAGCATCGCCATCGCCGACGCGACACCGAGAACGCAGACTGGAACCGCGATCGAGTCATTGCTGGAGGCGTTCGAGGAGGACAGGTGACCACGTCGGCAGCGACGCCCAAGTCCCGCGCTCGCCTTCGCTATGGGTAGAGCGTGACGCTGGCGGTCGCGTTGCAGTCATTGAAGGCGCGGGCGCAAGACAGCCCCGTGGCGCGCGAGAACGACAGCGATCCGCGCTCGACGCGGAGATCCGCGGAGATGCTCACGAGCTCGTAGTGGCCGTCGAGCCAGCTCACCGGATCTTCTCGGCACGCGGACAGCTCGAGGACGTCGTCGTTCACGGATCCGTCGAGCACGAGATCGCCCAGCCCGAGACGCGCCGGTCCGCCGCCGCACACCCAGCGCAGGCGGCCGACGCGATGGCTCACGGGATCGACGACGGCGCAGGTCGCCGGCGAAAGCCGACCAACCTCGATGGCCATTTCGCAGTCGAACGGCGGCGTGTCGTCGCCTCCATCGCCCGCGTCAGGCGCGTCGCAGTCGCCCGCGCCCGCGTCGGCCGAAGCGTCGTCGCCCGCATCGGCCGAAGCGTCGTCGCCGTCGTCGTCGCCGTCGCCGTCGCCGCCGTCGCCGCTCGTGTCCGTCGATGCATCGCGGTCGCCGTCGTCGGCGCGGGAGCACCCCGCGCCGGGAACGCCCGCGTCGGCGCGGTCGCGGGATGGCTCCAACGACGACGTGTCCAAGGAGTCCTCACGTGAACGGGGCTCCCCCCGTCCGTCGCACGATGCGATCGCGAGCACGCAGCCAGTGACGAGCAGAGATCGTGTCTCCATGCGAGCCCAACCTGGAGCCTCGCGATGCCTTCCCGCCGCCGAGGTAACGAAACGTAAAGCGCGAGGGCCGAGCGACTCGGATCGTCAACCCTGACGTCGAGACGCCCGGAGCTCCAACCGCTACAGCGTCTCGGCTTCGAGGGTGGCGTTGCCGCTCGGGCGGGTGGCGCCGCCGCGGCGGGGCTTCACGGCGGGGGCGTCGCCGCCGAGGCGTTGGAGCATCTTGCGTGCCTCCGGCGTGTCGGGGTGGTTCGTGAGCCACTCCTCGAGGACGGCGCGCGCTTCGCGGTGACGGTGCGCCGCCTCGAACGCGGCCGCGAGGACGAGGCGCGGCTCCGGGCCGGGCTCGTGCACCGCCCACGCCTCCGCCGCGCGACGCGCCTCTCGCGTCTCGCCCGCCGAGAGCGCGGCCATCGCCCACGTGCGGAGCGCCTTCACGTCGCTCGGGTTCTCCTTCGCGCGCCCCCGCGCCTCGGTGAGCTTCGTGCGGACCTCCGCGCTCTCGTGATGCGCCGACGCACGGCGCAGGAGCGACGACGGCTTCCGCTCCTCCGGCACCGGGACGTCCGAGAGATCCTCCTTCGGCGGCGCGACCGCGACCGCGACCTGCGGCTTCGGCGCTTCGACCTCGGGCGCGGGCGCGGGCGCGGGCGCGGGCTCAGGCTCGGGCGCCGGAGGCGCGGGCGGCGGAGGCGCGGGCTCGACCGCGGCGAGAGTCGTCGTGACGGAGACGGGCTGCGGCTTCTCGAGCAGGTGCTGCGCGGTGGCCTCGAGCCGGTCGCGGAAGAAGAAGGTGCCGACCGCCGAGAGCGCGACGACGGCGGAGAAGCTCGCGAACCGCTTCGCGCGGCCGAGGCGCTTCGCCGGCGCGGAGAGCGCCTTCTCGAGCGCCTCGCGCATCTCCTTCGCCGAGGAGTAGCGATCCTCCTTCGACTTCGAGAGCGCCTTCATGATGACGGCGTCGATCTCGAGCGGCACCGCGGCGGAGCGCACGCGCGGCCGCTCCGGCGTCTCGCGGAGCTGCTTGCCCATCACGACGACGGAGGAGCCCTCGAACGGACGCGAGCCGGTGACGAGCTCGTAGAGCACACAGCCGAGCGCGTAGATGTCGCAACGCGCGTCGACGAGCTCGCCCGCGACCTGCTCCGGCGCCATGTACTCGGGCGTCCCGAAGACCGCGAAGCCCTTCTGCCGCTTCTCGGCGGTGGTCGTGTCCGCGAGCGCCATCGCGACGCCGAAGTCGAGGAGCTTCAGCTCGCCGCTCGACGTGAGGAACAGGTTGTGAGGCTTGAGGTCCCGATGCACGAGGCCCGCCGCGTGCGCGGCCTCGAGCGCGAGCGTAGCCTGGACGCCGAACTGCGCGGCCTCGCGCCAGTCGAGGCGCGCCTCGTCGGCGTACGCGTCGAGCGTCTTGCCGTCGAGGAGCTCCATCACGAGGAAGACGCGGCCGTCGAGCGACTTGCCGAAGTCGTGGAGGCGCACGAGGTTCGGATGCGAGAGCGACGCGATCGCGCGCGCCTCGCGGCGGAACCGATCCACCGCGTCGACGGCGGAGGAGTGCGCGCTGGAGAGGACCTTCACCGCGTACTTGCGACCGAGCTCGGTGTGCTCCGCCTCGTAGACCTCGCCGCTCGAGCCCTCGCCGATCTTCTTCCCGAGGCGGTACGGCGTGCCGGGGAGCGCGTCGGGGTCGGCCGACTTCTCGAGCGCGACCGCGAGCTGGAGCGACCGCTCCGACGGCGGCGTCTCCGGCTCCTTGCGGAGGCCGCGCGCCTGCTTGAGGAGCTTCGCGAACTCGGCGCGGAGGCGGGCCGGCTCGTGCGGCCAGAGCTGCCGCATGAGGAGCGAGATGCGCGTGCGCACGCCGCGCTCGCCCGCCTTCACCGCCGGCGCGAGCGAGAGCACGCGCGCGAGATCGACCGCCGCCTGCTGCGCGCTCGCGTAGCGGTCGTCGGGATCGTTCTTGCAGAGCTTCTGGATGATCGCGTCGAGCTCGGCGGGGATGCCGCGCGTCTCGGCGAGGAGCGGCACCTCGAACTTGCCGGCCGCGACCTCCTCGAGGTGCTTCTGCGCGTCGCCGTTCAAGAGGCGCTTGCCCGCGCAGAGCTCCCAGAGCATCACGCCCATCGCGTAGACGTCGATGCGACCGTCGCCGACCTGCTGCCGCGCGACCTCGGGCGCGACGTAGCCCGGCTTCGCGAAGACGACGCCGGCGACGGTGTGGCAGCGGCGGTTGTGGCCGCGCGCGGTGCCGAAGTCGATGAGCTTCAGCTCGCCCGCGTACCCGACCATCACGTTCTGGGGGGAGAGGTCGCGGTGCACGATCCCGAGCGGCGTGCCGTCGGAGCCGGCGCGCTCGTGGACGTGGGCGAGGGCCTGGCCCATCTCGATCGCGATCGCGACCGCCTCCGGCCAGCCGACGCGCACGCCGACCTGCACCGCGCGGTGGCGGACGTCAGCGAGCGAGCGTCCTTCCACGTATTCGACGATGGTGTAAGGTTCACCGTTTTCGTCGGTCGAGGCCTCGAGGATCTGCGCGACACCCGGGTGGTTGAGCTGCGACTGGACGCGGGCCTCGTCGAGAAAACGCGCGAGGAACGAGCCGTCGTGGATGTGATCGCGGCGGACCGTCTTCACGACGATGGGACGCTCGGCGCCCTCGATGCCGGTCGTCGCCGCGAGGTAGACGTCGCCCATGCCGCCGCGGGCGAGGAGCTTCAGGAGCAAGAGCCGTCCGAAGATGCGCGGCAGCGGGATGCTCACGATGCCGGAGCTGAGACCACCTGCGTCGGCGGCGGCGTTCTTGTCGGCGAGGGCTTCGCTCATGTTGGTCTGCTTACGAAGTCGCGGCTCGTCGGGCCAAGTTTCGGTAGAGTCTTCAGGTGATGCGCACACTCGCCTTCCTCCTCGCCATGAGCGCGGGCGCGGCTTTTCTCGTGGGCGCGTGCGGTCCGCCGAGCGAGCCGCCGAAGCCGCCGGCGACCTCGACGTCGACGGAGCCGGACGCGGGCGAACCGCCCCTCAAGGCGTGCACGATGGACGCGAAGATGTGCCCCGACGGCACGTCCGTCGGCCGCGTCGGGCCGAGCTGCGAGTTCGCGCCGTGCCCCGGCGGCGAGTAGGCGCGTGCTATCATCCGTGCTCGCGCTCGGGCGAGTGGCGGAACTGGTAGACGCGCCGGTTTTAAAAACTGGGTACCTTGCGGGTTCGACTCCCGCCTCGCCCACCCGCGCTCAGTTCGGCGCGCAGGTGCCGGGCGCGTTCTTCTTGATGACGTCGAGGCCCGCGCGACACTCGGCGCCGACCTTGTCCTTGCCGAAGCGCTTCTCGCACGCCTCGTAGGCGAGCTTCGCGTTCGCGCAGTCGTGCATCGTCATGTACGCGTCGCCCATGCCCTGCAGCGTCTTGTCGAGCACGTTCGACTTCGGAAAGAGCTTCAGCAGGCGGTTGAAGTTGCCGAGCGCGGAGCTCGGGCGGCCGTCGGAGTTGTCGGCGTCGCCGGCGAAGAACAGCGCGTCGTCGGCGTGCTCGTCGGTCGGGTAGCGGTTCACGTACTCGGCGGCGAGGACGCGCACGGTGGGCCAGTCCTTCTTCGTCCAGGCGTCCTCGATCTGCTTGTAGTGCGCGACCTTGTCGGACGCGACCTGCACCGGCGGCGGCGGAGGCGCGGCGGCCGCGGCCTGCGCGCGCTTGAGGTCGTCGAGGCGCGCGTAGATCTCGGTGCGCGACGCGTCGATGTCGCGCTTGAGCTCGTCGACGCCGTGGTTCGCCTCGTCGACGCGGCCGGCGAGGTCGTTCAGGCGCTGCTTCGTCGAGAGGCTCTCGACCGAGGAGTCGGCGTTGGCGCGGAGCGCGTTGTCGAGGCGCTGCCTCGTCGCGTCGAGATCGGCGCGGAGCTGAAGCGCTTCGGCCTTCGCGGCGGCGGCTTCTTTCTGCGCGTCGGCCGCTTGGACGGCGACGGCGTCATGGTCCTTCTGCATGGCGAAGCAGCCGGACGAGAGGAGCGCGAGCGTGACGACGGTGAGGCTGAGCGTGCGCATACCCGCTGTTTTATGCGGAGGTTTCACAGGAGATCCACATTCCGGCATCTTGCCATCCTGGTCGCGCTCGCTTACGGATGTTGAGCGCGTTCTCGCGCACCCGATGGCGACCGCGACCGCTGACGTCGATCTCGAGCTGATCTCGGGACCTCCCTATCGGACGATCCTCCGGCTCGCGCTGCCTACGGTCGTCGCGATGCTCTCGCAGAGCATCGTCAACGAGATCGACGTCTTCTTCTTCTCGAAGCTCCCGCACCCGGAGAGCTCGAACGCGCAGGCGGCCCTCCTCCCCTCGCTCCTCCTCGTCTGGCTCTTCGGCGGCTCGCTCTCCGCGATCAGCGTCGGCACGCAAGCGCTGACCGCGCGCCGCTACGCCGAGCGCAAGTACGAGGCCGCGGGCACCATCCTCGCGAACGCCGCCTTCTTCTGCGCCCTCGCCGGCTTCGTCTTCATGCTGCTCGGCTTCCTCACCGTCGACGGCCTCCTCGGCCTCATCCTGAAGGTCCCGCAGGCGCACGAGATCGCGAGCTCGTACTCGCGCTGGCGCCTCCTCGGCATCATCTCGATGTCGGGGACGATGGCGCTCAAGGCCTTCTTCGACGGCATCGGCAAGACGTGGGTGCACCTCGTCTCCGCCGTCGTCATGAACGTCTGCAACATCCTGCTCTGCTGGCTCTGCATCTTCGGCCGCCCCGAGCTCGGCATCCCGCGCATGGGCGCGCCCGGCGCCGGCTTCGCCGCGTTCGTCGCGACGTGGATCGGCCTCTTCATCATGGTGTTCTACGCCGCGCGCGAGCGGGGCCGCTTCGACTTCCTGCGCTGGAAGGCGCTCTCGAAGTCGCTGACGTGGGACATCCTGAAGCTCTCGATCCCGGCCGGCCTCGCGACCGTGGTCATGATGGTCGGGTTCGGGCTCTTCGCGCAGGTCGCGGGCAAGCTCGACGCGCTCGAGGCGCTGAACGCGCCCGAAGGCTCGATCCACGAGGCGGTCAACGGCGCCGCGACGACGGACATCGTCGCGATCCTGAAGCTCACGTTCACCGCCTGCATCGCGTTCGGCACCGCGACCGCGACCCTCGTCGCGCAGTCGCTCGCCGCGAAGCGCCCCGAGGACGCGGATCGCTTCGGCTGGGCGAGCGTGCGCCTCGGCCTCGTGCTCTTCGGCGTCATCGGCCTCCTCGAGGGCGTCCTCTTCACGCCGCAGATCGTCCACTTCATCTCGCACTCCCCCGCCGTGCAGCACGCCGCGATGACGCCGATGCGCATGATGGGCGTCATCACCCCGATCATCGCGGTGGCGATGATCCTGAGCGAGGCGCTCTTCGGCGCGGGCAACACGAAGTTCGTCGCCGCCGCGCAGCTGTGCCTCGTGTTCGGGCTCCTCGTCCCCGCGGCGTGGCTCCTCGGCATCAAGCTCGACGTCGGCTTGAACGGCATGTGGACCGCCGCCGCGTGCTACTGCACCGCCGCCGCGGTCGTGATGACGCTCAAGTTCCGCGGCGGCACGTGGAAAAAAATCGTCCTCTGAGCCGAACCTTCGCGCCGGACCGGTGATTTTAGGAGCGTGGAATCGGACGAGGCGCTTCTTCTTCGCGTTCGCGACGGGGAGATCGAGGCGTTCGATCGGCTCTACGAGCGGCACGAAGGGCGGCTCTTCGCCTATCTCCGTGCCGTCACCGGTGACCGCAGCGACGCGGAGGAGGTGTTGCACGACGCCTTCCTCTCCGCGCTGAAGGACACGTCGGCGCGCCTGGACGCGGAGGGCTCCTTCCGCGCGTGGCTCTACCGCGTCGGCCGGAACCTCGCGCTCAACAAGCGGCGCGCGTCGCAGCGGCGGACGAAGAACACCGCCGCGATCCCCGAGTCCGAGGCGCCGCCCTCCGCCGCGGAGAAGCTCGAGGAGCACGAGCTCGAGGTCGCGCTCACGGAGGCGGTCGGCAAGCTGCCGCCCAACCTCGGGGAGCTGTGGCACCTCCGCACGAGCGGCCTCAGCTACGAGCAGATCGCGAGCGTCGTCGACGCCCCCCTCGGCACCGTCAAGTCACGGATCCACCAGATGGTGGTCGTCCTTCGTAAGGAGCTCTCGCCATGGATTGCACCGCCGTAACCCCCAACCTCGTCGCGTACCACGTCGGCGCGATCGACGACGCCGACCGCGAGGCGATCGAGGCGCACCTCGTCGGCTGCCGCGCGTGCCTCGAGGCGTACCTCGCGATCAAGCGCGCCGCCGACCGCGCCGTCTTCGAGCGGCCGCGGCCCGAGGTGAAGGAGCGGCTCCGCGCGGAGGTCCTCCGCGCGTTCCCGCCTCGCGAGGCAGGGCGGCGCGTCGCGTTCTTCCGGCGGCGCATCCCCCTCTACCAGGGCGTCGCCCTCGCCGCCGTCGCGGCCGCCGTCGTCGCGCTCGCGCCGAAGGTCAAGGAGCGGCTCCACCTCCGCGCGGCCGAGCCCGCGCCCATCGTCGACACCTCGCGCACGCGCGCCGAGAGCCTCTCCATCTACTGAGCAGGTCCGCCATGAAGTCCTTTCGCGTCTCTCCGTTCATCGCCGTTCTCCTCGTCACCTTCGCGTGCAGCGACGCGGCGCCCCCCGCCCCCGACGACGCCGCCGCGCGCACCGCGTCGAACGAGCCGCGCCCCCTGCCCGCGGACCAGACGCCGCCGCCGCGCTCGGTGACGCAGAACAACGTCCCCGAGGAGCTCGAGATCCCGCGCGAGTCGTTCAACGACGGCGCGCGCGCCTTCAACGAGGTGAAGAACGCGCTCCTCAAGAGCTACTACGCGGAGGGCATGAGCGAGGACGACGTCTACCGCGCCGCGACCGCGGGGATGCTCGCGCAGCTCGAGCCGCGGATGAGGAAGTACAACAAGCTCCTCTCCCCGACCGAGATCGCGGAGGTGAAGAACGACCTCAAGGGCGAGGTCGTCGGCGTCGGGATCCAGATCTCGTTCGACGAGAAGAGCGGCTACACCGACGTCCTCGGCACGATCGCGGGCTCGCCGTCGGAGAAGGCGGGCCTCGTCGCCGGCGACAAGATCGTCACCGTCGACGGCAAGCTCTACAAGGGCATGAAGCTCCGCGACGTGGTCGCCGACATCCGCGGCAAGGTCGGCACGAGCGTGACCTTGAGCGTGCTCCGCGGCGACAAGCTCCTCCCCTTCACCCTCACGCGCGATCGCCTCGTCTTCGACGCGCCGTCGGCCTCCTTCGTCGGCGCGCCGGACGACAAGCTCGGCTACGTCCGGATCCCGAGCTTCACCGAGAAGACGCCGGCGGCGGTGAGGGCGGGCCTCGAGGAGCTCGCGGCGAAGGGCGCGCGCGCGCTCGTCATCGACCTCCGCCACAGCCCGGGCGGCTCGTTCGATCGCGCGCTCGAGACCGCGGAGCTGCTCCTGCCCGAGGGCGCGCCGATCGTCACGCTGCAGAAGAAGGGCAAGCCGGAGGAGACGCACGTCTCGAAGGGCAAGCCGATCCTCGGCGACGTCCCGGCCGCGGTGCTCGTCGACGAGATGACGGCGTCGGGCGCGGAGCTCCTCGCGAGCGCGCTCCGCGAGCAGCGTCACGCGAAGCTCGTCGGCGCGCGCACCTACGGCAAATGGAGCGTGCAGGCGCTCGACGATCTCCCGAACGGCTGGGCGTACAAGTACACGCTCGGCCTCTTCAAGATCCCGGCCGGCAAGAGCTACGAGGGCACCGGCGTCTCGCCCGACGTCGAGCTCGCGATGGACGAAGGCGCGCTCGGCCGCGCCAACCACGGCAAGCCAGAGGAGCGCCTCACGATCGACGTGCAGCTCCGCACGGCGCGGGAGCTGCTCCTCCGCGCGCCGTGATTCAGCGCGTCACGCCTCGCACTCGGACTTGAACGCGGTGAAGTCGTCGGCCGGCGCGTCGCCGATCGGGGTGAGCTCGAAGTCGGGGACGTCGAAGCTCCTCGTCGCCTTGAGGTCGTAGTCGACGGAGATGCCGCCGGTGATGGAGACCGTGAGCGGGACGGAGTCGCCGGCGGCGCCGCCGACGCGGTAGGTCACGTCGGTCGAGGACCACGTCGCGTTGCCGTCGTCGTCGATGTTCAGCGTGTGGAGCTTGCCCTCGCCGTTCGCGCCGAGCGAGAGCTTCGACATGTTGCCGTAGACGCCAGGCGCGGGGCCCCACAGCGTGACGCCCTTCGCGAGGGCGGCCTCGAGGCCCTCGTACGTGTACGCGCCGGACGCGTCCTTGATCGTGAGGTCGCCCGTGAGCTCGGCGAGCACGAGGTTGTCGGCGAGCTCCTTGCGGATCGGCGCGGCCCACGGGCTCAGCTTGATGACGGTCTTGAACGCGGCGCACGTCGCCGTCGCCGCCGCCGCTTCCTTCGCGATGACGCCGAGGTCCGAGTTGTCTTCCATGCACGCGTCGATCGCGTGCCGCTTCGCCGCCGCGACGGCCGCCTTGTAGTGGACGAGCCCCGCGTTGTATGCGGCGGGCGAGCACGAGAGGCCGACGACGGCGGCCTCGTCGCCGCCGGTCGGCTCGGCATCGGAGTCGGTGCCCGCCTCCTGGCTGCACGCGAAGAGACCGAGGACCGAGGCTGCGAGGGCGAGGGTGCGTAGAGCGGACATGACGAGCCGTACAGCAAGGCATGCGCCATCCACCTACATTGTAACTACGTACGAATTGCGCAGAGTTACGCGCATGGCCCTGGGGGAAAAATCTGAAATTCGGGGTGAGGATGATCCAGCCCCGGCGGGCGTCACTTCCCCTTGATGAGGTCCATCAAGTCGTCCTCGCTCTCCTGACCCGGCGGCGGCTTCGGCTTCGTCGCGTCGCCGGCGTCCTTGCCGCCGCCCTTGATCAGGTCGAGGAGGTCGTCCTCGGACTCGTTGCCCGGCGGCTTGTCGCCGGCGTCCTTCGGCGCGCCGCCCTTGATGAGGGCCTCGAGGTCGTCCTCGTCGGTCGTGTCCGGCGGGGGGGCACCGGCGTCGAGCACCTCTTGCGGTGTCTCGTCGACCGGCATCTGGCCCTTCGGGTACTTCTTCTTGTCCTCTTCGCTGCAGGGCTGCGGGTTGTTGCGATCGAGCTGCACGCACTCGAGGAACCATGCTTCGGAGGGGACGCGGTTCTCCTTCGCCGCCTGGTCGCGCCACTTCTGGATGTCGGACTCGACCGGCGCGCTCGAGATCTTCGGGACGTAGGTGATGACGAGGAGGGCGAGCGCGAGGATGCCGACGAAGGGCATCGCGATGCGATAGAGCCCGATGACGGGGCGGTTGAAGCGGAAGCTCGCGATGAACAGGTTCAGGCCGAGCGGCGGGCACGAGAACGCGAGCTCGAGGTTCAGCACGAACATGATCGCGACGTGGAACGGCCCGAGGCCGAAGTACGCCGCGAACGGGAGGACGAGCGGGACCGCGACGAGGATCGCGCTGAAGCCGTCCATGATCATGCCGAGCACGAGCAAGAACAGGTTCATCACGATGAGGAACTGCCACGTCTTGTCGAAGCCGACCTTCAGCATCGCGTCGAGCACCTTGTTCGGGAGGTGCTCGTCGCCGACGTAGTTGATGAGCGCGTTCGCCATCGCGAGGATGAGGATCACGGCGCCGGAGAGCGCCATCGATCCCTTCGCGATGCGGACGAGGTCCTTCTTGATCGTGAGGTCTTTGTAGATCCAGACCTCGATCGCGAACGTGTAGGCGGCGACGAGGCCGGCCGCCTCGTCGATCTGGGCGAGCTGCGTCTTGATGCTGACGATGAGGAGCGCGAAGACGCCGAGCTCCCACTTGAAGGCCCAGAACGCCTGAAGCGCCTCCTTCAGGTCGAACTTCTGGCGCGGGATCTTCTCCGTGATGCCGACGTAGACGCAGTAGACCGCGAAGAAGCCGAGGACGATCGCGCCCGGCAAGATCACCGCCTTGTTCACGAGCTGGAAGTCGAGGCCCGTGATCATCGCGTAGACGAGGAGCGGGAGCGCCCACGGGAGGAGGAGGCCGAGCGAGCCGCCGGTCGTGACGAGGCCGAGCGAGAACTTCTCCGAGTACCCGCTCTTCCTGAGCGCGGGGAGGAGGAGGCCGCCGACGGCGATGATCGTGACGCCGCTGCCGCCGGTGAAGAGCGTGAACACCGCGCTCGCGATGACGCAGACGATCGCGAGGCCGCCCGGCATCCAGCCGAGCCACGCCGTCGCCGCGCGGACGAGGCGCTCCGGCGTCTTCGACTCGGCCATGACGTAGCCGACGAACGTGAATAGCGGGATTGTCGTGAGAATAGGCGAACCCGCGAAATACGGTCCGAACACGTCCGACGCGAGGCGGCGGAGCACCTGCTGGTCGGGGTTCGGGTGCGTGAGCCACGCGATCTCCGCCGCGCCGCCCATGATCGCGAAGAGCGGGGCGCCGATGAGGGCGAGCGCGCCGAGGAGCGCGGTGAAGAAGCCGCCCGCCGCGCCGAGGAGCACGACGATGACGCCGATGCCGCCGAACGCGGTGCGCGCGGCCTTCGGGTTGACGGTGGTGTCGGTGTCGATCGAGGCGCTCACGAGTGGCTCTCCTCTGCCGCGTGGTCGACCGCGTCGGCGAGGGCCGAGCTGTCGTGCGCGTGCGCGAGCTCGTCGTCGCCGTGCGCGGCGTTGGGGTCGACCTTGATGTGCCCCGAGATCGCGAGGAGCGATCGCACGATGAAGCGGAGCCCGATCACGAAGAGGCCGAACGCGAAGACGAGGTTCACGACCGGCACGAGGAGCTTCGCGACCTGCTCCGTTCCGCCGGGGATCGCGGTGACGGCGGGGTTGCGGAACTCGACCGACCCGTCCTCCGGGAGCTCGAACGCCTTCACTTCCTCGGGGTCGAAGCGCGGGCTCCAGCCGCCGCCCTTGAGCCACTCGTTCCACTCCTTCGGCGTGAGCCACTGGTTGTACTTCGTGCCGCCGAGGACCCTCGGCAAGGAGCGGAGGTCGAGCGAGATCTGGCGGCCGGAGAGGAACAGGTCGCGGCCGATCGTCGACGACACCGCGTCGACCTTCGAGCCCATCGAGGCGGGGCAGCGCTTGGTCGCGTCGCCGGGGCACTCGACCGTGGCCGGCGCGCGCATCTCCTCGACCGCGACGTAGTCGAAGAAGCCCCACGACGCGGAGATCGCGACGAGGGCGGCGGCGAGCCAGCCGATGACGGCGACCGGGACGCGCGCCTTCGGGGAGAGGAAGCGCATGACGACGTCGACGTTGATGTGCTTGCCCTGCGCGGTGGCGAGCGAGGCGCCGAGGAGCGCGAGCCACAGCGTGAAGCGCTTCGCGAGATCGCTCACGCCGCCGAAGAAGACGAGGATGGAGGAGTTCTGGAGCCACGCGAACAGGTTCGAGAAGTACTCGGTGCCGGCGTCGGTCCAGAGCCGCCCGGCGAAGAACCCGGCGACGACCGCGCCGGTGGCGATGACCTGGCCGTACGCGTGCTTCTTCGTGAAGCGGTGCGCGACGAGGCCGAGCACGAGCGCGCAGAAGAGGCTGCGGAAGAGGCCGCCGGGCCCCCCCTGCCCCGTCGACGAGAGCGCGCGGATCGCGATCCAGAAGACGAGGGTGAGGATCTCGGCGACGAGGACGACGGCGCAGAGACGCGCCTCGAGCTTCGTCCAGGCGCGATCGAGCCTCGCGATCGGCTCACCCCACGCGGCCTTCTCCGGCTTCGGCTCCGGCCTGGGCTCGGCCTTCGGCGGCGGGTCCTTGGCCTCGGCCTTCGCTTCGGGCTTCTCCTCCGCCTTCGCTTCGGACTTCTCCTCGGCCTTCGCTTCGGACGTCTCGTCCTTCACCGCGGGCTCGTCCGCGTCCTCGGGCTTCTTTTCGTCCGCCATGGCGATCGCGAGGGTACACAAAGCGGCGCGAGGGGGCCCAGCTTCCTCCCAGCGCCGGTGGGCCAGGATTGCGTAGAGCAGGCTCCGCTTCTCTGAGCGTGGCTCCGCGCTCGCAGAGGTGTTGTCTGTGTTATCAACGTTGCATGAGCAACGACTCGACGACGCTCTACCTGCGAGGAATGTCGCGAGCGCTCGTTCGCGAAGCGAAGGCGGAGGCGGCTCGTCAAGGCAAGACGCTCGCCGCCATCGTGAGCGAGAGTCTCGCGCAGACGCTCGCCCGTGGACCCCGGCGCAATGCCGACCGGTCCGCGTCGAAGAAGGACTGGGCGTGGTACGAGCGCAATCACGCCGACCTCCTCGAGCGCTACCGAGGCGAGTACGTGGCCGTCGTGGATCAGGCTGTCGTCGACCATGACGCCGACTTCACCAGGCTGGCCACGCGGGTCTTCGCCCGGCTCGAGGGGCGGGCGGTCCTCATGCCTCGTGTGTCACTCACGCCAAAGCGGGTCATTCGACTCCGTTCGCCGCGAGCCCTCGTGAAACGACGCGTTCCGCCGACATGACACGCTCGTTTCACTACGACCGAGACTTCGAGCCGCCGGCGCCTGTCGTCGACATCGTCGTGTCGAATCCGTCGAGCGGCGCCAGCATGTCCGTGCGTGCGCTCGTCGACACGGGGGCCGACGCGACCGTCATCCCCGAGGACGTGGCCGAAGAGCTCGAGCTGCACGTCATCGAATACGCGAGCCTGGAGGGGGTCGTTGGAAGTCACGACGTGACGGTGCACGGAGCGATCGTTCACCTCGCCGGCGTCGCGCTTCCTCTCGGCATCGTCGCGCACGCCGACGAGTGTGTCGTCGGGCGGGACTTGCTCACGCACTTCGTCACGCGCCTCGACGGCCCTCGAGCGACTGTGACGTTCGAGGTCAGACCGCAACGTGGCCGCCCACCGCGAACGAGACGATGACTCGCCACAACCCCCACTGAAGACTGGCCCGATCGCTCGGGCGGCGTGTCAGCGGACGGCGCGCGGGGTCCTCAGGACGAGCGCGGCGCGTTCGGGTGTGACGAGCGGCGCGAGGATCTTCCAGGCGCGCTTGGTCTCGCCGGGATCCCAGCGTACGATGAGCTCGTCGTCGACGTTCATGGCCATCGCGAGCGAGAGGCAGTGATGCCGACGATGTCCCCCGCGACCGCGATCCGGTCCTCCGTCGCCTGCGCCGTCCAGGCCTCCGCGAGATCGCCTTTCCGGTCGGGTGCAGAGACGTGAATCTGTCGAAAGTCGGCGAACAACTTCATGTCGCCGACAAAACCACAGACGATGTCCACGTGTCGAAGCGCTATCGCGCCGACGGACGGATGACGACGAGGGTGTATCGTCGCGGAGATGAGCTCGAGGGGTCGCCGCGTCGCGTTCTTCGCGTTGGGGCTCGTGGCGTGTCGTTCGCGCTGCGGAGATCCGCCGTCACCGGCGCCGGTGGTCGACGCCGCGCCGATCGACGCGGGTGGGCCGACGCTCGACGCCGGCGCCACGGAGCCCGCGGAGCCCGCGGACGCGAGCGTAACGGCGCGCATCGGGGCGGAGATCTTGCAGAGCGAGCTCCTGCCGAACGGTCACGTCCTCGTCACGACGCAAAGGTCGATTTGGGACTGGGACACGACCGCGGCGGACGCGGGGCTCCGGCGCATTCCGCTCGGCGGCGAAGGAGGCGACCCCACACCGTACGTCGGGTTCGGCTCCGTCTTCGTCGTCGAGCGTGTCGACCAAACGAGTCGCTCGCTGGAGGTGTGGAACGTCGCCGAGGGGGCAAAGGTGAAGACGTTCGCAGGGCGGTGGAGCGCGGCGCAGAGCGCGGCCGCCGTCGCGAAGAACAAGCGGCACTTCCTCCTCGCCGTCTGCGAGGCGGAGGCGTCCGACTGGGAGACCTGCGCCGTCGGCGTCTACGCGCTGCCCTCCGGCGCGCTCGTTCATCGCACGCACATGCCGGCGCTCCGCTTTGAGCGGTATTTCGCGTCCTTCCGGCTCTCGCCGAACGGAGCGTTCTTCGGCTTCAGCCACGGCTGGCTCGCCTCGATGGTGTACCGCGTCCAGACCGGCGACCTCGTCCATCCGGCCGACGGGAAGCTCGATCCCGAGCTCCAGGACGTGAGCGCGCCGTCGATCGTGAGCCTCGACGACCGGCGTGTCGTCATCGAGGAGAACGCCCGCGGCAAGTACACGTTGACGAGCTTCGTGGAGGACCTCGAGAGCGGGACCTTCGACGCCGAGCTCGGGAGGAACGACTTCGCGCGGGACGCGACGGTCTCGCCGGACGGCAAGCGCATGGCGGTGCTCCTCGAGCAGCGCGCGCTGGCGACGATCGCGATCTGGGACCTGGCCGACAAGAGCGTGAAGAAGCACCGGCTCCCCGGCACGCTCTGCGCGCACGGCTGCAGCATTCGCTGGGCGAACGATCACAAGATCGATCTCCACGTCCGGCCGGAGCGCTCCTCCGATCGATCGCCGAAGCGCATTCACGTCGACGTCGCGTCGGGCGCTCAGACCGCCGATCCCGAGAAGATGCCGTCGCTCGCGCGCGGCGGCTTCCAGGTCTGGTTCGACGCCGATCGCAGCATCCCCGAGAAGGCGGACATCCCGGCGTCCGTCGACACGATCGTCACGCCCGACGGCACCCGCCGCGACGTCCCCGCGCTCGAGCTCCCGCTCGCGAGCCACGCCGTCGACGCGGCCTTCCTCGACGTCGTCGGCGGTCGCCTCCTCCTCCGCGGGCGCTCGAAGCTTCGCGTCATCGCGCGCGACGGCGTGGTCCGTGAGCTCGAAGGTGGCTGATGGCGAGCATGAGGCGTGGTCCTCCTCCGCCTCGTGACCCTTGACGAGCTGGGCCGACGTGCGCAGCTTGCACGCGCTCGTCATGTGCGCGCTGGGCTCTCCCTCATCCTCCTCACGGCTCGACGCCTCGTCGGCGTTCGCGCCGTCGTCTGGGATCTGGAGAGCTAGGTAGTCGGACATCGCTCGGACTCGAGCGAACGAAAGGCCGCCTAGGGAAACCTGGGCGGCCTTTTCGTCGTGCGTGCAAGTCCCCTGGAGCCGGATGGGCCGGCGGGGTGAATCGTTCGAAGAGAAAGAAGGGCTGGCAACCCGACAACACCGTCATGAAGACCCATGTCAACGTCGGCACGATCGGACACGTCGACCACGGCAAGACCACGCTCACCGCCGCGATCCTCGCGGTGCAGGCGCACGCGAACCTCGCGCGCGCGAAGAGCTACGGCGACATCGCCAAGGGCGGCACCGTGCGTGACGACACGAAGACCGTCACGATCACCATCTCGCACGTCGAGTACGAGACCGCGACTCGCCACTACGCGCACATCGATTGCCCCGGCCACGCCGACTACATCAAGAACATGATCACCGGCGCCGCCCAGATGGACGGCGCGATCTTGCTCGTGGACGGCAGCCAGGGTCCGCAGCACCAGACCAAGGAGCACATCCTCCTCGCGCGTCAGGTTGGAGTCGAGCGCGTCGTGGTGTTCGTCAACAAGGTCGACATCGCCGATCCCGAGCTCCTCGAGCTCGTCGTCGAGGAGACCAAGGCGCACCTCGCGGCGCAGGGCTACCACGACTCCCCCGTCGTGCTCGGCTCGGCGCTGAAGGCGCTGCGCGATCCCGCGAACGCGGGCGCGTGCATCCGCGAGCTCCTCGAGGCGATGGAGGGTCACTTCCCCGATCCCGTGCGCGACGTCGCGGGCGCCTTCATGATGCCCATCGAAGGCGTGCACACGATCGTCGGTCGCGGCACCGTCGTGACCGGCCGCATCGCGCGCGGCGTGCTGCGCGCGGGCGAGTCGGTGGAGATCATCGGTCTCGTCGACGGCGAGCAGAAGCCGCGGCAAGTCGTCGTCACGGGCATCCAGATGTTCCACAAGGATCAGACGGAGGCCCGCGCGGGCCAGAACTGCGGACTGCTCCTCCGCGGCGTCGGTCGCGACGAGGTCGTGCGCGGTCAGGTGATCATCGCGCCCGGCTCGGTGAAGAGCCGCACCAAGGCGAAGGCCGAGCTGTTCGTCATTCCCACCAAAGAGGGCGGACGGCACACGCCGATCGTCACCGGCTACCGCCCGCAGTTCTTCTTTGGAACGACGGACGTGACCGGCACGCTCGTCGGCCTCGGCGATAGCGACATGATCCTTCCGGGCGATCACGCGGAGGTGTCGGTCGAGCTCCAGAAGCCGGTCGGGATGGAGGCGGGCATGCGGTTCGCGGTCCGTGAGGGCAGCAAGACCGTGGGCGCCGGCGTCATCCTGAGCGTCGAATGAGTGGACAGCGGCGGTGGGGGGAGGAGTACCTCACCGCCGCGTTCATGGCCTGACTACAGCGGTGCCACCGAGTGTTCCGGAGGCTTCTGCGCGACGCTACGCGAGCTCGTCGGTCGACGAGACCGTGAGGAACGCCGCCAGCTCCGTCCGCGACGACACGCCGAGTCGACGGAACGCTTCATGGAGATGGGAGCGTACCGTCTCGCGCGATATGCCGACGCGGCTGGCGATCGCGACGTTGTCGGCG
The DNA here is from genome assembly GCA_019637155.1 of Labilithrix sp. Classification (NCBI taxonomy): domain Bacteria; kingdom Pseudomonadati; phylum Myxococcota; order Polyangiales; family Labilitrichaceae; genus Labilithrix; species Labilithrix sp. Next base: position 525,504 of record JAHBWE010000001.1, on the reverse strand, counting down.
CCGTTCGCGGCGAGCTCGGCGATCTGACGCTGTCGCGGCGAGAGGAGCTCGGAGACGGCGAGGGTCAGCTTTCCGTGCGGCGGGGGCTCCCGGAAGAATAGGACGAGAGCGCGCCGGCTCTCGCCCTTCACCGGAGGTACCCAGGCGAACTCGACGCGCAGCGTCGGAAGGAGCAAACGGGATCGTGAGCCGACCTGGCCGTGGAAGAAGGTCGTGGCGGCCTTCGCGACCATCCGCTCCACGCGACTCCATCCACTCGCTGTAAGAGGACCGAGCTCCCGCATGAACGTCCGCCGCGCGCGCGCCGACAGCATGACGTCGAGCCGCGGAAAGCCGACGTGCGCTTCCCCGTCGGTGAGCGGCCTCGCCGAGGCACCGGACCGTTGGTGCTCGAGCGCGAGGACCGCCGACTTGGCGGAGAGCGCGCCTGCGCAGTGAGGGTAAAGGAGGCGCGCGAGGGTGACGTCTTCGGACGACACCAGAGGCATGCCCTCGAGCCGGTACGTGGCCACGAAGATGTCGTCGCGAAACGCGGTGGGGAAACGGAAGATCAGCGCGTCGCGTATCTCCGCGCGCGAGAACGCGGCGTAGATCGGTAACGCGACGATCGCAGGCGTCAGGTGCTCGCTGACGACGTACGGCGTCCCCGCCGGCATCTGCTGCAAGAACGGACCTGAGGGATCCTGGTCGCGATGACGCGTGTGCTCTTCTGGCCAAGAGTCGGGGACGTCGCGCTGCGCGGAGAAGGAGTGAAACCCGTACTGTCCGACGACCATTCCACGCATGCCGAGCGCGCCGGAGTAGAGGACGAGGAGCTCCTCGACGTCTCCGTCCGAGACGACCCCACGATGGAGGAGCGCCGTCAGCTCGCGGAGCATCGTGCCGCGCGATTTCCTGGCGTGCTTCCCTCCCACTGTCGAGCGACGGTACCACGTTGCGTCAGAGCATCGAGGCTACGGTCGTGCAGCCGGGCGTGATGCAGACGCCGGCAAAGCTCATCGGGGTATGGGAGGCCCCGCTGGCCCCTTCTTCTCCCCGCTCGGCGGGCAGCCGAAGAGCGCCGCGGCGGCGACCAGCGTCAATGCGAGAGCGCGCACGCGCTCATCATAGCTTCGTCTCGTCGAACTCTCGAGGGCGCGCTGACACGGGTGCGCCTCGTCGATGACGTGCGCGGCGTGCTCGCGGACGACTGCACCGAATACCTCGGCCTGTCGATCATCGGCGCCGACGCGTCGCACGTCTATTACTCGGCGGCGTCGCCGGACTCCCCGTCGTTTCCGAAGAGCATTCAGCCCGACAAGGTCTCCGTCGTACGAGTCTCGAAGACGGCGGTGAAGGCGCCGTAGGCCGCCTTCACCGCGCCGGTCTGCAACTCGAGCGCGAGGGCGAGGGCGACGCGCTCACGTCGAGCGTTCGAGCACGACGATGTCGCCGCGCGCGGTGCCGACGCACACGAGGCGTCCGTCGCGCGTGGCCGCGATGCTCGTGGGCGCGCCGCCTTCGAACGGGAGGGTCTCGATGACCTCGTCGCCGTCCAGGAGCTCGAGCATCGATCGCGGCGAGCGCCGCTCGGCGCGGGCGACGACGCGGCGAGCGCCGTCGAGCACGCACGTCGCGAGCGCCTTGCCGCGGCGGGCGTTGAACGGCTCGAGCTCCGGGGCGGCGAGCGTCGGGGGTACGACCGTCCACGTGAACGTCGAGAGTGTCCAGTCGCGTTGCTCTCCGTCCGCGGAGAGCGTCGTGAGCTTCGTCCCATCGCGCGCGACCTCCAGCGCGACGCCGCGGGTGCGGTGGCGCGGGAGCTGTTCGAAGAGCCGCGCGCTCTCGAGGTCCCAGAGGAGCACGCGTCCGTCGTCGCCGAACGAGAACAGCATCGTCTCGCGTTCGGGCTCGAGCGCGAGCGCGGTGACGGCGCCGACGTGACACGTCTCGCGCGGCGCGATCCGCCGCTCGTGCGCGAGCTCGTAGACCTCGAGGCCCTCCGCGCGGAGGCCCACGAGGAGCCGCCCGCCGTCGAACGCGAGCGTGCGCGCAGCGAGCCCGGCGAGGCGGTGACGCGGCTCGGTGTCGGGCGGCGCGTAGACCTCCACGTCGCCGTCGAGCGCGATCGCGAGGAGCGCCTCGTCGTCCGACAGCGCGGCGGTCACCGCGCGCTTCGCGACGCTCCAGCGAACGGCGCCGTCCGGATCGAAGGTCCTCACCTCCCGGCCCGCGGCCCAGAAGCGACCGTCGCGAAAGAACCCGCACGCGTCCGCGTAGCCGTCGATCGATGCGAGCACCTCCGGGCGCCGGCCGCCGAGATCGTGCAGCTTGACGTCGTAGCCGTCGGCGACGATCGCGCGCCGGGCGTTGTGAGCGAGCGCGCAGGCGCGGACGTGCTCCTTGACGACGAGCGCCGGGAGCTCGCTCTTGCTCTTCACCTGGAAGCGGTGGACGGTCCGGTGGTCCGCCGTCAGCAGGACGCCGGCGCGCTCGTCGATCCGGGCGACGGAGCGATCCGTCACGAGGAGCTTCGTCCGGCGTCGCGTCCCGAAGTCGACGACGTCGACCCCGGTCCACGTGCCCACGAAGGCGCGCTCGCCGTCGGCGGAGCGGCACATCGACTGGGTCGCGCCGGGCTCGCCGGGCAGCGTGAACGCGATCTCGCCCGCGCGACCCCACACCGTGACGCCGTCAGGGTCGACGCTCGCGTCGTCGAACGGAAAGGGCAGAAAGGCGCGGACCGCGGGCGCGCGCAGCATCGCCTCCGCGCCGAGGACCACCTTCCGCCGGTAGGCCATGCGACCATCGAAGCACGGTCCACGCGATCATGGCCCCCGTGAATCGTGCTTCACGCTCGACGCCGGAGGAGGCATCTTCTCGCGCCTGATGAGCCGGGCACATGCGTTGCTGACGTCGCTCGACATGCCCTTTCGCTTGGCCGCGTGCGCCGCGGCCTTCGCGCTGGTCGGGTGCTCGACCACGCTCTCCACGCTGCAGCCGTCCGAGCCGATGAAGCCGGGGCACGTCCAGGCCACCGGCGCGCTGAACGTGAACGTCCCGGCGTCGCGCATCATCGACGCCGTCGACACGACCGCGACCCTCGGCGACCGCTACGCGTCGAACCCGCAGTACCAGCCGAGCGACGTGGAGCAGCGGCAGGCGCTCGCGGCGGCGGTGGGGCTCGGCCTCAGCTCTCCGGGCGTCACGCCGGACATCATGCTCCGCATGGGCGTGGTGAAGAACCTCGACGTCGGGCTCCGCTGGTCGTCGATCAACGCGCACCTCGACGCGAAGTACCGCTTCCTCACGACGAAGGACCCGACGGCGGAGGAGGAGAACGACGCCGGCTCGTTCGGCAACGGACCCGACCGCGGCTTCCAGGGCGCGATCTCGATCGGCGTCTCGAAGTCGCTCTACAACGGCTTCGTGTTCGATCTCTTCGAGCAGCTCGAGATCGACGACTACTCGCGTTGGAACATCGAGGTCCCCGTCATCTTCGGGACGCGGATGAAGGACTTCGGGCACGTCTGGTTCGGCCCGAAGTACATCTATTCGCGCTACTCGGTGGACGCGATCCTCCAGAACGTCGGCGCGGTGCCGCGGACGAGCGGCTCGATCCATCACATCGGCGGCTTCGGCGGTGTCGCCGTCGGCTACAAGGTCTTCTTCGTTTTCCTGGAGCTCACGGTCGCGAAGATGTTCGCGGAACCCACGATCTTCGGTCAGAAGACGGACCTCGGCGGAATCGTCGCGATGCCGGCCTTCGGACTCATGCTGAGGCTCTAACGAACGCCGAGCTTGCTTTGGGCAACCAACGAATGGGGGTGATACCAACCTTCCATGAGCCGTCTACCGCTTCACACCGTCCTTCAGCGCATCGTCGGGGCCGCGCTCGCGTCGTCCGCCGGGGTGGTCACGTATGCGTGCTCGGGATCGCTCGACACGGGAGCCCCCGCCGACTCGGGAGCCCCCGCCGCCCCCGCCGACACGATCTTTGCGCACGAGAGCGAGTTCACGTGCCCGATGTCGGTTTCCGACGCGCTGGCTGCGGTGAAGCCGGCGCAGCCCGTCGACTACCTCGAGCTTCGGACCGTCTTGCACACGACCGGCGATGATGGGGGGCCCGTCGCGGTATGGACCGCAGACGCAACGTACGGAACCCCTTGCGCGACGGCGACGGATGGAGCGTGCGTCACGCAGCTCGCCGCGTTCGATGCGCTTCCCTATCCGCGGGGCTGGCCGCGCGGCTGCCAGCCGTACGCCCGGACGCCGCACCAGATCCTCCTCTACACGCGGGGCAACACGGCAGGCTCGGTCGAGAGCTACGAGGCGATGCGCGAATTTCTTGGAACGATCGGCAGCGTCGCCGAGGTGCGTCTGCTCGTGGATGCCGCCGGTCGCCGGTTCGAGTGCCTCCCGGGAGGAAAGAAGCTCGGCGTTCGCGTCGTCGCCGATGGCTCCTTCGAGGTCCTCGAAGGCGGCACAAACGATGAAATTGGGCATATCGTTCGTACCCGCGTGCGGATCGGAACGGACGGGACCTGGACGCAGCTCGAGCAGGAACGGTTCCCGGATGGCGGGCTCGCGGCTTCCTTCTACTCTTGCTACGGCCGCCGGCCCGATGGGCTCGTCGCGCTTTCGCCGGCCGAGAACAGCTCCGCGACCCTCGCCTTGCACTTCGCGAACATGGCGCATCTCGAGGCCGCGAGCGTCGTCGCGTTCCGCCGGCTCGAGAGCGAGCTCCGTGCGCTCGGCGCGCCTGCGTCGTTGATCGCGCGCGCACGTCGCTCGCGCCGCGACGAGATCCGACATGCCCGCGAGACGGCGGGCCTCGCGCGGCGCTTTGGCGGCGTCGTGCCTCCGGTCGAGGTGGAGCTGGAGGTCGATCGGGACCGCTTCGCGATCGCGCTCGAGAACGCGGTCGAGGGCTGCGTGCGTGAGACGTACGGGGCGCTCGCGTCTGCATTCCAGGCCAAGCGCGCCGCTCCGGAGCTCCGCCCGACGCTGCACCGCATCGCGGTCGACGAGGCGCGCCATGCCGAGCTCGCGCACGACGTTGCGGCGTGGCTCGAGCCGCAGCTCAGCGCGGACGAGCGCGCGCGTATCGCGGACGCAAAGGCAGGAGCCGCCGCCGATCTCCGCCGCGGCCTCGCGATCGAGCCGGGCGTCGAGGTCCGGCGCGTCGCGGGGATGCCCTCCGCGCGCGAGGCGCGTCTCCTCCTCGACGGCCTCGTCCGCGCGGCATGAAGCGCGGCGCCCAGAGCCGCGTCGTGACGAGAGGTTGGTGGACTGTCGTCCACGAGCCTCGGCGACGCGAGTCCGTGCCGTGACGATCCGCGGACTTGGAGCGGCGAATCTGGTCCCCATCGCGTGGCCGAGCGCTTGCATCGAGGGTCCGCATGGCGAGCGAGAAGAAGACGGCGGGCACGAAGGCGAAGACTCACGAGCGGGGTGATCTCGTCGTCCAACACCGCGCGAGCGGCGAGCTCGCCGAGGTTGGCGTACGGATCGCGGGCGAGTGGCATGGCCTCCACCTCACGCTCAACGTCCCCGGAGCGACGTTCGCGCAGGAGCAGCGGCGCTACGAGCACGGCGCGCTCGTCGACGAGCGCTTCTTCGACTGGGACGGCTCCCCGTGCAGCCCGGACGGCGTGAAGCTCCCGGTTCCGCCGCGTGAGAAGAAGGTGGAGGTCCCCGGCGCGAAATGGGACCGCGCGGAGGACGAGTGGGTGGCGGGCAAGAAGAAGGGCGGCAAGAAGACGGGGCCGTGGTCGTATTGGCGCGCGGATGGCACGCTCGTCAACACGGTCGCGTACGTCGACGGTCGTCCCGACGGGCTCTTCGTGCGATTCCACGAGACGGGAGAGGTCTCGGACATCGGCCTCTTCGCGATGGGCCGCTTCGAGAGCCTCCGCGCGCACGTCGCGACGCGCGGCCGGACGACGGAGCGCGCGATCGACCACAAGGGCCGCGTGCGGCAGATGCTCGAGACCTACGCCGACGGCAAGGTCGTGGGCACGCGCTTCTTCACGTGGGAAGGCGCCGAGTGCCGGATCGACGGGGAGCTCCTCGAAGGCGGCGACGGCGTCGAGGGTCGCGTCGCCGGCCTCGCGGAGGCGCGTGCGCTCGTCGCCGCGCACGAAGGCTTCTCACGCGCGGCCCGCGCGCTCGACGCGCTCGACCGCCACGCCGCGAAGGCCGAGATCGTCACCTGCGGCGAAGTCACGGGCCCGAGCTTCGAGGCGGTCGATGGAACGATCGTGATCATCGACGGCGACCTCGTCGTCGACGGTCCGATCGAGATCGGGGAGCGCGGCGGCAAGAACTGCCTCGTCATCGTCCTCGGCAACGTTCGTTGCAAGGACCTCTTCCTCGAGGGCGAGCTGCACGTCGCGGGTCGCGTGCGGGTCACGAACGCCCTCTACGCCGCCTCGGTACGCAAATGCTCCTTCGTCGCGAAGGAGCTCCAGGCAAAGCACGTGCTCTTGTTCGAGTACCAAATCGACGTCGAGGAGGTGTGGTTCAAGAGCTTCTACCTCGGCCACCTCGAGGGGAGCTTCGTCGGCGGCGGCGTCGCGCAGACCCCGAACCTCCTCGGCTCCGAGATGCCGCGCGCGTGCCTCCTCTACGCGCACGGGACCGGCTGGTACATGAACGAGCCGAACCTCCGGACGTACATCGCCAACGGCGGCACCGAGTTCCGCGCCGATCCCGCGGAGCTCGCGGCCGCGGCAGCAGCCCCGCCGCCGCCTCCGACCGGCGCGCTCGAGCCGATGACGGGCCTCGAGGTCCGCGGCCGGCGGTCGCTGGGCTACGCCGAAGCCGAGGCCTTCCTCGTCGAACGCGGTCAGGCGGAAGCGGCGAAGCGGCTCGGCGACTTCGCGGACGTGGCGGACGGCGTCATCGTGCTCGAGGGCCCGGTGCGCGCCGACGAGCTCTCCGTCGGCGGCACGATCGTCATCGTCGACATCGAGTCCGGCGCGACGACGTTCCTCGCCTGACGCCGTCGTTACTGCGCGGCGGCGACCACTTGGTCGAAGATGTCGCCGCGGACCTTGCCCTCGGCCTTCAGGCTCGCGCGGACCTTGCTGAAGATGGCGGCCCAGGCGGCCTCCTCCGTCGCGTTGAGCTTCACGACCGTCTTGTTCGCCTTGAAGCGATCGAAGGCGGCGCCGTCGATGCCGCGGATGCGCTGCGTGAGGAGCTGGCCCGTGTTCTTGCCCGTGCGCGCGAGGACCGCCTTCGCGTCCGCGCCGAGGCCCTCGAACGCCTCCTTCTGCATCACGAGCGCGCCGATGCCGAAGCCGCTGATGTTCTCGTTGACGTGGTCCATGTGCGGCGCCCAGCCGAGCTGCTCCGCCGCGATCGAGGGCGAGTTGATGACGTCGATCGAGCCCTCGCCGCGCGCCGAGACCGCGGGGAGAATGGCCGGGACCGAGAGCGCCTTCGGCGCGGGGACGCCGACCGTCTCGAGGAACTTCTGACCGATGTTGTCACCCGAGATGTAGAACGGGTGCGCCTTCTTGAGGTCGTCGGGCGTGCGGATCGCGACGCCGCGCGACATGAGGTGCGCGGCGCCGACGTCGCCGGTGCCGAGGATGACGAAGCCCTGCTTCTCGAACTCCGTCTTGAAGGTCGGCGCCATCTTCTCGCGCGCCGCGTCGAGCTTCGCCCACGACGGGAAGAGGCCCGGCATCTGGAGCGCGACGATGTGCGGCCAGACCTGCGCGAGGCCCGTCGCGGTGATGGCCGCGCCGTCGAGCTGCTTCGATCGCATCTTGCCGACCATCGCGAGCTCGTCGCCCTGGCTGCCGTTGTAAAACCACGTCAGCTTGAGGGAGCCGCTGCTCTCCTCTTCGACCGCCTTCGCCCAGGCGCCGAAGACCTTGCCCCACGCCGAGTCCTTCGGCGCGAGCGTCCCCAGCTTCACCTCTTTCGCGTCGGCCATCGCCGAACGCGAGAAGCCGAGCGTCGCCATCGCGATGGCGAGGACCACGAACATCCTCGGAAGCACTTTCATGCTCCAGACGATACCGGCGGCAGAGGTTATTTGCCAGGAGGAGAAGGGGGCGGCGGGAAGCTGCAGTCTTCCATCACCTGCTTCGTGAGCCCGCGCTTGGCGCGGCGCTTCGCGATCGCGTTCTGGAGGCGCAGGTTCGGCTCCTGGTCCTCCGCCGCGATGATCTCGTTCATCGTCTTCTCGTAGAGCGCCTGGTCCGCCTTCGCGCACGCGTACTTGGCGTAGTTGAGGAGGATGCCGAGCGCCTTCTTCCCCGTCTTCTCCATCGCGAAGTCGAGGAGCTTCTTCGACTCGTCGAGCTCCGCCATGCTGCTGCGGGCGTGGTACGCCGCGAGCGTCGACGTCGCGCCGTAATACATGAACTCGGGGGAGAGCTTGCGGCTGCGCTCGAGGAACGCGACGCCGATGTACAGCTCCGCGACGTACTCGGGCTCGTCCTTCAGCAGGTTCACGCGCGCGAGCCACGCCGACCCGAACCAGAAGAGCGGCTCCGCGTCCTCCTCGTCGTCGAAGTTGTCTTCGAGCCACTTGTTGAGCGTGTCGGCGTTCTTCTTCGCCGCCGGGAAGCCGTCGTCGGTCTTCGCGAGGAGCTCGAGGCCGTACGAGATCGCGCGGTCGAACGCGAGCTTCGTCCGCTTCTTGTGGTACTCGGCCGCGTTGTCGTCACCGGCGATCGTCGCGACCTCGTAGTCGTCCTGCGCGAAGCCGTAACCCCAGCCCGCCCAGCCGCGGAGGAGCATGAAGAGCGCGTCGTCGTTGTCGGGGGCGAGGCGGTGCATGCCCTCGTACTGGAGGACCGCGGCGCCCGCGGCGTGGCGAACGACGTCGTAGTCCGCGATCGTGTCCGCCGCGCCCGACCCGATGCGCGTGGCCTTGATCTGCGAGTTCAAGATCATCTTCTTGATGCACCCGGTGCTGCCGAGCGCGAGAGCTGCCGTCAAAGCAAGACCGAGTACGCTGATACGCATCGGCCGCTTTTCTACGCGGCCTTACCGGCGCGAAGCAACCATCATCGTGCAGGCGGCGCGCGTGCGGACGCTCGGGTCGGGGTCGACCAGGAGCGGCGCGGCGCGGGCGGGGCGGCCGAGCGCGGCAAGCGCCGACGCGGCCTGCGTTTTTCGGTGCGGCTCGCGCGCGGCGAGGTCCTGCTCGATCCACGCCTGGACGCGGAGGTCGCCGGCCGACGCGAGCGCGTGGCGGGCGTGGACGTTGCCCTTCGCGCCGAGCGCGACGAGCTCCTCCTTCGCCGAGGCGCCGTCGCTCTTCGTCTCCGCGAGGCGCGCGAGCGCGGCGACCTTGATGTCCTGGTCGTCGTCCTTCGCCGCCTTGCGCGCGGCCTCGAGCGTCGCGCCTTCGAGCTTCGCGACGGCGAGGGCGTGCATGCGATCGCGGCGCGAGGCGCCCTCGATCGTGCGCGCGAGCAGCGCGCTCGCGGCGGGCGCGAGCTCGGGGTCCTTCGCCGCGCCGCGCGTCACCACCCCCGCGGCGGCGATCGCGCCCGGGCCCTTGCCGTCGGCGAGGGCGACGCGGAGCGCTTCGCGGCCGCCGTTCTCGAAGACGGGCGCGAGGCCCCACGCGACCGCGACGTCTTCCTTGATCGCGTCGTCGCCCGAGGTCCAGAGATCGCGGAGCTTGATCGCGAGGTCGGCGGCGCGGCTCTTCGCGCCATCGCCGGCGCCGCGGAGGATCGCGCTGATCGCGCGGAGCGCCTCGTTGCGGAGCATGAGCTCGGGATCGACGCGCGCGGTCTCGAAGAGGAGCTCGATGTCGCCGGGGTCCTTCGCGTCGGCGGCGGCGCGGAGCGCGGCGCGGCGGATCTGCGCGTTGGGCGAGACGATCGCCGACCGCCGCTTCTCGCGGTCCTCTTCGCGATGGAGCGTGCGCGCGCCGACCGCGCGCCAGCGATCGTCGGGATCGTCGATCCACTCGCGCGCCGCGCGCATGCCGAGGCGGCCGCCTTCGAGGCGCGTGAGCGCGGCCTCGGCGCCGGCGGCGTCGCGCGTCTTCATGCGCTCCTCGAGCGCGTCGTCGAGCTCCAGCGAGCACGCGCGCGTGTCGCGGAGGCGCGCGAGCGCGGTCTGGGCGTCCTTCGCCTTCGCGATCTCGCGCTCGGCGACGGCGCGCGCGAGGGTGGCGGCCTCTTCGTTCGAGAGCTTGCCGCGCTGGTGCTTCGACGCGATCTCCGCCGAGAGCTTCGCGTCGTCGCCGCGCTCGGCGGCGCGGAGCGCGGCGTTGCCGCACGCGAGGAGCGGCGCGGCGAAGAGGAGGACGACGGCTCCCGTCTTCAGGCACTTCATGTTGTAAGGGGTAGCTTCTCGTTCGGGTGTCGACAAGGAGCCGTCGTGGAGCGCAAGGCTTGGATCATCGTGAATCGCCGCGCGCGCGGGCTGACGAGCGAGGGGCCGCTCCTCGCCGAGCAGTGTCGCGCGCGCGCGACGGTCACGACGATCGAGACGCGCTCGCTCGCGGAGCTCGCGGCGGCGGCGGCGCGCGTCGCGGCGGAGCCGGCGCCGGTCGTGCTCGGCGGCGGCGACGGCTCGCACGCCGCCGGCGTCACCGCGCTCGCGCGCGCGTTCGGCGGCGCGCCCCTGCCGCCCGTCGCGCTCGCGCCCGGCGGCACGGTGAACACCGTCGCGCGCGGATGGGGCATGCGCGGCGATCCCGTCGCGTACACGCGACGCTTGGTCGACGCCGTCGTCGCCGGCACCGCAGCGTCGACGCGACGCTCGACGCTGCATGTTCAGGTCACGCCGGCGGAGCGTCTTTCTCACGTCTCGACGCAAGGCACGCGAGAGGAGCGGGATGGCCACTCGGCGCCGGGCGCCGCGGGCGAGGAGCGGGTTTGTTTCATCGTCGGGGCCGGGCTCGTGTCGCGGTTCTTCGAGGTTTACGAGGCGCGGGGGGCGGACGGGATCGTGACGGCGGCGGGGATCGTCGCGCGTGTCTTCGTGGGGAGCTTCGTCGGCGGGGGGCTCGCGCGGCGTGTGCTCGAGCCGGCGCCGTGCGCGCTCGACGTCGACGGTGAGGCCGCGCCGTTCGATCGCGTGAGCCTCCTCTGCGCGAGCGTCGTCGCGGACGTGGGGCTCGGGCTCCGCTTGCTCTATCGCGCGGACGAGGCGGGCGCGCCGCTCGAGCGACGCTTCCACGTCGTCGCGACGCCGCTCGGTCCGCGCGCGCTCGGACCGCAGATGTTCCGCGTCCTCGCCGGCAAGCCGCTGCGCGGTCCGCGCGTCGACATGCTCGCGCGCTCGATCTCGCTACGCTTCCCGAGCGGCGAAGGCGCGATCGTCCTCGACGGCGACCTCGTGCGCAGCGACGAGCTCACGATCGCGCCCGGCCCCCGCCTCGACGTCCTCGATTCGTAGGGCCTCGTCCTCGAGTCGTAGGACCATGTCCGCGATCGCGAGCGGGGCTGCGCGGTGTGTGACGAGGATGACGGTGCGCGCGCCGCGAAGGCGCGCGAGGGCAGCGAGGAGGCGCTCCTCCGAGGCGGGATCGAGCGCGCTCGTCGGCTCGTCGAGGAGGAGCGCGGGCTGTCCGCTCGCGAGCGCGCGCGCGACCGCGATCCACTGGCGCTCGCCGCCCGAGAGCGGGCGCGTCGTCGCGTCGGCGGGCAGGCTCGGCGCGCCGAGCCGCTCGAGGAACGGCGCCGGATCGACGACCTCACTGTCGTCGTCCGCGCGCCCGAGCCCGACGTTGATCGCGAGCGTGTCGCCGACGACGGGCGCGTCCTGCGGCACCCACGCGAACGGCCGCTCGCCGGGGCCGACGCCTGCGCGATCGATGCGCGCGTCTCCCCAATAGATGCACCCTGCATGCAATGGCGCGAGCCCGAGCAGCGCGCGGAGGAGCGACGTCTTGCCGACGCCGGTCGGCCCGACGACGGCGACGATCGCGCCGGGAGGGACCGTCACCGTCATCGGCGCATGCCGCCCGTACACCGTCGCGACGCCGTCGAGCACGAGGCTCTTCAACGCCGAGCTCCTCCCAACCCCCTTCGCGCCCTCACCCCGTCTCTGGGATGAGCGAAGCCACGACGTCGAGCGAGACCCCGCGAGCGCCGCGCGCAGAGCTTCTTCGCCGCGCGACCGCTCGAGGCGCGCCTCGACGAGATCGCGGAGCGGCTTGTAGGCCATGAAGAAGACGATCGCGAAGGGGACCACCGTCGCGTGGTCGACGCCGAGGAGGCCGCGCGCCGCGAGGAAGAGGACGAGCGCGAGCGCGACCGCGCCGAGGACCTCGCTCGTCGACGAGAGCAGCGCGGCGCGGACACGCACCGCCGCCGACTCGCGCGCGATCGCGCGGCCGACGCCGGCGACGTGCGCGCGGATCCGCCGCGTCGCGCCGTAGGTCGCCCACAGCTCGGCGTGACGGACGGCTTCGTCCGCCGCCGCGACGAGCGCGCCGGCCGACACCGCCGCGCGCGCGTGGGCGCGCTTGAACGCACGCCGCAACACGAACGCGAGCCCTCCGAACGCCGCGAGCGCAGCGACCGCGCTCCACGCGAGCCGCGGCGCGAGCACGACGAGCAACACCGCCAGCGGCACGAGCGCGATCACGGCGCGCACCTCCGCGAGCACCCCCTGCGCGACGCCGCGCTCGACGTCCTGCACGCGACTCGTCAACCCCGCAAGCCGCTCCCCACGCGACATCGGAACCGCGGCTTCGGCAGAGCCCCGCGACACCGGAATCGCGGCTTCACGGGAGGCGCGCGACATCGGAATCGCGGCTTCAGCGGAGGCCGCGAGATCGCCGCGGCGCTCGGTAGAAGCCGCGCGCTCCGGCGTCGAGCCGGTCACCCCCAGCCGGGCCGTGTCCCCGACGTCGAGAACCCCGTCCAGCACGGCGAGCCGGACCGTTGCGGCGGCCTCGCTCGCGATGCGGGCCTCGGACCAGGAGGAGAGCGCGCCGCCGGCGAGCTTCAGCGCGGCCGCGCCGACGCCGGCGAGCGCGAGGAGCAGCGCCCACGATGTGGATCCGACGTCCATCGGGGCATGCCTCGACCCCTCGGTCCCCGCGGCCAGCGCCCTCGCCAAGAGGCCCGCCGCCCCCGCGAGGAAACCGTGGCCGGCCGCGTGCATGAGCGACCCCGCGACGGCCGCGCTCGCGAACGACGGGCGCTTCCGCAGGACGGCGCGGACGATCCGTCCGAGAGAGAGCGGAAGCTTCGTTGGCACGCTGCCTCCTTACCCCTCGCCGCCCGCCAAAAGCCAGCCGTTCTGCCGAGCTGCCGCCGAGAATGTTCCTTGCAGCCCTTTTCCAGCGGACACCCCGCCGGGGATGTCGCTACCATGGCCGGCCCAGCCTTCTGAGTCTCCGCGCATGCCCCGACGGCCCACGAAAAACACTCCTCTGAAGAACGAGCCCGCGATGAGCAAGAAGAAGGGCCAGGCCGCGCTCGCGAAGCCGACGGCGCTCGACGAAGACGCCGCGCTCGTCGCACCGGACGAGGAGGTCGAGGCCGACGAAGAGGTCTCTCCGCCGAGCCTCGGCAGCCCGAGCGTCAGCGAAGGCGGCGAGGGAGACCTCGTCGTCCTCGAGGACGAGTACGACTTCGAAGAGGCCGAGCCCGAGCCGGAGTCCGACGACGAGCGGCCGCCGAAGGCCAAGGCCGGCGAGGGCGAAGGCAGCGGCGACTCGATGCTCGCGCGCTACTTCCGCGAGATGGCGAGCCACCCCGTCATGGGGCAAGAAGAGGAGCTCGGCACCGCGGTCGACGTCGAGCGCGCCGAGGTCGAGCACTGGGTCTCGATCCTCGCCTACGTCCCCGCCGCCGAGCACGTGCTCGACCAGCTCGAGGCCGATCTCCCGAAGGACGAAGAGGCGATCGAGGTCCCGCAGATCGCGGAGATCCGGAAGCTCTGCAAGCAGTACAAGAAGCAGCGCAACAAGCTCACGAAGGAGCAGGAGAAGAAGTTCACCTCGCTCGCCGAGAGCCTCGCGCGCGCGATCCGTCTCGCCGACTCCGATCGGCTGTGGATCGCGAACGCGGAGGAGGCGATCCGGAAGCTCGCCGAGCCGGCGCCCGTCGTCGACGTCGAGGACGAAGGCGTCGCCGTCTCGCAGTCGAACCCGGAGCTGCCCGCCACGCCGCCCGAGTCCGCGCCGACGCTCGCGAACACGGCCGCGTTCAAGAAGCACCTCTCCGCGATCAGCGCCGCTTCACGCAACTCGAAGCGCGTGAAGAACAAGTTCGTGAAGGCGAACCTGCGCCTCGTCGTCTCGATCGCGCGCCGCTACAACCGCGGCCGCCTCCCGCTCATCGACCTCATTCAAGAGGGCAACATCGGCCTGATGAAGGCGGTCGAGCGCTTCGATCACTCGCGCGGCTACCGCTTCTCGACGTACGCGTCGTGGTGGATCCGCCACGCGATCAGCCGCGCGCTCGCCGACAAAGGCCGCGCGGTCCGCATCCCCGTCCACATGCTCGACACGCACAACCGCGTGCAGCGCGCGACGCAGGCGGTCATCGCGCGCACGGGCCGCGATCCCACCCTCGACGAGCTCGAGAAAGAGACCGGCATCCCGCAAGAGAAGCTCGACAAGGTGAAGGGCGCGTGGGCGGAGACGCCGTTCTCGCTCGATCGCCCCGTCGGCGACGAAGACGGCCGCAAGTTCATCGACTTCTTGCAAGACGAGAACATGCAGTCGCCGCACGAGATCCTCACCTCCCAGAAGTGGACCGAGGAGGTGCGGCGCCTGCTCGGTCACCTCACGCCGATCGAGTCGCGCATCATCCGCTGGCGCTTCGGCCTCGACGACGAGGACGAGCTCACGCTGAAGGAGATCGGTGACAAGTACAACCTGTCACGCGAGCGCATCCGGCAGCTGCAGGAGCAAGCGCTCGGCAAGATCCGCAAGCACATGCGGGACTAAGCGAACGCTACGGCGCGAACCAGCATAGAGAGCGCGGTCAAGCCTCGAGGACGCGCGCCCACTCGGCGGGGACCGCGTCGGCGTCGAGCTTCAGCACCGCGACGATCTCGCGGAGCCGCTCCTTCTCGCGATCCGACACGACGCCGTCCGCGATCGTGATCTTCCACGTCGTCGCGACGAAGTCCGCGATGACCTCCTTCACGTCGTCGCTCGAGAGCGCGCCCGAGGCGAGGTAGTCCGCGAGCTCCTTCCGCTCGTGCTCCTCGGCGACCGCGTCCGAGAAGATCCGCGCGAGCATCCCTTTCAGCTTCCGCTTCGGGTCCATCGGCGCGCGACCCTAGCAGCCGCACCCCGCCCCGAGCGCGGAGAAACTTTTGGAGGGAAGATTCCCACCTACCCTCCCGTACAACCTGATACTTAGGCCGAAGCGATTCGGCGGTCACTAGCTTAGCATCGAATATCACTAACTTTTCTTCGTTCTCCTCCCTCGTTCCCTCGTCTCTCCGATCACCCGTCGCGGCGTTGCCCTTCCCCAGGCGACGGCCACGGCGGGTGTTCCTGTTTTGTCGCGTAGAATCGGGGCCTTGAGATTCGGCCTCATCGGGGACGTCCACGCGGAAGACCAGCTCCTCGCACGCGCCCTCGACGCGATCGCGGCCGCCAAGGTCGACCGCGTCCTCTGCACCGGCGACCTCGTCGACGGGTTCGGGAACGTGGACCGCGTCTGCGCCCTCCTCGCCGCGCGCGGCGTCACGGTCGTGCGCGGCAACCACGATCGCTGGATCCGCTCCGACGATCTGCGGACGCTCCCGAACGCCCACCGCATGACCGACCTCGCCGTCGAGTCGATCGGCTTCTTGAAGGAGCTCCCCCAGACCGTGTCGATCGACGTCGCGGGCGGGAAGCTCCTCCTCTGTCACGGCGTCGGAGCGAACGACATGTGCAAGCTCGGACCCGACGATTACGGGTACGCGATCTCGTCGAACGACGATCTCCTCAAGGTCCTCTTCGATCCCACGATCCGCGTCATGGTCGGCGGCCACACCCACAAGACGATGGCGCGGCGGTTCGAGCGCGGGACGGGCAAGCCTCCCCTCTTCGTCGTGAACCCCGGCACGCTCGCGCGCGATCACGGCCCCGGCTACGCGGTGCTCGATCTCGCGCGCGCACGCGTCGACTTCCACGCGCTGCCGTCCGACGGCGGCGCGCCGACCCACGTGTCGACCGCCGCGCTCGCGTAGCCATCGGCGCAGAGCTCCCCCCAAATTTGGTGCAAGCAGCGGTCCACGGCCGCATCCCCATATATGTGCCTACAACTACTTGGCGAGGGATCCTCTTCGTCGCCTTCGAAGATGTTCGGGCGATCCACCCGTCACTTCTTCTTTTCGCCCGAGCCCGAGCCCGACTCCCACTGCCGTTCGTGGACGAGCTCCACGAGCTTGTCGGCGGCGGAGCGCGCTGACGCACCGTGTCCAGAGACCTTGTTGAAGAGGATCGAGAACGCGATCGTGCTCTTCCCCGGCGGTCCGAGGACGTAGCCCGAGAGCGCGATCGCGTCGTCGAGCGTGCCCGTCTTCGCGCGGATGGCGCGGTGCGAGCGACCGAGCGCGCCGAAGCGTTTGTGGAGCGTGCCGTCGACGCCGCCGATCGCGAGCTGCGCGACGAACTCGCTCTTGATCGCGGGGTCCTGCCAGGCGTGACGAAGGAGCTTCGCCACGCTGAAGGCGGTGGTGCGGTTCGAGTCGAAGAGGCCCGACCCGTTCTTGATCACGACGCCGGTGTCGCCGAGGTCGTTCTTCGTGACCCAGCTCGCGACCGCGTCCGCCGCGTCGGCGCTCTTGCCGGGGCGCTTCGCCTCCGCCGAGATCGTCTTGAAGACCATCTCGGCGTAGAAGTTGTCGCTGCTCTTCCCGAGCGCGTAGAGCAGCGTCGAGAGCGGCGACGACTCGTGCCGCGCGATCGTCACCGGCTTGTCCTGCTTGTCGGCCGAGCCGAGCTTCACCTCGCCGCCGACCTTCACCCCCGTCTCTTCGAGGATCGCCTTCAGCGCGTAGCCGGCGAGGAGGCGCGGGTCCTCCACCCGCCGCGTGTAGCGAACGAGCTTCGCGTCGCCGCCGATCGTTCCGGAGAGCTTCGCGTTCATCCGCTTGTCGGCGCTGCCCTCGAGCGAGAGCCCGACCGAGTCCGCGCCGTCGTCGCCCGTCTTCACCGAGCCTTCGACGTTCACGAAGCCGGGCGGATCGAACCACGACGTCGCGGCCTGACCTTGCGTGGTCGGGCGGATCATCAGCGTGATCGTGTTCGCGTTGAGCGCCACCGCGCTCACCGGCGCGCGGAACGCGGCCCACTCGTTGGGTTGCTGCTCGAAGGCGGGCGGCGTCGTCTGCTCGTCGAAGTAGCGCTGATCGACGAGGAGATCGCCGTCGACGCGGCGGATGCCGTGCGCCTTGAGCTCGACGACGAGGCCGTAGAGGTCCTCCGTCTGGAGCGACGGATCGCCCTGGCCCTTGAGGACCATGTTCGCGATCCCGTTGCCGTTCACCTTCCCCGCGAGCGTCGTGTGGTAGCGATGCGAGCCCTTCAGGATCGAGAGCGCGGCCGCGGCGGTGTAGCACTTCGCGTTCGACGCAGGGTTGAGGACGGCGTGCTCGCCGTGCTGCGCGAGGACCTCGCCCGAGTCCGCGTCCATGATCACGATCCCGATCTGCGCGTTCGAGAACGTGCGATCGCGCACGAGCGCGCGGATCGCGGCGTCGAGCTCCGGCGCCTTCGCGGCCTTCGCGCCGTCGGAGCGCGCGTGGCCTCCGGCGGAGAGCACGAGCGCGGCGGTGGCGAGGGTGAGGACGAAACGACGCACGAGCCTTCCTTACTACATCGCGTAGGCTGCGCCGAATGGAGAAGGCCTCCCGCTTCTACCTCGCCGTCCTCGCCCTCGTCGTCGCCGTCATCGCGTTCGTCCTCCTTCGCCGCGAGCGCGAGCCGAGCACGGCGGCCGGCCCGAACGCGCCGAACGCCGCGAACGACGCGAGCGCGAGCGCGAGCCCTGCCCTCACCGCGGTGAACGCGGCGACGCTGCCGCGCGGCGCGATCGGCGGACGTGTCGCCGACGAGACCGGCAAGCCGATCGCGGGCGCGAACGTCTGCGCGTTCGCGTCGTCGGCGCGCCTCGCCTCGGCGGAGACCGATCGCCCGCGCTGCGCGACGACCGGCGCCGACGGCCGCTACCGCATCGAAGACCTGCCGCCCGCGAGCTACCGCGTCACCGCGTCCGCGGCGCGACGGCCGCCGGCGCGGTGGCGCGACCCGATCGAGCTCGCGAGCGGCAAGACGCGCACCGACGTCGACCTCGTCCTCACCGGCGACGCCGTCCTCGTACGCGGTCGCGTGAAGGACATCGCGGGCGGTCCGATCGCCGGCGCGCTCGTCCACGTGGGACAAGGAGGCTTCTGGGATCCGCGCGCTTCGAGCGTCACGCAGACGAACGCGGCGGGAGAGTTCGAGGCCTGGGCGAAGGAGGGCGCCGTCCACGCGCGCGCGCTCGCCGACGGCTACACCGAAGGAAGCACCGACGGCGTCGCCCCCGGTCAGGTCCTCGAGATCGACCTCACGCCCGAGTCCGTCCTCCAAGGCCGCGTCGTCGAGGCCGGCACCGAGACGCCGGTCCCCGACGCGCGCGTGATCGCGGAGCCCGCGGAGGGCTTCGACTTCGGCGACGGCGGCCTGGACAGCCGCTCCGCGATGACCGACGCGGAGGGGCGCTTCCGCATCCGCGGCCTCGAGCCGGGACGCTACCGGACGAAGGCGTCGGCGCTTCATCGCTGGGGGAGCGCGTCCGAGAGCACGCTCCTCGGCCTCGCCGAGACGTCGCGCGAGGTCGTGATCGAGGTCCACGAGGCGCTCTCCGTCACCGGCCGCGTCGTCCACGACGGCAAGCCGATCGCCGGCTGCGAGGTCTGGCTCGCGCAGAAGGGCTCGAGCGCCAGCACCCACGCGCGCTCCGACGACGACGGCCAGGTCCACCTCGACGGGCTCTTCGCCGGCACCTACCGGTCGAACGTGCGCTGCGAGAACGCCGCGAGCGAGGACACCTACGAGCCGATCACGATCGCGAAGGAGCCCGTCCGCGGCGTCGTCTGGAAGGTCACGACCGGGCTCTCGATCCGCGGCGTCGTGCTCGACGCGACGCGGAGGCCGATCGCGGACGCGGACCTCTCGCTCCATTCCTCCAACAAGGAGGACCCCCGCGCGCGGATGCGCTGGTCGCACGCGACCTCGGCGCGCGACGGCACCTTCCACGTCCGCGGGCTCACGCGCGGCCCGTGGTCGCTCGAGGTCCGCGGAGAAGGAGTGACGCCGCTCGCGGAGCCGCTCGAGGTGAAGGTCGACGGCGACATCGTGAACCTGGAGGTCATCCTCCCCGCCGGCGGGCGCGTCGAGGGATCGGTCGTCGACGAGAGCGGCGGCCCCGTCGGCGGCCTCCGCGTGGGGCTCGCCGGGGAGCACCGCGATTGGTTCACCAACGGGACGACGACGAAGGACGACGGCACGTTCGTCTTCACCAACGTGCGCGCCGGCGACTACCACGCGTACGCGCAGGACGGCGCGCGCGCGCCGGGGAGCAAGGACGACGACGTGCAGGGCGCGTTCGTCTCCGTGACGCCCGGGCAGACCGCGCGCGTGAAGCTGACGGTGGACAGCCGGCGCGGCGAGATCCGCGGCAAGGTGACGGCGGAGGACGGCGACGTCGTGAACGACGCCTTCGTCGACGCGCGGCGCGAGTCCGACAGCGCCGGCGCGGCCCCTGGCGAGGCGCGGCGCTTGCTCGGCCATCGCTGGGGCGGGACCGGCGCGGTCCTCGTCGACACCGACGGCAACTTCACGATCGGCAAGCTCGCGCCGGGCAGCTACACCGTCTGCGCGTTCCGCAAGGGCGGCGGCGAGGCCGCGGTCGAAAACATCAAAATCGGGACCAGCGTCACGATCACGATCCGGCGCGAGGGCGCGGTCTCCGGCACGCTCGCGGTCACGAGCGGGAAGCTGCCGGAGCGGTTCACGATCGGCGCGAACGATCCGAAGACCGGCGTGACGCGGCGCGAGGACGTCTTCCGCAGCACGCGCTGGGCGCTCGGCGATCTGCCGCCCGGTCAGTACACGATCGCGGCGGAGGCGGCGGAGGGACGCGCGAGCACGACGATCGCGATCGGTCAGGGCGAGAAGAAGGAGGGCGTCGCGCTCACGCTCGAGCCGCACACCACCGTGCGCGGGCGGATCGTCGCGCTCGAGGGCGGCGCGGCGGTCGCCGGCATGTCCGTCTTCGCGACGCCGAACGACGGCAACATCGGCTCGATCCCGATCGGCAACGACGACCGGCGCCACGTGACCGACGCCGACGGGCGCTTCGAGCTCGAGCGGGCCCCGCCGGGGAAGAGCATGATCCTCGCGTTCTCGCCCGAGTCCGGCTGGGCGCCGATCTTCTTCCCGCTCACGATCGAGGCGGGGCGCGCGACCGAGCTGCCGCCGCTCCGCGCGGTGAAGGCCCGCGCGAAGGGCGCGCTCACCGGCGACCTCGGCGTCGTCACGCAGGGCTGGGAGCCGCGGCCGGGCATGGAGCCGGGGCCGATCACGGTGAAGGCGGTGCGCCCCGGCACCGCCGCGGCGCGGGCGGGCATCGTCGCGGGCGACGTCATCGTCTCCGTCGACGGCCACGACGTCACCGGCGACAGCGGCTATCTGTTCGCCGGCCTCACGCACGCGTCGCCCGGCACGAAGCTGACGCTCGGCCTCGAGCGCGGCGCCACCGTCGAGATCGTCGCGGAGAAGCCGAGCGCGCCCGCACCGGCGACGAACTGACTCCAGGTTGACGCCGAGGCGAGCACGAGTAGGATTGAGTCATACTGTGGGGAGAACGGCGAAGATCGCGGTGAGCGTCGACCTCGAGCTGCTACGCAAGCTCGAGCAAGTACGGGAGCAGACCGGAGAGTCCCGCAGCGCGGCCGTGAGCAGAGCTCTCCGACTCCTCACTCGGCAGGAGGAGCGTGCTCGCCTCGTCGAGGACTACGTGCGCGCCTATCGCGACAAACCAGAGACGCCCGCAGAGGTGGCTGCAGCTCGTGCATCGGCGAGACGTGCCCTCGCCGATCTTCCGTGGGACGACGAGTGAAGCGCGGAGAGATCTGGTGGGCACGAATGGACAAGCAGCGCCCGGTGCTCCTGCTCTCGCGTCAGGAAGCCTACGAAATGCGCGCGATGGTGATCGTCGCTCCGGCTACGA
Source organism: Labilithrix sp. (assembly GCA_019637155.1). Taxonomy (NCBI): domain Bacteria; kingdom Pseudomonadati; phylum Myxococcota; order Polyangiales; family Labilitrichaceae; genus Labilithrix; species Labilithrix sp. The sequence continues at coordinate 504,355 of JAHBWE010000001.1, read as the reverse complement.
CCGTCGTGCGAGGCTTCTCCCTCGAAGTGAAGATCGGTCGCCGTGAGGGCCTTCCGCGGGACTGCGTCATCAATTGTGACTGGCTCGTCACGATAGCGAAGGCCGACCTCATCGAGCGGGCCGGCTCGCTCTCGGCGCTCAAGCTGCGCCGCCTCGAGGACGCGCTGCGCTTCGCCCTCGGCCTCGATTGAGCTACGCCACGACCGCCGCGTGGGGGTTCGCGCCGAACGGGTTGTCGGTCACCTTCGAGAGCGCGGCGAGGTACGACCACATCTCGCGCGAGGCGCCGGTGCCGGGCTTGAGCGACACCGTGTCCGTCACGCGGCCCGTCGTGCCGACCTTCACGTTGGGTCCGATCACGAGCGCGGAGAGCGCGGGCGCGTGATCGGAGCTCGGGAGGCTGCGCGCGAAGTCGCCGTGGAGGATCACCGACACGTTGATCCGCGCGAGCTCGGGCTCGCTCCGGAGGCGCGCGAGGAACGTCTTCAGCGCCGGGATCACCTCCGCGCTCATGCGGCGGCGCACGGTGGCGCCGCGCCCGTCGCCGTGCGTGTCCCAGCCGAGATCGGACATCGTGACCACGTTCGTGCCGGAGCGGAGCATCATCTCCGCCGCGGCGAGCTTCGCCGCGAGGCCGTCGAGCGAGCCGCCGCTCCGCGCGCCGTACGTCTGCGCGATCTTCCCCGCGTCGAGCGTGAGCGGCGGCTTCGCGAGCGAGCTCACGCACGTCGCGTACGCGTCGCGCGCGAACGAGAGCGACTTCGGGTTCTTCATGAGCTGCGGCGCGCTCATCTGCCGCGAACGCTCGAGCGCCGCGCCGGACGCGCTCCGCGCCGGACGCGCGGGATCGGCCGCGCCGAGGCCGAGCGCGCGCGACACGTCCTCCATCGAGCGCAGGAGCTGGAGCGACACGCCCTTCGTCGACGGCGACGGCCCCGCGAACGGCAGCCCGCCGAGCGCGACCGCCTTGAACGACGCCTCGCCGCCCATCGCCGCCGCGAGCTGCACCGCGTAGCTCTGCGCCCCGTCGGTGAAGTTGTTGCGCACCGCCGAGAGGTGATCCGTCGCGCCGTGGCGGTTGCCGATCGCGGCCATGTGGCCGAGCGCCCAGTCGCCGAGCGTGCCGATCGTCGAGGCGTCGACGACGAGGCCGTTGCCGACGTCCTTCACGTTCGACGCGGTGACGCCGAAGGAGCCCTTCGCCGCGAACGAGTCCGCGCTCGAGAAGATCGCGTTGAACCCGCCCTCGAAGAAGATCGAGACCACCGCCGACTTCGCGGTCGCGTCGGCGTGCGCGCGACCGATCCACGAGGCGCCGGCGATCGCGCCGAAGCCAGAGAGCAACCCACGGCGAGAGAGCTTCATCATCGTCATCTCCTCAGAACGTCAAGAACCCGGTCGCGGCGAGGACGCTCGCGCAGGCGTAGGCCCAGCGGCGCGGCGGGACCGTCTCGCTCGTGGTCTCGAGCGCGACGGCGACGCAGGCGTCGAGCTGCTCCGGCGTCGCGGCGCGGCTCCAGAACTTGCGCGTCCACTCCTCACATGCAGCGCGGGCGGTGTCCTTCGTCGGCATCGTGGCGAACCTCGCGTCCTTCTTCGTGAGGTTGTTGCAACCTTCGAACCCGACGTCGAAGGCCGCGTTGACGTAGACCGCGCTCGCGATCGGCTCGAGGAACCAGCGCTCCGACGCGACGCCGAACGTGCTCGCCGCGCCGTTGAGGGAGGCGGGGACGTTCTCGGCGCCGAGGACGCGGCGGTAGTCGGTGACGAGCGCACTGAACGGCTTCATCCGCGCGCGATCGCCGGCCGGCACGTCCTCGTTCGGGCGGGCCGCGACGTCGACGCCGCCGAGGCCGAGGTGGGGCTTGCCGACGGTGGTGCACGCGGGGAGCTTCGGGACCTCGTCCTCCGCGCCGCCGCCGGGCGCGCCGTCCGCCTCGTCGTCCGCGCCGACGCGGCCGCGGCGGCAGTCGCCTTCGAGACAGCTCGTCTCCGCGCACGCCGCCGCCGACGTCCCGAGCACCATCGCCACCATCATCCCGAGCACGATCCGCATGACTCCCCTTCACTCGCAAAAACCGGGCTCACGCGCGATCGACGCGAGCGCGGAGGTGATCGTCTTCTCGGCCTTGAACGTGTCGACGCAGCGATCCAGGACCGGGCCGTCGCAGCGGTTGTCCTCGCGGCCGTTGAGGAACTCGAACGCGAGGCGGCACGCGTTCACGGAGAAGTTCTCGGAGGCGACGAGCGCGGTCACGAGCTCGACGTCGTTCGCGATCTGCTGGCCGCCGAGCATCTCCTTCGGGCCGCCGCGGTAGGCGTCGAAGGCCTCGCCCTTCTTCGGGAGCACGGCCGCGACCTTGTCGAGCGCGAACCAGCCGTCGAAGTGGCAGCCCTTGCAGCCGCCGGCCTGACGCCCCGCGAGGCCGTGGTCGGCGTCGGGCGCGGCCGTCGTCGCGGTGAGGCGGAGCCCGACGACGTTGTTCATGATCCGGTACGCGGTCGCGAGCTTGATCCCGTTCTCCTCGTTGCCCTCGTAGCGGCGGTACCAGTCGATGCCGCGGAAGTAGCCGAGGCCGGCCGCGTCCTCGCGGATCGCGACCTGGCTCGCGATCTCGACGAGGCGGAGCTTCCCGAGGAACATGTCGGACCACGGCCGGTCCTCCGCGAGGACGAGCCGCGCGACCCAGTACGGCGCGTCCTCGAGCTGCTTCGCGCCGGGCGCGTCGTTGAACTTCATGTTGACGAACCGCGCGAAGCGCTCACGAAAGTCCTCGCTGTCGAGGAGGCCGTCGAGCGCCGCCTTCGGGTCCGCGGCCGTGAGCTCGGCGTCGGCGGCGCTCTTGCCGACGAACGCGATCGCGAGGCGGTTCGCGCAGCGCTCGTTCGCGGCGGCGACGTCGCCGGCGCCGTCGTCCGCGTGCGCGCGGCGCGTCGCGGCGAAGGCGGAGGCGAACGCGATCGCGGCGGCGAGGGCGAGACCGGAGCCGAGGCGGGCGTTCACTGGACGATCTGCTTCTGCACGAGGCGCGCCGTCTCGGGGAGGTCGGAGCGGTCGATCTTCGCGAGCGCGTCGAGGATCTGATCGAGGTTCAGGATCTGGAGCGCGTTCTTGAGCTGCTCGACGATCGCGGCGAGGATCTGCTTCGCGTTCTTCGGCCCGGCGAGGACGTCGGTGAGCCTCTGCTTCGCCGCCTCGAGGTCGCCGAGGTTCTGCGCGCTGCTCACCGAAGCGAGGAAGTCGCTCCACGCCGCCTTGGTCCCCGCGCCGCCGTCGAGCTTCAGGAGCTCCGTCTCCGCGACCGAGCTCTCGAACGAGAACGCGGACTTCGACGCGGCGAAGCCGATCCGCTCCTGCGCCGGCGCCTTCTGCTTGAACGTCGTGCTGAAGGTCGCGCCGCCGGTCACGACCGCGTTGAAGATCGCCTTGTCGATCGGCGCGGCCGCCTTCGCGCTCGCGGCCTGGAGCGCCTCGACGAAGCTCTTGCTCGACTTCACGAGCTGCCCGCTCGCGTCGGTGACGAACCCCTGGAGCCCGCTCACGGCCGTGACCTGCGCCTTCTGGAGCGCGCTGACGTCGACCGGGATCCCCGCCTTGTTCAGCGTCTCGACGATGACGTTCTCCGCCGCGATGACGGCCTCGGAGAGCGCGCCGATGACGGAGTTGAAGTCGGTCGTGAACACGCCGAGGACCGTGATCGAGTTCGCGAGCTGCGCGTCGACGTACGCGTCGATGACGTTGAGGTAGTTCTGCACCCCCGCGACGCCGCCCTTCGCGGTCGTCTCGAAGATCTCCGTCTTGATCGTGGTGACGCTGTCGACGGTCGCGTCGACGACGAACGCCTGCACGAAGGCGGGGAGGCCGTTCACGACGCCGGAGCCGAGCACCGCATCGCCGACGCCGAGCACCTTGAGGACGAACACGCCGGTCGGGCTCTGGTCGGCGGCGAGCTTCGCGTCGAACGCGCCGTCCTTCACCGGGACGTTGGTGACCTTCGTGAGCGCGCCGTCGTCGCCGACCGCGAGGACGTCGACCGACTCCGCGCCCGCGAGCGGGGTGTGCCCCTTCACGTCGAAGGTCCCCTCCGCGTCCTCGACCGCCGGCGCGGGCGTGCCGTCGGCGGGCGCCTCGACGCGCGGCCCCGCCGTCCGCGCGCGGCGCTCGGCGGACTCGACGTCCGCGCAACCGACCGCGGCCAGCAACGAAAGGACCGAAAGCGCGATGGGGACAGCTCGCATCGTCATCACCTCCGGTTGTCTCTTGAGCAACCTCGGTGCCGCGGCTCGCCGGAGCGGAGATCTGAAAATTTCCTCGATTTCTGAAACGCGGATGTGGGCGCCGTGACCACATCCACGCTGATTCCATTGGTCCGTCGCGGTGGACACAGTCGTGGAGGGGGTTCTCTGGTAGACGCGGCGCATGCGTCGGCGCGCGGCCCTGCTCCTGCTACTCGCCGCGTGCACGCGCGACCAGGCGGCGTCCGACGCGACCCGCCCGATCGAGATGCTCGTCCCGACCGACGCGGAGACGCTCGATCCCCGCTACGCGACGGACGCCGTCGCGCTCCGCACGACGCGGCTCCTCCACGCCGGCCTCGTGCGCCTCGATCCGAGCACGCTCGAGCCGCGCCCGTACCTCGCGCGATCGTGGGAGTGGGACGAGGGCCGCCTCCGCGTGCGCCTCCGCGAGGCGCGGTTCCACTCCGGCGCGCCGTTCGGCGCGCGCGACGTCGCGGCGACGATCGCCGCGTTCCAGTCGCCGGCGGTGGGCTCGCGTCACGCGCGCGTGGTCGAGCCGATCGATCGCGTCACGATCGAGGACGAGCGCACGGTGCTCGTCTCGCTGAAGCATCCGCACGCGACGCTGCTGACCGATCTCGAGATCCCGATCCTCCGCGCCGACGAGGCGGCCGGACCTCCGCGCGGCGACGGCTCGCTCGACGGCCTCGGTCCGTTCATGGTCGCGCGACGAGAAGAGGGCGCGATCGTCCTCGCGCCGGCGAAGGACGGCGCGCTGCCGGCGCCGGCGCACGGCGTCACGATCCGCACCGTGCACGACGAGAACGCGCGCGCGCTGCGGATGCACGCCGGCCGCGCGGACCTCGTCGTCAACGGGTTCTCCCCCACCCTCTTGCCCTCGTTCACGAAGACGCGAGGGATCGACGTCGTCGCGCGTCCAGGCGCGAACCTCACCTACCTGCTCGTGAACCACGAGAGCGGCCTCGGCGCGAACGAGAAGGTCCGGCGCGCGCTCGCGGCGGGGATCGATCGCGCGCGCATCGCGGCGACGCTCTTCGCCGGCCACGCGACGGCGGCGAGCACGCTGCTGCCGCCCACGCACTGGGCGCACACGCCGGCGGCCGCGATCGCGTTCGATCGTGACGGCGTCCGCGCGGAGCTCGGCGCCGCGGGCGTTCCCCTGCCGCTCCGCTTGACGCTCCTCACTTCGACCGATCGGCTCCGCAACACGATCGCGCGCCAGCTCGCGCAGGACTTCGCGCCGCTCGGGATCGAGCTCGAGGTGGTGCCGCTCGAGCTCGGGACGATGCTCGCGCGCCTCAACGCCGGCGACTTCGAGCTCGCGATGCTGCAGATGCCGGAGGTGACGGAGCCGAACGTCCTCCGCTTCTTCCTCCACTCCTCGAACGTCCCCCCCGCCGGCGCGAACCGCGGCCGCGTCCGCGATCCGGCGATCGATCGCCTCCTCGATCAGGCCGCCGCGAAGAACGATCCCACGGAGCGCCGCGCGCTCTACGCCGACCTCGAACGCACGATCGCCGCGCGCGCCTCCCTCATCCCGCTATGGCACGAAGACCAGATCGCGGTGACGAGCGCGCGCGCCGCGGGCTTCCAGCCGAGCGCGGAAGGCCGCTGGCTCGACCTCGCCCGGCTTCCGTAGTGGTCATTCGGTCACGCGAAGAGGGTCGCGACCTCGATGGTCACGTCCGGGAACGCGGCGATCGTGACGGAGCCGTCCTCGTCGACGGTGCGGAGGCTACGGTAGCGACCGTTCACGGGGTGCGAGTACACCTCGATGGAGCGAGCCGCGACGTCGACGATCCAATATTCGTCGACGCCGGACGCGGCGTAGAGCGGCGCCTTCGCCTCCCGCTCGTAGTCGAGCGAGGACTCCGCCACTTCGATGATGAGAAACGCGCGATCCGGATGGGCGTCGGCGTAGAGCCCGTCGGGGACCACCGCGACGTCGGGTTCAGGCTCCGACTCGTCGTGCGCGAGGAACGGTTGCTGAATCCGGACCAGCGCACGAGGATCGAGCGCGCGAACGAGCAACCGAGTCAGCCGATCGACGACGCTCGAGTGAGGCGGACCGATCGGAGACATCGCGACGACGGTACCGCGGATCAGCTCGACCCGCTCGCCGCGGAAGAAGCCGAGCTGGGCCATGCGATCGTACTCGGCGCGGCGAATGCGGCGGGGTCTTGCGTGGGCGAGATCGTGGGCCAGCATCGACCGCGATTCTAGCATCGACGCCTCGACGCCTCGACGCGGCCGAGGCTAGAGGCCGAGCGCCCCGGCGGTCGGCGGCTCGAGCTCCGGGAGGCACGCGTCGCCGAGGGCCTCCTGGACCTCGCCGAAGAGCTCGAAGACGGCGGCGGTGGCGGCGGGGCTCGAGCGTTGCTCGGTCCCGCCCTTCATGCCGGCGGCGAACGCCGTGCGTGGGGGGACGGCGGCGGTCGGCGCGCTCCATGGGCCGAGCACGACGTCGATCGCGCGGGCGGCGCTCGCGGGCTTGAGCCAGCCGCTCTTCGTCGCGCGGACCGGCGAGTCGCCGCCGAACACGGTCGTGAACTCGCAGAGGTACTGGCCGTTGGTCGAGACGCGCGCGTCGAGCGTGCCGCGCGTCGGCGTGCCCGCGAACATGACGCGCGCGGGGCCGCTGACGTGGAGCATCTGCCAGCCGTTCGCGGAGGCGGGGCCGGGCGCGACCTTCTCCGCGCCCGCGAGCTCGTCGGCGAACGCGCGGACCTCGGCGTTCATCCGCGTGACGTCGGCGTCCTTCGTCACGCGCATCAGGCGGCCGTTCGCGGTGAGCACCTTCGCGGTCGCGGGTCCGCGCGGGTCCACGATCGCCTGCGCGCTCTCGTCGCCCTCGTCGAGCGTGTGCCCGCGCCCGTGATGACGCAACGCCGGGCGCTCCGGCACCTTCATCGGCTCGAGCGCCATCTTCGACGCGACCTTGTCCGCGCCTTCGAACCACTTCTGCATGCGCTCGGGCTTCGCGCACCGCGTCTGGATCTCGTCGACGGGCCCGCTCGGCGTCGGCGTCTCGCGGACCATCGCCATGCAACCGTCGCGCTCGACGATCGCGATCGATCCTTTTTCGGTGACGAGGATCTTCTCGAGGCCGCCGCCTTCGAGCTGCGCCGCGGTCAGCGTGGCCTCACCCGTCTGTGGCGCGGGGGCATTCTTGCGAGCACCTCCGCACGCCGAGAGCAGAGCCATGAGCGCCGGCAGCGCGAGAACGGAGGCGGATCGGGCGGTTCGGGCGGTGAGAGACATCGTGCCTGCTCGTGAGAGCAAGCGCGGAACCAACCGCTGCGATCAGAAGCCTTCGAGCTCGGGGTACGCCTTCTTCGCGATCTCCATGCAGGGCTTGTCCTTCAGCGCGCTGCAGGACTCGAGCAGGAGCGTGGCCTCCTCACGGTTGCCCTTGCCCGACTTCACCTTCTTCTCGAGGAGCGCGCGGACCTTCTTGAAGTCGCGCGCCTCCGCCGCCGCGCGCGCCTTCTGGAGCTCGGGCGCCGCCGTCGGCGCGGGCGACGGTCCGGGTCCGTCGTCCGGCAAGACGAACACCGGCGGCGGCGGCGCGCTCGACGGCGGGAGCGGCGGGGGCTCGGCCGGCGGCGGCGGAGGCTGCCCCTGCCCGAGCAGCTCCGCGCAGCCCTTCGGCATGAGGCTCATCACTGCGGCAAGTACGAGCGTCCGCCCCATCGGTGGTTCGTCGAAAGAGGACGCTACTTCGCGGAGCGCCAGGTGTCATGATACCCGGCATCCTCCAAGCTTTGGGACGATAGCGTCGGGAGCAGCGGCAGGTAGGTGTCGAGCATGACCGCCATCTCGTCGGTGCGCACCGTGCCGATGCTCGCCTCGTACGCGCCCGGATGCGGGCCGTGCACCACGCCGGCGGGGTGGAGCGAGAGCGCGCCGGGCCCCACCCCGCGCCGCGACGTGAAGTTGCCGCGCACGTAGAGGATGACCTCATCGCAGTCGACGCTCGAGTGCGGGTACGGGCACGGGATCGCCTGCGGGTGCGTGTCCGTCACGCGCGGCACGAACGAGCAGACGAGGAAGCCGGGTCCGGCGAAGGTCGTGTGGATCGTCGGCGGGAGGTGCACGAGCCCCGTCTTCGGCTGGTACTTCTCGATGTTGAAGGCCCACGGGTACGCGAAGCCGTCCCAGCCCACGACGTCCATCGGCGTCCGCTCGAGGACGAGCTTCGTGAACGCGCCGCCCTTCTTCACGTAGAGCTCGTGCGGCCCTTCCGGGATGGCGTCCGGCGTCGCGATCGGCCCCTCCGGGCGGACGAAGTCGCGATGCGTGTAGGGCGCATCCATCTTCAATTGCCCGACCGGGTTCCGGAAGTCGTTCGGGATCATCACGCCCTGCGTGCCCTCGAAGCACATCATCCGCGCGGACCCGGAGACGAGGTGCCAGCGATGGATCATCGACTTCGGGATCCAGACGTAGTCGCCCTCCCGCACCGGGAGCCATCCGCACGACGACTCGAGGCGGAGCGCGCCCTCCTGCACGTACCAGAGCTCGTCGCCGTCGCCGTTCGCGAAGTACGCGTCGTCGCTCGCGGCCGGGACCGCGAAGTAGATCGCGACGTCCTTGTTGAAGAGGATCGGCACGCGGCCGTCGAAGACGGTGCCCGACGCCTTCATCCGCCGTGTGTCGTAGAGGCGGCGCTTCAGCGGATGGAGCCCCGGCTCGTGGAGCTTCGGGACCGGGTGGCCGCGGCGCGACGGCGTGACCTCGAGCGCGGGGGTCGGCGCGAACCGATGGTAGAGGTACGTGAACGCGCCGCTGAAGCCGCCGCGCGTGAACATCTCCTCGTAGAAGAGGTGCCCGTTCTCGTCGCGCAGCGCCGTGTGCGGCTTGTCGGGCATGAGCCCGACGCTCATGCGATCGATCATGACGCCTTCGCGGGGGAGCCCTTCTGGAAGCGCTCGATGCTCTCGAAGAGCGCGCGGAAGTTGCCGTAGCCGAAGCCCTCGTCGCCGCAGCGCTGGATGACCTCGTAGAAGAACGGACCCGCGCGAACCTCGTCGTACATCGTCGCCGCTTCGCGGAGGAAGATCTGGAGCATGTACTTCGAGTGCGCGCCGTCGACGAGGATCTGGAGGCGCTCGAGCTCCGCGATCTCCTCCTTCACGTTCGTGATGCCGAGCGCGGCGAGGCGCTCCGGCAGCGCGAGGTAATACGCCTTCGGCGTCTCCATGAAGTCGACGCCGCGGCGCTTCAGCTCCTCGACCGAGCTGATGATGTTGTCGACCGCGAAGGCGATGTGCTGGACGCCGGGGCCCTTGTTGTCCTCGACGAACTTCGCGATCTGCGAGTCGCGGAAGTGGGGGCGGAGCGGCTCGTTCGTCGCGAACTTCACCCCGCTCTTCGGATCCCACATCACGATCGAGCGGAGGCCCGACCCCGACACGCGCGCCTTCGCGACGTCCTGTGTGTGGAAGCTGATGTCCCAGAACGGCTCCATCCCGAGCACGTCGCGGTACCAGCCGATGATCGGCTGCATCGTGAGGCCGTTCGACGTGACGTGATCGATGTCACGGATGCCGAACATGTTGACCGGGTTCGACGCGTGCCCGCCGCCGACGTCGACGAAGCCGGGCGCGAATCGCTTGTAGTCCTTGCGCTCGACGAAGCGGAAGGCGACGTCGCCGAGCGGCGTCGCGATCTCGATCGAGCGGTAGGTGCCGCCGCTCTCGTCCTTGTCCTCGAGCGGGTCCGCGAGGAACGTGCCGCCGCGCTTCTCGAGGAACGCGATCGTCTCGTCGAGGTTCGTCACCCGGAAGCTGAGGCTCATCACCCCGGCGGGGTGGTGCTTCAGGAAACGCGCCGCCTTCGACGACTGCCGGAGCGGCGTCGACACGACGACGCGCGCGTCGCCCGCGCCGAACACGGACGCCTGCTGGCCGCCGCGCTGCACGAGCTCGTCGCCCGCGCGCGCGACCTCCTTGAAGTCGAAGCGCTCGAGATAGAACTTGCGGCTCCGCTCGAGGTTCTCGACGACGAAGTGGAAGCTGTCGTAACCCGTGATCCCGATGTGCTCGCCGGACATGAGCGGCGGATTAGCACGGGTGATGAGCGGGCTGAAGGCGCGCGCGACCTCCGTCGCTCGATGAGGCGAGACGCAAACCTTGCGTCAGTTCGCGGACGGTTTGACGCGCTCCGCCAACCCGAGCCACCTCGGGAGCGGCTGCGCGCCGGTGATGCGGCGGCCGTTCATGAACGCGGTCGGCGTGCCCTTCGCGCCGAGCTTGTCCGCCTGCTCCTCATCGGCCTTGATGCGCTCCTCGAGCGCGGGATCATCCATGTCGCGCTCGAAGCGGCCGGGGCTGAGCCCGAGCTCCGTCGCGTACTTGATCAGGTCGTCGCGCCCGAGCGCGTCGCGATGCTGGAGGAGCACGTCGTGGTACGGCCAGAACTTCCCTTGCCGCTCCGCCGCGAGCGACGCCTTCGCCGCGAGCCGCGCGTTCTTGTGGAACGGGAGCGGGCGGAACTTGTAGGCGATCTTGATCTGCCCGGGCCGCTGCGCCTCGAGCTCGCGCAGCGTCTTCTCCGCCCGCACGCAGTAGGGGCACTCGTAGTCGGAGAAGAGCACCACCGTGATCGGTCCCTGGAAGGCGCCGCGGGTGGGGGCCGACGCGACGTCGACGTCGTAGACGGAGTCGTCCTCGACGAGCTCGACCTTCGGCGGCAGTGGCTCCGGCAGCTGCGCGATGAGATGAGCGTAGTCGAGCCCGTTCGCGCGCGTCTTCGTGCGCTCCTCGTCGAAGAGGGCGCGGAACGTCTCGATCGGCCGCGCGCCGACGATGCGGCGCCCGTTCACGAAGAACGTCGGCGTGCCGTTCACCCCGAGCTTGCTCGAGAGGACCTCCGACTTCGCGAGCGCGGAGGCCGTGGACGGCCCCGTGCGCGCCCGGTCGAACGCGGCGACGTCGAGCCCGATCTCGCGCGCGGCGCCGCGGAGGCCTTCGTCGTCCATCGTCTGCGACGCGTCGTTCATCGCGAAGAGCTTCGCGTGCATCGCCTCGCCCTTGCCTTGCTCGACCGCGGCGAGGAACGCGCGCGCGGCCGCGGCGGCGTGGTCGTGGATCGGGAGCGGCTGGCTCGCGACGACGACGCGGAGGTCGGCGCCGTACTCTTCCTTCAGCTTCGTGAACCGCGCGTTCGCCTTCGCGCAGTAGGGGCACTCGTAGTCGGTGAACATCACGACGGTGACGGCGGCGCTCTCGTCCCCGAACGAAGGCAGGCCGTCGATCGGCACCTTCACCGCGGGGTCGGCGTCGCTCTTCAGCAGCGCGACGGTCGGTGACGGCGCGACCGCGGCGGCGGTCTTCGTCGGCGCGGGCTCTTCGACCGCCTCCGAGTGGGCGCACTGCGTGATGGTGAGGAGGGAGAGGATCCAAGGAGTGAGCTTGTTCACGTCCTCTTCATGGCGTGGCGAGCGAAGAAGTTACGCTCATGCTCTCCGGGAGCTCGCACGTCGCGCGATCGGACGCGACGCACTGCGGAGCCTCCACCGTGTGCGAGGCGAGCGTCATCGCGGGAGCGGGCGCCGAGACGCCGCGCGCGTCGCACGTGAGCGGCTCGTCCGAGGCCGAGGCCGGAGCGGAGACCGGCGGCGCGCTCGAGGCGCAGTCCCCCACGAGCGAGCGCGAGGGCCGCTCCGCGAACGGGTGCCCGAACGCGAAGAGCGCGACCGCGGCCGCGACGCCGGCGAACCCGGGACCCCACGTCCTCGTGGAGACGAGACGGGCGAGCACCCGCGACGCGTACGCGCGCAGCGGCACCACGCGCGCAGCGGGGCGCTCGAGCTCGGGCGGCGGGGCGGCGGGGCGCGCCGCGAAGAGCGCGCGCTCGGCGAGGAACATGTCGCGTGCTTCCATGCAATCTGCACACGACTCGACGTGGGCCTCGAGCTCGGACCTCGAACGGGCATCCGCATCGAGACCGAGGATCATGTCCTCGACCTCGATCGCGCGCTCACACGCGCTCATCTCTCTCCTCCTTGGTACGTCGCCATCACGTCGCGCAGCACCTCGCGCGCGCGGAAGATCTCGACCTTCACCTTCGCGAGCGAGCAGCCCATCGTCACGGCGATGTCGTCGTACGACAGCCCGTGATCGAGCCGCAGCAAGAGCATCGCGCGCCGCTCCTCCGGCAGCTGCGAGAGCGCCGCCCCCACCACGCGCAGCGCCTCGCGCCCGAGGAGGTCGCGCTCGGGGCTGCTCTCGCACGCCGCGTCGGCGTCGGGATCGGAGACCATCCACTTGCCCGTCCGCGCGCGCGCCTTCCGCAGCTCGAGCGACACGTTCCGCGCGATGCCGAAGAGCCAGGGCACGACGTTCGCGCCGGACTCGAAGGTCCCAAGCTTCCGGTACGCGCGGACGAAGGTCTCTTGCGTCGCGTCCTTGGCGAGGGTCGCGTCGCCGAGCAGGTCGCGGAGGAACCGGTGGATGCGCGTGCCGTGCGCGGCGTAGAGCGCCTCCAAGGCCGGGGCGATCGCGGCCGCCTCCGTCCGCTCCGCGATCGGGAACGGCATGGCGGGCACGAGCCCAGGGCGAGCAAGGATGGCCACGGCGGTACTTGGCGCTCCGGCAGCGAAAGTTACGAAAAATCTCTCGCCGCGCGAAAGCGTTCGAAAAAGGTGCATCATTCCCGGCGCATGCGATACGGCCTCGCCGCCTCGAACCTCCCCGAGTGGGTCGCGTTGAAGCTCCTCGACGCGCCGCTCCCCGTCCTCGACACGCTCCTCGGCCCGCTCCAGGCGCGCGCGGTCATCGCGGCGGAGCGCGCGGGCGTCTTCCGCAAGCTCGCGAAGGACGGCCCCATCACCGCGCCGAAGCTCGCGGCGGACCTCGCGCTCGACGCGGAGTGCCTGCGCCTCTTGCTGCGCGTGCTGCGCGCGATGTCCTACGTCGAGCTCCGCGCCGGCGCGTGGTCCCTCACGCGCCGCGCGCGGCGCTGGTACGGCCCCGGCGCGAAGGAGCCGTACGAAGCGTTCACGCAGTTCGGCGCGCCGCAGTGGCGGATGATCGAGCAGCTCGACGAGGTCCTGGTCACGGGCAAAGGCGTCGACTTCCACGATCAGGAGTGGTTCACCGACTGGGCGCTCTACCAGCGCTCGATGTTCGAGAACGCGCGCGCGTCGTCCTGGTTCGTCGTCGACAACTTCCCGGTCCCCCCCGGCGCGCGCGACTTGCTCGACATCGCCGGCTCCCACGGCTGGCTCGGCGCCGCCCTCGCGCGGAGGCACGCGGGCCTGCGGAGCACGGTGCTCGATCGCGCGGAGGCGCTCGCCGCCGCGCGCGAGATCGCGAAGGCGAACGGCTACGACGACGTCGTCACCTTCGAGGAGGGCGACCTCCGCACCGCCGACTTCGGTCCGCCCCGCGACGCGGTGCTGCTGAGCAACATCCTCCACCACTTCGGCGCGGACGAGAACCTGAGCATCCTCCGCCGCGTGAGGGCGGCGATGAAGCCCGGCGCGACGATCGGCATCTTCGAGATCGAGACGCCGCCGGACGACGCCCCCGTCGACGCCGGCGGCGACGCCTTCGCCCTCTACTTCCGCATCACCTCGAACGCGACGTGCTACCGCGCCACCGACTACACGAAGTGGCTCGCCGCCGCGGGCTTCGCGCACCCGCACGCCATCCGCAACCTGCGAATGCCCTCACGCATGCTCGTCGTCGCGCACGCGTAGCCGCAAAGGCTCGCGTGCGGCGAGCCAGGCGACGCGCGGCTCTCACGTCGCGGCGCGGCCGGCGGCGGCGCCGTCGCCGCTCTGGCCGGGGCGGGCGTCGATCTCTTCGGTTGCGTCGATGCGCGCGCCGACGGGGAGCGTGAGGACGTCGACGTCCCTCGCCGGACGCAGCAGGCGGCCCGGCTTGCCGACCTCGGGGCCGCGGAGCTGGATGTCGATCGCCGGGGCGTCGCCGACGGCGCGGACCACGTGCAGGCTCGCGAGGCCCTCTGCCTCGACGAGCTGCTCGTGCGCCAGCACCTCTCGCGCCGTGAGCTCCACGCCGCCCGCGACGTCCTTGAAGCGCAGCTCCTCCAAGCGGCCCTCGATCGCCTTGCCGAGCATGCGATGAGGATGCGCGTGGATGGGCGTCACCGAGCCCGGCTCCCGCACCACCGCGACCAGCGCCCAGCCCGTCTTCCCCTCCCAGTACGTCAACCAGCGACAACCCTCGCCGTGACCGAGCGGGCTCGTGCGCGCCGGGATCAGCTCGCCGATGGAGGGGCTCAAGAGATCGAGCAAGCGACGGAGGAACGTGTCGTCGAGCGCGCTGCCCGCCTCGCGTTGCTCCAGCAGCACCGTGCACTCCTCGAGCGTGAGGAGCTGCCCCTCCTCGAAGCGCCGCTCGATCGCGCGCGTCTTCGCCGCTTCGCCGGCGAAGACGCGATGGAGCGCGACGGCGGCGAGCAGCGCCGCGGCGCCGAGCGCGATCGCGACGCCGGTGTGGCCGCGCGCGAGGAGGACGATCATCGCGAGGGTCAGGCCCGCCATCCACACCGACGCGCCCGCGCCGACGCCGACCGCGCGCGCGGAGGACGCGAGGACGGAGCGCACGTCGAGGTGGAGGCCGATGCCGGCGGACACCGTCGACATCAGGACGTCGACGACCAGCTTGTCCGCCGCGAGGAAGCTCGCCCACGCCGGCGCGCCCGCGAAGGCGCGATCGCCCGCGACCCGCACCAGCGCGAGCGCGACGTACCCGACGATGAACGCCGGCAGCGCGTCGACGACGCTCTTCGTCAGCTGGCCCTTCTTCGCGCTCGTGCTCGTGTTCGAGCGCCGTGCGAGCGCGATCGAGACGAGCACCGGCGCGAGGAGCAGGATGCGCGCCGACTTCGACGCCGCCGCCATCACGCCGCCCGCCTCCCCCATCTGCGCGCCGACCGCGATCGCGCTCGCGAGGTCGTTCACCGCGAGGCCGCTCCACAGCCCCGCGAACGACGCGTCGAGGCCGAACGCGAAGGCGAGCGTGCGGAACGAGAGCATCGCGGTCACGGAGAAGAGGAAGACGACCGCGATCGCGACGCCCTGCTCGTCGCGGTGCGCGCGGGCCGCGGGGGCGATCGCGTTCACCGCGGACGCGCCGCAGATCATCGTGCCGCCGGCGAGGAGATCGACGAGCGGACGCCGCACGCGGAGCGCGACGCCGAGGACGTGCGCGAAGAAGAAGGTGCTCGGGATCGACGCGCCCGCGACGATGAAGATCGTCTCGATCTCCGTGCGGCCGAAGAAGCCGGTCTGCACCTTGAGGCCCATCAAGACGATGGAGAGGCGGAGGAGCCACTTGCCGGTGAAGCGGAGGCCGGAGGCGTAGCGATCCGGCTCGCGCTCCTTGCCGACGTGGCCGAGGCCGGCGAGGCGCGCCAGCGGCGGCACGTTGAGGACGAGCGCGCCGAGGAAGAGGGCGACGAGCACGTCCGAGATCAGCGGCGACGACGGCAGCGCCTTCACGAGGCCGACCGACGCGCCACCGATGACGAGCGCCAAGAGGACGCCCGGCACGTCGGAGCGCGTCGGTATCCACTGCGGCCGCCTCACGGCTTCGCCTCATAGCATGCGCCCTTGACCTCGGCGCGCCCCCGGCATGAAGTGCGCGCCATGATCGGGCGGCGCGGACTCTTGCGCGGCGCGGGCGTCGCGCTGGCCTTCGCGTCGCCGCTGCGCGCGGACGAGACGAGAGAGGCGGGAGAGGCGGTCCTCCATCAGCTCGGCGCCGATCCGCAGAACCTCTCCACCCCGCAGCACCTCTTCACGCAGCTCACGATCCCCACGCGCTCGTTCTTCGTGCGGAGCCACTTCGGACCGCCCGCGCTCGATCGCGATCGCGCGCTCGCGATCGAGGGGCTCGTGACGTCGAAGCTCTCGCTGAAGGTCGCCGACCTCGAGGCGCTGCCGAAGGTCACCGTCACCGCGGTGCTCCAGTGCTCCGGGAACGGCCGCTCGTTCCACGCGCCGCGCGTGCCCGGGCTGCAGTGGGACCACGGCGCGATGGGACAGGCCACCTTCACCGGCGTGCGCCTCAAGGATCTGCTCGAGAAGGCGGGCCTCGACGCCGCGCTGAAGAAGGGCGCCCACGTGCACCTCCGCGGGGCGGACGCGGCGCCGAAGCCGAGCGTGCCCGCGTTCGTCCGCAGCATCCCGATCGAGCGCGCGCTCGATCCCGGCACCCTCGTCGCGTACGCGATGAACGGCGAGCCGCTCACGCTCGAGCACGGCGCGCCGATGCGCCTCGTCGTCCCCGGCTGGGCCGGCGATCACTGGGTGAAGTGGCTCACGCGCATCGCGGTCGAGAAGACGGAGGCGCCGGGCTTCTTCATGCAGACCGCGTACAAGATGCCGATCGAGCCGGTGGAGCCCGGCGCCGCGGTGCCGCCCGAGAAGATGCGCACCGCGACGACGTTCCCGGTGAAGTCGATCATCGGGGCCGCGAAGGACCACGCGATCGCCGGCGTCGCCTTCTCGGGCGAGGCGCCGATCGCGAAGGTGGAGGTCTCGCTCGACGGCGGGAAGACCTGGAAGCCCGCGACGCTCGAGGGCGAAGCCGGCGCCGGAC
The DNA here is from genome assembly GCA_019637155.1 of Labilithrix sp. Classification (NCBI taxonomy): domain Bacteria; kingdom Pseudomonadati; phylum Myxococcota; order Polyangiales; family Labilitrichaceae; genus Labilithrix; species Labilithrix sp. Next base: position 487,517 of record JAHBWE010000001.1, on the reverse strand, counting down.
GATGGCAGGTCTTCCGCTTCACCGTCCCCGCGACGATGACCGGCACGCTGACGGCGCACGCGCGCGCGACCGACGCGAAGGGCAACGTGCAGCCGGAGAAGGCACAGTGGAACCCGAGCGGCTACTTCTGGAACGCCTGGCACTCCGCGACGTGGTCGGCCGCATGAAGCGCGCGCTCTCCCTCGCGCTCGTCCTCGCCGCGGCGTGCACGAAGAAGTCGCCGCCGCCGCCTCCGCCGGTGGAGGCCGAAGCGAGCGCGCCCGCGCCGGTGACGATCGACGCGCGCGGCGTCGCGGAGCGCTCGTGCCTCTCCTGCCACACGATGCAGATGCTCGAGCAGCAGCGGCTCACGGAGGCGCAATGGAAGAAGGTCGTCACGAAGATGGCGACGTGGGGCGCGAACCTCGAGCCGAGCGAGGAGCCCGCGCTCGTGGCGTGGCTCGCGGCGAGCTTCGGCCCCGACGCGGGGGCGTACGTGTTCCCGCTCCGGTCCGAGAGCGCCGCGCTCGACGCGGTCGCGGCCACGCCCGACGGGCGCTACGCCGCGCCCGACGCCGGCCTCGATCACGCGCGTGCACTCTACACTGATCGCTGCTCCGGCTGCCACGGCCCGGAGGCGCGCGGGCACATCGGCACGAACCTCGTCGACCGTCCCTTCCTCTACCGCGCCGAGGAGCTCGCGCGGACCATCCGCAAGGGACGCGGGAAGATGCCGCCGATGCAGCTCGCGGACGCCGAGATCGCCGAGATCCTCACCTACCTGCGCTCGCTGCGCTGAAGGCGGGCGCGCCCGCTTGCGTGGCGGCGAGGGCTGCGCTGAAGGGCGCGCGCCCGCTTGCGTGGCGGCGAGGGCTGCGCTGTCGTAGTGGGATGCCTTCGGTCGCGGCCGTCCTCACCGTCGCGTGCCTCAACGCGACGATGGCGGACGACGAGGCGATCGCGAAGGTGCGCGAGGCGCAGGCGGCGCTCGACGAGGGCGACGTCGAGACCGCGCGCTCTCTCGCGGGCGAGGTCCGCGCGCGCCGCCTGCACGAGGAGGCGGGCGGCGTGTACGAGCGCGCGACGCGGCTCCACGCGCTCTCGTTCGTGCGCGATCCGGCCGCGGAGCCGGCCGAGATCGAGGCGAGCGCGCGCGAGCTCCGCGCGGAGCACACGTTCGCGGTCGAGCACGGAGGCGCCGCGCCGCCGCTCACCGCCGACTACGGCGAGGCGCTCGAGCGCGCCGGCGACGCGAACGGCGCGTACGCGCTCCTCGCCCCGCTCGCCGACCGCGACCTGATCGGGAGCGCCTACGCGAACGCCGCCCTCGCGCGCGCCGCGGACGACAAGCACGATCGCGCGCGCGCCGAGCTCGGACGCGCGCGCTGCGCCGCCGCCGCGAGCCGCCCGTCGATCTGCCGCGGCGAGTATCCCCCGCGGCCGTTCTTCCGCGGGCGCGCCCTCGACTTCGCGCTCGCTGGCTTCGCCGTCCTCGGCGTCGCGATCGTGCGCGCGGCGCGGCGGCGGGTCTGGTCGGCGCACCGCGCGCGCGAGCTCTCCGGCGCGATCACGATCGGCGGGTGGGGCCTCTTCCTCCTCACGAACGCACGGCTCGGCGTGCTCGCCGCCGTCCTCACGATCGCGTTCGCGCTCCTCCTCGCCGCGGTCCAGCGTCGCCTCTTCTTCCGCGCCACCGGCGAGGGGAGCGTCCCCGGCTTCCGCCTCCGGCCGCTCGGGCCGGGCGACGAGTCCGCGCCGCTCCTCCGCGTCTTCTTCGGCCCCGCCGAGCCGCTCGCGCTCGAGCCCCTCGCGGACGCGGGGTACCGCGAGAACGCGCGGCGCCCGCTCCTCCGGATCGCGCGGCGGCAGGTGCCGGCGCGCGCGGGGCTCGTCCTCGCCGCGCTCGCCCTGTTCGTCGCCGGAGCGCTCGCGAGCCTGCTCACGCTGGCGCGCGGGGTCTGAGCTCGACCGCCGTTTCCCCGTGGTTTCTGCGTCGTGTGGTCGCTGAGGCAGGTTTGCCTCAACGCCGGCCCGAGATGGAGGTAGAGGTATCGCCCCGGAGGCAATTCAATGAGCCGGAAGCCCACCAAGTTCCTCTTCGTCACGGGTGGCGTCGTTTCCTCGATCGGGAAGGGCTTGGCGAGCGCATCGGTGGGAGCGCTCCTCGAGGCCCGCGGCCTGCGGGTCACGATCATGAAGCTCGACCCGTACATCAACGTGGATCCGGGCACGATGAGCCCGTACCAGCACGGCGAGGTCTTCGTCACCGACGACGGCGCCGAGACCGATCTCGACCTCGGTCACTACGAGCGCTTCACCTCCGCCCGCATGACGCGGGCGAACAACTTCACGACCGGGAAGATCTACGAGTCGGTCATCTCGAAGGAGCGCCGCGGCGAGTACCTCGGCGCGACGGTGCAGGTCATCCCGCACATCACCGACGAGATCAAGGCGCGCGTCCGCGACGCGGTCGACTCCTCCGCGAACCGCCCCGACGTCGCGATCATCGAGATCGGCGGCACCGTCGGCGACATCGAGTCCCTCCCCTTCCTCGAGGCGATCCGCCAGCTCAAGGTCGAGGCCGGCCCGCAGAACGCGCTCAGCCTCCACGTCACGCTCGTCCCGTTCATCGAGACGGCGGGCGAGCTGAAGACGAAGCCGACCCAGCACTCGGTGAAGGAGATGCGCGAGATCGGCATCCAGCCCGACATCCTCCTCTGCCGCACGAAGCAGCCGCTCTCGAAGCCGACGAAGGACAAGATCGCGCTCTTCTCGAACGTCGCCGCCGACGCGGTCATCTCCGCGATCGATGTATCCTGCATCTACGAGCTGCCGCTCCACCTCCACTCCGAGGGCCTCGACGACCTCATCGCCGATCGCCTCAACATCTGGAGCCGCGCGCCCGATCTCGCGCCGTGGCAGCGCATCGTCGAGCGCTTCAAGAAGCCCGCGCGCGGGAGCGTGAAGATCGGCGTCGTCGGCAAGTACGTCCACCTCAAGGACTCGTACAAGTCGCTCCACGAGGCGCTCGTCCACGGCGGCCTCGCGAACGAGGTCTCGGTCGAGCTCGACTACATCGACTCGGAGGAGATCGAGCGCGAAGGGGCGGCGAAGCTCCTCTCCCACGTCGACGGCGTGCTCGTCCCCGGCGGCTTCGGCGACCGCGGCACCGAGGGCAAGATCCAGGCGATCGGCTGGGCGCGCACGAACAAGGTGCCGTTCTTCGGCATCTGCCTCGGGATGCAGCTCGCGGTGGTGGAGTACGCGCGCAGCGTCGCGGGCCTCGAGGGCGCGAACAGCGCCGAGTTCGAGCGCGACACCGCGCACCCCGTCATCGACCTCATGCCCGAGCAGCGCAACGTGCGGAGCAAGGGCGCTAGCATGCGCCTCGGCGGCTTCCCCTGCTCGCTCCTCCCGGGCACGATCGCGGCGGACGCCTACGGCGCGACGGAGATCAGCGAGCGCCACCGCCACCGCTACGAGTTCGCGAACGACTACCGCGAGCGCCTCGAGAAGGCAGGCCTCGTCCTCTCCGGCACGAGCCCGGACCGGAAGCTCGTCGAGATGGTGGAGCTCAAGGAGCACCCCTACTTCCTCGGCTGCCAGTTTCACCCCGAGTTCAAGAGCAAGCCGACCGCGGCGCACCCGCTCTTCGCCCGCTTCGTCCGCGCCGCCGCCGAGCGCGCCGCGACGAAGACGAGCGCTCCGCGCAAGACGAGCGAGAGCCCGACGACGCAGCCGAACTAGCTCACGGCGGGACGTGCCCGATGATCGAGAAGCGGAGGCCGATGAAGCCGTCCGCGACGGGCGAGCGCGGATCGCCGAGGTTCGTCACGAAGGCGAAGCCGTAGTCGAAGTGACGCGTCATCGCGCGCACGGCGGGCCCGATCGTGATCGAGGATCGGTTCCCGTCGCGCACGCGGTACCGGTCCGCGAAGGCGATCTCCGGCCCCGTGCCCGTCGTCACCTTGTCGTCGGAGGCGAGGAAGTACACCTGCGAGGCCTCGAGCGAGACCTCGACGTCGCGGCGCGCGAGGTAGCCGAGGTGGCCGAGGAGCCGGCCGACGAGGGCCGCCTTCTCGATCCCCTGGTTGTCGAGCAGGATGTCGAGGCCGTGCCGCCCCTGGAAGACGACGGGCCCGCGCCGGATGCGGAGGTCGCCCGCGGGACGGAGCGCGAAGCGGCCGGGGAGGAAGCCGGCGTAGCCGGTGGGATCGAGCGAGCTCACCGACTCGACCGCGGATCGGTTCGGGCGATATCCGCGATCGAAGACGGCGGTCGGGACCACGACGCCGAGGACGAAGCCGATCTCGAGCCACGTCGGCAGCGGGAACACCGTGCGCACGTGCGCCTCGACGTTGCCGCTGAAGCGACGCATGCCGGCGGGGCGCGCCGCCTCGCCCTCGACGAGACCGCCGTCGAGCGGGAGCGCGGTCCCGAACGGGTATGCGAGGCCGAGGTACACGCGCCGCGGCACGAACACGTTCGCCTCGACCGCGGGGCGCACGAGCGTCGCGGGCGCGCTCGTCCGCGCGACGCCGGGGATCGCCGAGAGGCGGCCGACAATCGCGTCGACGCCGACGTCGAGGCGCGAGTGCGCGAGGTCGGGCAGGATGAACGGCGCGGGCATGCGCGGCGGCGACGTCGCTTCGGTGCGAATGCGCGCGACGTCCCGCTTGAGCGGCTGCGCCTCGGCGCCGCCCGCGATCGCCGCGAGCGCGCCGGCGAACGCGCATGCCCAGAGCCGCTTCACGAGATCAGGTAGTGGCCAAGACGCCGTGGATGCAAGCTCGATTCGCGGTATCGTGCGCGCGCCGTGGTCCATGTCTTCGCCAAGGCGGGAGGGTTCGCCGATCGCATCGTGCGCCGGTGGATGCCCGATCCGTTCGTGCTCGTGCTCTTGCTCTCGCTCGTCGCGCTCGCGCTCGGCTTCGCGAAGACGCGCGACGCGGCCGGGCTCGTCGCGACGTGGACCGGCGGCTTCGGCAACGCCGAGATCCTGAAGTTCGGGCTCCAGATCATCCTCATCGTCGTCACCGGCGAGGCGATCGCGGCGAGCCCGCCGGCGAAGAAGCTCCTCGCGCGGCTCACCGCGATGCCGAAGACCGCGACGCAGGCGCTCCTCCTCGTCACCGTCTTCGCGATCGTCACCGGGTGGCTCCACTGGGGCTTCGGCCTCGTCGCGAGCGCGCTCCTCGCGCGCGAGGTCGGCCGCACCTTCGCCGCGCGCGGCGTCGCGATCCACTACCCGCTCCTCGGCACCGGCGCGTACACCTCGATGCTGCTCTGGCACGCGGGCCTCACCGCGAGCGCGCCGCTGCTCATGAACACGGAGAAGAACTTCGTGAGCGAGGTGCTCGGCGTGAGCGGCCCCGACGCGAAGGTGCCGCTCACCCAGACGGTGCTTGCACCTTACAACCTCCTCGCGTGCGCCGCGATCGCGCTCGTGGTGCCGCTCCTCGTCGTCTCCATGCAGCCGAAGAGCGGCGTCACCGGCGTCGAGGGCGCCGACCTCCCGCCGGCGGACGGCGACGCGGGGGCGGCGCGGCCCGACACGCCGGCGGGGCGGCTCGATCACTCGCGCGTCCTCTCGTTCGTCACCGGCGCGATCGGGCTCACGTTCCTCGTGCGCCACTTCCGCGCGAACGGCTTCGACCTCAATCACAACGTCGTCAACTGCGGCTTCCTCATGCTCGGGATGGTGCTCCACGAGTCGCCGGTCGCGTACGCGAAGGCGATCGCGCGGAGCGTGCGCGGCGTCTCCGGCATCGTGCTGCAGTTCCCGTTCTACGGCGGCATCCTCGAGGTGATGAAGCAGACCGGGCTCTCGCACTCGATCGCGCAGGTCTTCGTCCAGGCGGCGAACGCGACGACGCTCCCGCTCTTCACGTTCCTCGCCTCGATCCTGACGAAGAGCTTCGTGCCCTCCGGCGCGGGCGAGTGGGCGGTCGAGGGACCGCCGATGCTGCAAGCGGCGAAGGAGCTCGGCGTCAGCTACGGCAAGATCACGATGGCGGTCGCGTACGGGAACATGCTCGGCAACATGTACCAGCCGTTCTGGAGCCTCCCGCTCCTCGGCCTGATGGGCCTCCGCGCGCGCGACATCATGGGCTTCTGTCTCGTGCTCTTCGTCGTGTGCCTGCCCATCCTGGCGCTCGCGCTGACCATCGGATGAACGAAGCCCGGAATTTTGAACTGGCATCTGCTTCGTTCAATGGATCCCCGATCGAAATCAGGAATGATCCAGGCGTCGATGTAGGTTGCGCAGGGCCCCTCGTCCACTGGCCCGTATTTCGTGCGCAAAGGGGGCATGGCGCGTGCTTGTGAGGGGCTCGATGCGCCTCGGAGCCCTCCTTCTCGTCGGCAGCACCCTCTTCGCCGTCCTCTCCGCCGTCGCTTGCAACCAGCGAACGGCCGCCGTGGAGGAGGAGGGCGACGACGACGACGACGACGACAGCGCGGGCTCGGGCAAGAAAAAGAAGAAGACGACGGACGACGACGAGGACAAAGCGAACACCTGCCTCGGCAAGGAGAACCTCGCCTTCGACAACAGCACGTGCAACACGTGCATGAGCGACGACGCCAGCTGCTGCGCGGCGACGATCACGTGCTTCAAGGGCAACGAAGACTGCAAGAAATTGCAGACGTGCATGGAGGAGTGCACGACCGCGGGCGGCGACGACGCCGCGCTCGTCGCCTGCCAGGCGAAGTGCAAGACGGACAACGCCGCCGGCCTCAACGACTGGCAGGTCTACAACGCGTGCACGCAGAACACGTGCGCCTCGGAGTGCGGTGGAGCGGCTCCGCCGGCGGACCTGACGCCGGCGCAGGCGTTCGCCGCGGCGTACACGAAGGTGAAGCCGGAGTGCGCGTCGTGCCACACCGCGCCGGGAACGAACGGCGCGAAGATCATCTTCGGCGCCGACGAGGCCGCCACGTACACGCTCTTCAAGGCGGCCGGCTACGACAAGTCCAACAGCCTCTTCGTCACGAAGGGCCAGCACCTCGGACCGCCGCTCTCGGCGGGCTCGAAGGGCGCGATCGACGCGTGGGTCGCGGCCGAAGCGGCTCCGCCGACGACCGGCGGCGGCGGCAACGGTACCGGCGGTGGTGGCGGCAACGGCACCGGCGGCGGTAACGGCGGTGGCGGTGGCGGTGGCGGCGGTGGCGGCGGTGGCGGCGGTGGCGGCGGCGGTAACGGCTGAGCGCAGCGCCGACTACTAAGTAGAGGAGCGCCGATTTGACGGGCGTGTAACGTCCGGCTGCGCACGTGTAACACGGCGCCGCTGCCGCACGAGTACGTGAGGAGCATGCGCCGCTCGCGTTCGCTTCTCCTCGCTCTCATGGTCCTTCCCGTCGGGGTCTTCCTCGCTTGTGGCGACGACGACGCGCCGCCGCCCGGCTCCTCGACCTCGTCGTCGTCCACGTCGACGTCGTCCGGCTCGTCGGGCTCCTCGACGTCCTCGACCTCGTCGTCCTCCTCCTCTTCTTCTTCGGGCGGAGACACGGACTCGGGATCGGACGGCGGCATCGTTCGCTCCGGCGACCTCGACTTCGATCCCGCCGGCAACGGCGATCCGTCGACGCTCCTCTGGGACGACGAGGGCAAGACGCTCTACATCGCCGACAACCGCAACAACGACATCTGGACCTGGACCGACACCGCAGGCTTCGCGAAGCTCGCCGTCCTCCCGAACACGTCCGACGCCTCGCTCGCGCCCGACGTCGGACAGATCGTCCGGCTCAGCGACGGCACGCTCGTCGTCCCGCGCTTCGGCTTCGGCACCGGCGGCGGCATCGCCTTCGTGCACCCGACCGACGCCGCGAAGAAGGGCGAGGTCCCGGACACCGATCCGACCAAGCGCCGCGTCGCGCTCACGCTCGCGCCCTCCGGCGGCGGTGGTGGTGGTGGTGGTGGTGGTGGCGGAGGCGGCGGCGGCGGCGGCGGCGGCGGCAACACGATGTTCGGCGCGTACTTCCGCATGGCGAACAGCAACGACGACGCCGGCACGGTCACGAAGGTCACGCTCAACGGCGAGACCGACTACGCCGGCGGGTTCCAGAAGCCGGTCGCGACGCTCGTGATCGGACAGACGCTCTACGTCAGCGAGCAGACCCGCGGCCTCATCTACGCGCTGCCGACCGACGGCGGCATCTCCGACGAGCACGCCGTGTTCGCGACGATCCCGAGCCCGGACACGATGACGGAGGGACCGAACGGCTCGATCATCACCGGCCAGTTCCGGAACTTCCCCGACGGCGGCGGCCTCGAGATCCGCCAGGTCGCGGGCAACGGCACCGTGTCGACCCTCTTCGCGGGCACGACCTTCGTGAAGCCGCGCGGCGTCGCGTACGACAAGACGAACAAGCGCCTCTTCGTCGCGGACAGCAACGCCTCGACCTTCCGTCAGATCCGCATCTTCCCGCTCGAATGAAGCTACGACGGGCGGCCTTCGCTCTCGTGCTCCTTGCATGCAGCGAAGAAACGGCGCCGCCCAAGACGGCGCCGGTCGCGGAGCCGTGCACGCCCGTCGCGTACCCGGCGGGGCCGTACGGCACCGAGAAGGGCAGCGTCGTCAGGAACCGCACGCTCGCCGGCGTCCGCGCCGACGGGACCGCGGGCCGGCTCTCGTTCGCCGACTTCAGCAACTCGTGCGGCGAGCTGAAGCCGCTCGTGATCCGCGTCGTCGCCGGGTTCTGCGGGACCTGCCGCGCGAGCGCCGAGCACGGGACGGAGGCGCTCACCGCCGGCGTGCGCGAGCGCGCCAACGTGCTCGACGTCGTCGTCCGCGACGAGGACTCCGCGCTCCCCGAGCCCGACGCCGCGAAGCGGTGGCAGTCGATCGAAGACGTCGCGACCTCCGTCGTCGTCGATCCCGACGGCGCGTTCGTCGTCGACGACCGGAAGCTGCCGCGCGTGCTCGTCGTCGATCCGAAGACGATGGCGATCACGGCGGACCTCGACGACCCCACCGCCGAGGCGATCGAGAGCGCGGTCCTCGGCACCGCGCAGCGCCCGACGCCGCTCGTGGACGGACGCTTCACGAAGCTGCAGTGGAAGATGATCGAGGAGATGCCGCTCACGGGCGGGCCGCCGCCCGATCCGACGAACATCTACGGCGATCGGCCCGGCGCCGCCGCGTTCGGCAGGCGGCTCTTCGACGACAAGGGGCTCTCTCCATCGGCGGAGGTGTCGTGCGAGCGCTGCCACACCCCCGCGCGTCAGTTCACCGACGGCAGCGTCAAGGCCGTCGGCGGCGTCGGCGAGTCGACGCGCAACACGCCGACCGTGATCCTCGCCGCGTGGCAGCGCTGGCAGCTCTGGGACGGTCGCGCCGACACGCTGTGGATGCAGGCGCTCCTGCCGCTCGAGGATCCGACCGAGTTCGGCTCGTCGCGCCTCTACGTCGCGCACCGGATCGAGCGGCGCTTCCACGAAGACTACGAGGCGGTGTTCGGGCCGATGCCTTACATCGACGACGTGCGGCGGTTCCCGAACGAGGGCAAGCCCGGCGATCCCGCGTGGGAGGCGATGGCGCCCGAGGACCAGGAGACGATCACGGGCATCTTCGTCAACGCCGGCAAGGCGATGGCGGCGTTCGAGCGCGCGTTCCGCGTGAACCCGACCGACCTCGATCTCTACGCGCGTGGCGACATGAAGGCGCTGACCGACGCGCAGAAGGACGGGCTCGCCGCGTTCTTCACCGCCGGATGCGCGCAGTGCCACTACGGCCCGCGCCTCACCGACGACGCGTTCCACGCGCTGCGCTTCCCGTCCGGGCGCGAGGACTTCACGCCCGACGACGGCCGCATCGCCGCGCGGAAGAAATACGATGCGAACGAGTTCCGGAGCGACTCGAAGTGGAGCGACGCCCCCACGCCGCGCCGGCGCGTGACGACCGATCCCGAGACGCTCGGCGCCTTCAAGACGCCCGCGCTCCGCGGCGTCGTCCTCACCGGCCCGTACGGACACGGCGGCGGCGTGCCTTCGCTGCCGATGGTCATCGAGCTCCATCGCAAGCGCGGGATGCCGGAAGGCGCACGCCTCACGAACGGCGTCGTCGACCCGTGGCTCGTCTCGTTCGATCCCGCGCTCGACGAGCCGCTCCTCGCGCTCCTGCGGACCCAGACCTTCGGCAACCGCTGAGACGCGCGACCACCAGTCGTGACGCGAGTCGTGACAACGGCGTTGCACCGCCGTCACGTGTCACCGCTGCGTCACATCGGTGAAGGATGCATGGATCATCGCCGCCGGCACCGGGGGCTGCGCGCAAGGCGGTCGGCCGCTCGGAGCCGAGTGGCTCTTCGTCGTCGCGTTGCTCGTCCTCGAACGGCGAAGGCGGCGGCGACAGATGTAACGCACGTGTCGGAACCCGCCGGAGCCGATGCGGTACTGTCATCGCTCCCTGCGTCTTCTCGGAGCGCGATGGCTCGAACCGGCGGGGTAGGGGCATCTGCTTCCGTCTCCCCGCGCCCCGAGAAAGACGCTGGGTTGCGGCTTCGAGGCTGCAGCGTCCGGGCCTCAGTGATCCCGGGAGGGTGACACTGTCGCGGGCCGGGATCCGCCTGGTATCCTGGTCGGTAGGCGCATGACCCGGGTGATCCCTCGAGCCGAGCTGCCTGCTGGGGCCCCCGCGCAGGAGCTCACGCCCGGCACGCGGCTCGGGCGCTACGAGCTGCTCTGCAAGATCGCAGAAGGCGGCATGGCGCAGGTGTGGGCGGCGGAGCAGACGGGCGATCTCGGGTTCCGGAAGCTCATCGCGCTGAAGACGATCCGCCCCGACTTCGCGCACGACGCGTCGTTCCGCGCGATGTTCCTCGACGAGGCGCAGCTCGCCTCGCGCATCCGGCACGCCAACGTCGTCGAGGTGCTCGACCTCGGCGCCGACGGGGACATCGTCTACCAGGCGATGGCGCTCATCGAGGGCACGTCGCTCAGCGAGTGGGGGCGAACGATCCGGATCCCGATCGGCGTCGCGGTGCGGATCGCGATCGACATGCTGCGCGGCTTGCACGCGGCGCACGAGCTGCGGGACGACGACGGGAACCCGCTCGGCCTCGTCCACCGGGACGTCTCCCCGCAGAACGTCCTCGTCGGCATCGACGGCGTCGCGAAGCTCGCGGACTTCGGGATCGCGAAGGCGTTCGGCCGCGTGACGGAGGAGACCGTCGTCGGCGAGGTGAAGGGGAAGCTCGGGTACATCGGGCCCGAGCAGCTCCGCGGTTTTCCGGCCGCGCCGCAGAGCGATCTGTTCTCCGCCGGCGTCGTGTTCTGGGAGCTGCTCACGACCGATCGCCTCTTCCGCATGCCGCCCTCCGCGCCGGTGTCGATGCGCGAGAGCATGAAGGTGCGCGATCCGCGGACGGTCGTGCGCGAGATCCCCGCGTCGATCGCCGAGATCGTGATGCACGCGCTGCGCGACGATCCGTTCGAGCGCTACGAGACGTCGCTCGAGATGGCCGACGCGCTCGAAGAAGCGGTCCGGCGCGAAGGGATCGACGCGACCCACCGCCACGTCGCGGCGCAGCTCGAGCGCGATCTCGGCGCGAAGATCGCGACGCGCCGCGAGCAGCTCCGCCTCACGAAGAAGCGCCAGCACATGGTCGGCCCGCCCACGCCGCGCAACGCGCTCGAGGAGCGCAAGATGCTCGAGAACGCCGCGACGATCGAGGCGCCCACCGAGATGCTCGAGCACACGCGCGCGCACGAGCCGGTGCCGTACCGGCCGCCGATGATGCACGAGGCGATGACGGACTCCGTCGCCGTCGCGGAGCCGCAGCTCCTCTACGCGCCGACGGAGACGCCAAGGCGAAAGAGCAGCGGCGGCCACACGCTGCCGCTCCTCCTCGCGGCCATGTTGATGATCGCCGTCATCGTCGGCGTCGGCGTGATGCGCCGCGAGCCCCCTCCCCCGACGCCGGTCGTCGCACCGGTCACCGCCGTGGAACCTCCAGCGCCGCCCGCCACCGCGACGCCGCCGACCGCCGCCACCGCGACGCCTCCGACCGCCGGCGCGTCGTCCGCCGCCACCGCGACGCCGCCGACCGGCGTCGGCGCTCCTTCCGCGCCGCCCGTGGCGAGCAGCGCGCCTGCCGCGATCCATCGTCCGATCCTTCCGCACGGGCGCGCGCGACCAGCGCCTGCGCCGAAGCCCGCACCTTCACCGGCCGCCGCCGCGCCTCGCTTCGAGAACCCGTATTGAGGCGCACGCTTCGCATCTTCGCCATCGCCGCGCTCGTCCTCGCCGCCACGAGCGGGACCGCGACCGGCGCGCCGCAGAGCGACAAGCAACGCGCGGCGCAGAGCTTCCAGATCGGGAAGGCGGCGTTCGCGCGCGGCGACTTCGAGAAGGCGGCCGCCGCGTTCGAGCAAGCCGCGTTCTTCTCGCCGCATCCGGCGACGCTCCTCAACGCCGCGGAGTCGTGGGAGCTCGCGCAGAACCCTGCCCGCGCGGCGCAGCTCTACGACCGCGTGCTCGAGGCCCCCGTGCTCGAAGCGCAGCACCAGCAGGTCGCGCAGAAGCAGCTCGCGAAGCTCGAGAAGAAGGTCGGGACGATCGCGATCAAGGCGCCGTCCAAGGCGCGGATCGACGTCGACGATCGCGAGGAGACCGCGACGAAGGTGCGCGTCGCGCCGGGCCCGCACCGCTTCAAGGTCACGTACGCCGACGGCGAGACGCGGACCGAGGTCGTCGACGTCGCCGCGGGCGAGACGAGAGAGGTGGACTTTCTCACCCGACCGGAGAACGAGACCACGAAGCCAGCGGAGCCCGAGCGCCCCCCTCCCCCGCCGCCTCCGTCGCGAGGCGGTCCTCCCGTCGGCACCTGGATCTCCTTCGGCGCCGCCGCGGCCGCCGGCGGCGCGGCGACGTACTTCGGCCTCCAGACGCTCGACGCGGCGAAAGCCTACGACGCGCGACCGTCGGTCGCGACGCGCGACGACTTCAACGCGCAGCGGCTCTACACGAACGTCGCGATCGGCGTCGCCGTCGCCGCCGTCGCGATCGGGGTCGTGCTGTGGCTCGTCTCGAGCCCGGAGCCGCAGAGCGCGAGCGCCGGCACGATCCTTTCATGGCAGTAAACCTGCTATGGTGAGAGCGATGCGGGGAGCCTGGATATTTGCGCTCGCCCTCTGCGTCGGGGGCGGGGCCGCGTGCCTCGTCTCGATCGACGAGTCGCGCCTCTCGCCCAAAGGCGACGACGACGACGACGACGCGCGCGACGCGACGTCGACCCCGAAGAAGGACAGCGGCGGCGGGCCCGTCCTCCCCGATCCCGACGCGTCGGTCGATCCGACGAAGACGCCCGACGGCGGGCTCTCGTGCCCGGAGCCGACCTCGCTCTGCGACGATCGCTGCTTCGACCTCGCGACCTCGAACGCGCACTGCGGCGCGTGCAGCGCGCCGTGCACCGGCGGCACCACGTGCACGAACAAGGTCTGCCGCGCGGCCTCGTGCAAGCAGATCCTCGCGCAGGGCAACGCGACGACGGGCCCCGCCACGATCACGTTCCAGGGCAGCGCGCTCGACGTCTTCTGCGATCAGACCGCGCGCGAGGGCGGCTGGACGATGGTGCATCGCCTGAGCGCGGGCCTCACCGGCGATCCGTTCACGTTCTATACGAGCATCCCGCTCAACGACACCGTCGCCGCCGAGCTCACGCCGAAGAAGAGCGGCGTGCACTACACGAGCCGCATTCTCTCGCAGCTCAATCAGCAGTTCGCGGTGACGGAGGCGATGCTCCGCGTCTACGACGCGGCCGGAAACCCGGTGAAGGAGATCGTCTTCGACGCGACCGGCGCCACGTTCACGACGTTCATGACGCCGGCGCGGATCAAGGCGAGCTCGTACAGCGATCTCAACGGCGCGGTGCAGTTCGTGGACTTCGGCGTCGGGGGCGATCAGAACCTCCAGCGTCGCTTCCTCGTGCACAAGAAGTACGAGATCCCGCCGGGCTGCCCGGCCGACACGGGCTGGCTCATGGTCCACGGGACGATCCCCGACGCGCCGTGCAAGACCGAGTACGAGGCGCCGCTCGATCGCATCCGCATCCTCTACGCGCCCGGCACCACCGCGAAGAAGTGGTCCGACGGCGGCTACGGCGAGGCGAGCTCGTTCGTGGTCTTCGTGCGCTGAGCGGAACAAGCGATGAAACACCTCTCGGACTTCGAGACCAACGCGCTCACCGACGTCCCGACGAAGACGATTCGCGTGAAGTCCGCGCACGTCTCGGTCACGAACGGACCCGACGCCGGGCGCAGCGCGCGCATCGATCGTCCGAGCTTCCTCATCGGGACGGGGCCGACCGCCGATCTCCGCCTGAGCGACGACACCGTCTCGCGCGAGCACCTCCGCTTCACGCTCCAAGAGGACGGGATCCACGTCCGCGACGTCGGGAGCCGCAACGGGACGTGGCTCGGCACCGTGCGCATGAACGACGTCGTCGTCGCGCAGTCGACGTCGTTCCTCGCCGGCAGCACGACGATCGCGCTCGACGTCGAGGCCGCGGTCGACCTCCCGATCTCGGCGACCTCGCAGTTCGGCGGCGCGATCGGCGAGTCGACCGCGATGCGCCACCTCTTCGCGCTGCTCGAGCGCGCGGCGCAGACGGAGGTCAGCGTCCTCATCGAGGGCGAGAGCGGCGTCGGCAAGGACGTCCTCGCGAACGGCATCCACGCCGCGAGCGCGCGCGCCGACGGCCCCTTCGTCGCGCTCGACTGCGGGGCGATCCCGCACAACCTGATCGAGAGCGAGCTCTTCGGGCACGAGCGCGGCGCGTTCACGGGCGCGGACCGCTCGCGCGAGGGCGCGTTCGTGCAGGCCCACGGCGGCACGTTGTTCCTCGACGAGATCGGCGAGCTCCCGCTCGAGATGCAGCCCAAGCTCCTCCGCGCGCTCGAGGCGCGGGAGGTCCGGCCGCTCGGCGGCCGCGGCACGAGGAGCGTCGACGTGCGCATCGTCGCCGCGACGAACCGGAACCTCAGCGAAGCCGCGAACGCGAACGAGTTCCGGCGCGACCTCTTCTACCGCCTCGCGGTCCTCCGCGTCGGCGTCCCGCCGCTCCGCGAGCGCAAGGAGGACGTCCTCCCGCTCGCGTACGCGTTCCTCTCCCGCATCCCCGGCTTCGAGGACACGCGCCTCTCACCCGACCTCGAGGCGATGCTGCTCTCGTACCCGTGGCCCGGCAACGTGCGCGAGCTCCGCAACGTCATCCAGCGCTACACGGTGCTCGGCCCGAACGCGGCCGGCCTCTTCGGCGAGCCCGGCGAGGCGCGCGCCGGCGGCGCCAGCGGCGACGACCTCGCGCACCTGCCGTACCTCGAGGCGAAGGCGGTCGCGATCGAGCGCTTCGAGCGCGCGTACCTCCCCGCCGTCCTCGCGCGCGCCGGCAACGTCGTCGTCCGCGCGGCGGAGCTCGCCGGCGTCCGCCGCGGCAGCTTCCACCGCATGCTACACCGCATCCGCTCGCCCCACGGCGCGGACGAGTAGTTTCTCGCTCAACGTCGGGGCTTTGCCCCGACACCCCACCCCAGACACGGCCCTCGCGCGGAGCGCTCGGGGCACTTCGCGCCCGCTTTCGCGGCCGCTTCTGGGGCCCTTCTGGGGCCCTTCTGGTTTCTGGGCCCTTCTGGTTGACGTTGGGAGGTGCGGACTCTAGAGTGAACGTGTTCAGTGAACGGGTTCAGTCGGGGGGAGCGGAAAGAGGAGACTAGGCGTCGGATCCTCGACGTCGCGCGGAGGCACTTCGAGCGTGATGGGTACGAGGGAGCGAGCTTCCGCGCGATCGCGGAGGAGGCTGGGGTCGCGATCGGGACGCTCTCGCTGCATTTCGGAGACAAGAAAGGGATGCTTCATGCCGCGCTCTACGACGACCTCGAGGAGGCGATCGCGATCTGCCTCACGCGCGGGAAGCGCGGCTCTCTCGTGACGCGTCTGGCCGACATCATGGCGCCGGCCTACGCGTACTACGCGCGGCGCCCGGAGCTCTCGCGCACGCTCCTCGAGAGCTCGCTCTTCGCCGCGTCGCCGTGGAAGGAGCGCTTCGGCAGCCAGGTCGAGCGCGTTCACGTGCGGATCGCCGCCGTCGTCGGCGCGGCGCGCGAGCGCGGAGAGATCGCGCGCGACACGGACGTGACCCTCTTCGCGACCGCGGTCTTCTCGTTCTATTACATGGCGCTCATCGCCTGGGCGCAGGGGCTCCTCCCGGCGCCGCTCGTGCTCTTCCGCGCGATGGTGGAGCAGCACGTGCGCGGGGCGCGGCCATGACCGAAGCGGAGGCGATCCCCGTCGCGACGGCCTTGCCGCGTCCAGTCGCGCGGCGATGGGACTCGATCCGCGTGGTCGGCGCGGCGGTGGGCGCGATGCTCCGCGCGCTCGTGCGCCGCCTCTTCGGACGCGGCGTCAACCCGAAGTGGCCGCTCGGGCTCGAGCTCGTCATCGCGGCGACGCGCGGCTCGTGGTCCGTCATGCCCGCGATCGGAATGGTCCGCTGGCGCAACGTGGGCGAGGCGATGAGCCCGCTGAAGACCGACGACCTCACCCCTCGCTTCGTGAACGTGAGCGCGGAGGGAGGGCGTCCGCTCTACGCCGCGTGGCTCGAGCCGCCCGACGCGGGCGCGTCGGTGCTCCTCTACTTCCACGGCGGCGGGTTCGTCTTCGGATCGCTGCGCACGCACGGCGAGATGATCGGCGCGCTCGCCCGCGCCGCGCGCGCCCGCACGCTCTCGCTCGAGTACCGCCTCGCGCCGGAGCACCCCGCCCCCGCCGCGGTGACGGACGCGGTGGCGGCGTACCGCTACCTGCTCGATCGCGGCGTCGCGCCCGCGAACGTCGCGCTCGCGGGCGACTCCGCCGGCGGGACGCTCACGATCGCGACGCTCATCGCGCTCCGCGACGAAGGGCTGCCGCTCCCCGGCGCCGCGGTCGCGATCAGCCCGTGGGTCGACCTCGCCTGCTCGGGCGCGAGCTTCGACGAGAACGCGCGCTACGACTTCGTGGGCAAGGAGCACTGCCAGCTCGCCGCGCGTCACTACGCGGCGTCGGCCGACGTGGCCGCGCTCTCGCCCTTCGCCGCGTCGCTCGCGGGCCTGCCGCCGCTCCTCGTGCAGGCCGGATCGCTCGAGACGCTCGTCGATCAGATCCGCGTCTTCGCGGCGCGCGCGAAGGACGCGGGCAACGCCGTGACCTACGCCGAGTACCCGGAGATGGTGCACGTCTGGCACCTCCTCCGCAGGATGACGCCGGAGGGCACGAAGGCGATCGACGAGGCGGGCGCCTTCATCCGCACGCACACGGCTGTGTCCACCTGAAGGTGTCACCCGCGCAGGATCGGCCTGGGCCGCCGGTGTGTCACGGCCGCGAATGCGCGAGGAAATCGCGAGGTCGTTGCGCAAGCGGGCGCCGGC
The DNA here is from genome assembly GCA_019637155.1 of Labilithrix sp. Classification (NCBI taxonomy): domain Bacteria; kingdom Pseudomonadati; phylum Myxococcota; order Polyangiales; family Labilitrichaceae; genus Labilithrix; species Labilithrix sp. Next base: position 470,134 of record JAHBWE010000001.1, on the reverse strand, counting down.
ACCGAGCTTGCTGTAGGCGCGGGTATGCGCCTTCGCCTTCTTGCGGCCCTTCCTGTCCTCGTCCTCGCGTGCTCGACGGGTCCGGACGCGTCCCCCGACCGGCTCGTGGGGGAGCAGCAGGACGATCTCGTCGACTCGAGCGCGCCGGCGCAGGCGCCGCCCGGCACCACCGTGTCGAGCGACGGCGTGACGACATTCCCCGATCTCCCGCTGCCCAAGGTCCGCGACGTCGCGCAAGGTTGCAAGTTGATCAACGGTCGCAACGTCGACGATCCGGTCGCGAACGACACGCACTTCAAGTTCAACCTGAAGGGCACCGACCTCGGGATCCCGGTCAACCACGACGGCACCACCTACTTCTTCTTCGGCGACACCGTCGGCTACAAGGGGATCTGGAACTTCGGCGAGTCGCAGCCCGACGCGGTCGGCGTGATGCCGGCGGCGACGCTCGCGGCGGACCCGAACACGATGTGCAGGCAGCTCGGCTTCCTCGGCCTCGCGCGCGACGCGAGCGTGGGCCCGCAGCGCGACGCGCGCATCCAGCGCGACTGGGCGGCGATCTCGATGCGCGCCCCCGCGGGCAAGACGCTCGGCGAGTTCATCAAGAACGCGGCGGGGCGCGGGAAGTTCCCGCACCTGCCCGGCGACTTCGAGGTCCCGTCCGGCGTCTTCTCCGCGAGCGGCTCGATCTACGTCTTTTATACGATCGTGAACGCGCAGGTTCAGATGAAGGGCTCCTACCTCGCGAAGTGGCAGGCGCCGAGCCCGACCGGCCTCCCGAACCTCGACATCCTCTACCACGTCGATCAGCGCTTCGACGCCGACGGCGCGCTCCGCGGCGACTTCATCAACAACGCGTCGCTCGTGGTCGGCGACTACGTCTACGTCTACGGCACGGGCGACTACCGCAAGAGCCCGGTCCACCTCGCGCGCAAGAAGCTCTCCGCGCTCGAGACGGAGGGCGGCTTCGAGCGCTACGACGCGGCGACGAAGACGTGGAAGGGCGCGCGCGAGGCGACGGCGCCGATCGTTCCGGTGCCCGGCATCGGCGAGCTCTCGGTCCAGTACTACCCGTCGATCGGTCGCTACATGATGATCGATCAGGAGCAGACGCCGGGGAAGAACCGCATCATCGCGCGCTTCGCGGCGGCGCCGGAGGGCCCGTGGTCCGAGGGCGTCGTCGTGAGCGACATGGGCGACGCGGGCTTCCGCGCGAAGTACTGCTGCCAGGGCAACAGCTGCGAAGGCGAGCGCATGTTCCACTGCGACCGCGCCGGCTTCTACGGCACGTACCTCCTCCCGGAGGTGAAGAAGAACGCGGACGGCACCTTCACCGCGAGCTACCTTATGTCGACGTGGGACCCGTACAACGTCGCGCTCATGCACGCGACCTTCGAGTAAGCGCGGTCGGCGCGCTCGCCGCGGTCGCCGCGCTCGGGTTCGTGACCGTGACCAACGAGTGATCACGAGCGCATTTCACGCAACACCTTCGAGGGACGCACGAAGGGGCGACGTGCCGACGCGGACGCCGTTCGACAAGCTCGCGAAGAGGATGTGGTCGGCGTTGCTCGAGCGTGCGGGGACGGTGGATACGGAGACGGAGGTCGCGCCCGACAGCCAGTCGATCGACCTGACGTTCGAGCCCGACGCGGCGAGGCTCGAGTCGCTTCGTCGCTTTGGCCTCGTCGGCCGGATGTTCCACGAGGAGCACGCGCTGCTCGAGTTCTTCCACGACCCACCGAGCAGCCACGACGTGCTCGAGTGCCTGGCGAAGCTGACCGAGCGACGAAAGCGACCCGAGACGCGATCGTCGACGCTCTGGATCCTGTCCGCCGGCCGTCCGACCACGGCGATCGCGAAGCTCGGGTTCACCGCGGTCCCGGACTGGCCATCGGGGACCTACGCGCTGGAGGAGGACTTCTTCACGCGCCTGATCGTGATCAACGAGCTGCCCGTCGAGCGCGGGACGCTCCTCTTGCGCGCGGTGGGCGCTGGCCGCGTGCTTCGCGACGCGCTGAGCGAGGCCACCGCGCTCCCACCCGACGCGCCCGAGCGAGCCATGATCGTACCCGCCGTGCTAAAAATTTGGGGAGAGCCGAACAGAGACGAGGAGTTCGCCATGGCGACACAGGACTTCGTGGAACGATGGGAGCGCGAGCTCCTCGAAAAGGGACAGAGAGCCGGCCGCGAGCAGGCGATGCGAGAGGTCCTCACGCGGCAGCTCCGCGCGCGCTTCGGCGGGCTCGACGACGCCGTGGAAGCGCGCATCCGCGCCGCCGGTGTCGACGAGCTGACCCGCTGGACGGATCGCATCATCACCGCCGCCGCCCTCGACGAGGTCTTCGCGGAGCCGTAGTCACGCGTAGCGAACGATCCTTCTGACAAACACGATCCTTCTCGTTCGATCGCGCGTGATGACGATAGCGCGAGGAGCAAGACCGCTTCTATCGCGCCGTCGACGACCATGCGCCGGACGCTGCCAACGCCGGACTCTGCGACGCATGGTCGGTCCACTCGAGTGCCCACGGGGCATGAATCACTTCACGCCGTGATGCTCTCGGACACGCCGCGTCACTTCGGCGTGGGGAATGGTTGGTTCAGGTCCAGCATCGCGCATCTCGCGAATGGCATGCTCGAGCGAGGCTCTCTCCTCGTCCGTCACGTCCTCGGGTCCGAGCATGGGGCCGTTGTCGAACGCTAGGTCGACGGGATCAGCGTCGAGCGACGGGGCGACGGGGAGCGGCTTGGCGGACATCGCCCTCGCGTGCCCGAAGAACCTCTACGCCGCTGCGAGGCGCGCGTGGGCGCGCATGCCGGTGTAGAAGGCGGTCACGAGGCGGTGGGCCGTGTCGCTGTCGGAGTCGATGCGGACGACGTGGGGAGCGGGCGACGTGATGCGGAGCGTCTCGTCGCGGGTCGTCGTGGTCCACGTCGAGCGCTCGCGGCTCCAGCGGGGCTTCGCCGCGCCGGCCATGCGGCAGGCGTACGCGACCCACTTCAAGCTGACGGGGAGCGGGAGGACGGCGTCGATCATCGCGCGGGAGTATGGCCTCCGGCGTCGAGCTCGACCATGCGTCGGACCGAACATGCCGCGTTGCCGTTTCGGCAAAACGCGTTCGTGTCTCCGACGCGTCCCGCGACGCGTGGGCGGGGAAACGTGCCGCTCCGTCGGGTCTCGGCTCGACCTAGGATGGACGCCATGTCCGGACCGCGCACGCTGCTCGAAGACCTGGCGCTCGTGCTGGGCGTCGCCGCGGTCACGACGCTCGTCTTTCGCCGCCTGCGCCAGCCGGTCGTCCTCGGCTACCTCCTCGCCGGGCTCATCGTCGGACCCCACGTCCCGATCCCGCTCTTCGTCGACAAGGACCGCATCCACACGCTCTCCGAGCTCGGCGTCGTCCTCGTCATGTTCTCGGTCGGCCTCGAGTTCACCTTCCGCAAGCTCGCGCGCGTCCTCCCGACCTCCGGCATCGTCGGCGTCATCCAGATCAGCACGTTGATGTGGAGCGGCTACCTCGCCGGGCAGGCGTTCGGGTGGAGCGGTCGCGAGAGCCTCTTCGCCGGCGCGATGGTCGCGATCTCGAGCACGATGGTCGTCGCGAAGGTCTTCGCCGAGCAGCAGGTGAGCAAGGCGCTCGCCGACACCGTGTTCGGCGTCCTCGTCGTCCAGGACCTCGCCGCGATCCTCCTCCTCGCCGTCCTCACCGCGCTCTCACGCGGCAACGACGTCCCGACCGCCGTCCTCGCGCGCACGGCGGGGCAGCTCGGCGGGTTCTTGCTCGTCCTCGTCGTCGTCGGCTTCCTCGTCGTCCCGCGCGCGATCCGGCTCGTCGCCCACGGCAAGAGCTCGGAGTCGCTCCTCCTCGCGAGCATCGGGCTCGCGTTCGGCTTCGCCGTCATCGCCGAGCGGGTCGGGTACTCCGTCGCGCTCGGCGCCTTCGTCGCCGGCGCGCTCGTCGCGGAGTCGGGGGAGGCCGAGCGCGTGGAGGCGGTCGTGCGCCCCGTCCGCGACGTGTTCGCCGCGATCTTCTTCGTCGCGGTCGGCATGCTGCTCGATCCGAAGGTCGTCCTCGAGCACTGGGCGCCGACCCTCGCGCTCGTCGTCGTCGTCATCGTCGGACAGATCGTGAGCGTGTCGTTCGGCGCCTTCCTCAGCGGCCGCCGGCTCCAGACCTCGATCCAGGCGGGGATGAGCCTCGCCCAGATCGGCGAGTTCTCGTTCATCATCGCCGGCGTCGGCATCGCGCACGGAGCGATCGGCGACTTCCTCTACCCCGTCGCGGTCGCCGTCTCCGTCGTCACGACGTTCACGACGCCGTGGCTCGTCCGCAAGTCGGACCCGCTCGCGAAGATCATCGACGCGCGCTTGCCGAAGCCGCTCCAGACCTTCGTCTCGCTCTACGGCACGTGGCTCGACGAGCTCCGGAGCAGCAAGACGAAGAGCGCGGGGACGAACCGCCTCTTCCGTCTCCTCGCCCTCGACGCGCTCCTCCTCGCGGCGATCATCATCGGCGCGGCGGTGACGGAGGCGCGGCTCACGAGCGAGCTGAACGAGCGCGTCGGCGTCCCCGCCGCGATCGGCCGCTGGGCGGTCCTCGTCCTCGCGGCCCTGCTCTCGGCGCCCTTCGTCTTCGGGATCGCGCGCATCGCGCGGAAGCTCGGCATGCAGCTCGCGACCTCCGCGCTCCCGAGCAAGGAGGCGGGCAAGCTCGATCTCGCCGCCGCGCCGCGCCGCGCGCTCGTCGTGACGCTGCAGCTCGGCGTGGTGCTCCTCGTCGGCTTCCCCCTCCTCGCCGTGACGCAGCCCTTCATCTCGGCGCGCTACAGCGGCGTCGTCCTCGCGCTCGTCCTCGGCGTCCTCGCGATCGGCTTCTGGCGCGGCGCGACGAACCTGCACGATCACGTCCAGGCCGGCGCGCAGCTCATCGTCGAGGCGCTCGGGCGCCAGGCGTTCGCGAGCGGTCCGAGCCTGCACGAGGTCCACGAGCTCCTCCCCGGCCTCGGCGCCGTCACGCCGGTCCGCCTCACGCCGAACAGCCCCGCGATCGGCAAGTCCCTCACCGAGATCAACCTCCGCGCGCTCTCCGGCGCGAGCGTCATCACGATCATGCGCAACGGCGAGGGCCTCGCGATCACCGGCCGCGAGCCGCTCCAGGCCGGCGACGTCCTCGCGCTCGCCGGCACGCAGGAGGCGATCGAGGCGGCGAAGGCGATGCTCGCCTGAATCACGCCTTGCGCGCGACGACGACCTTCGAGGCGTAGCAGCGGCGCGTCTTCTCGATCGTGAGGCCGTGCTCGGTGAAGAGGTCCGGGAGATCGATCCCCTGGTAGAGCCGGAAGTACGGCTCGTTCATGTAGTCGCGGAACACCTCGCTGATCCCGACGACGACCTCCTCGGCGTCGGGGACGTCGCACGGCTGCGCGGCGTCCATGAAGTAGAGGCGGCCGCCGGGGCGGAGGACGCGCGCGATCTCCGCCGTCACGGCGCGCGTCACGTGCGGCGGCAGCTCGTGGAAGAGCCAGATGCACGTGACCGCGTCGAAGAGGCCGGTCCACGCCGGATCGAGCTTCGCGGCGTCCATCTGGCGGAAGGACGCCTCCTTCCCGCGGAACGCCGTCGCGACGCCGAGGTAATGAGGAGAGAGATCGATCCCCGTCACGCGGTGGCGCCGGTCCTGGAGGCGGGCCTGCGTCAGCCACGAGGCGGTGCCGCAGCCGACGTCGAGGAGCTCGAGGCGATCGCCGAGCGGGACCTCGTCGATGAGCGCCTGCCGCATGATGCGGTTCGTGCCCATGAAGAGGAAGCGGATCTGCCACTCGTACGTGAGCGCGGCGCGGAGCGAGAGGTTGCCGTTCGACTGATGATGGAAGTCGTTGAGGTAGTAGTCGGGGTACGGGAAGTCGTCCTGCGCGCGGACCGCGCCGCGCTTCTTGCCGCCGCGCGTCCGCGTGACGAGGCGCGCGAGGTCGAGCGGCACGCTCGCGAGGAAGAACGGGAGCGTCGCGAGGTCCTCGCGCTCCGCCTTCCGCATCACGTCGTTCATGCCCGGGCGCGCGAGCACCTCGCGATGGAGCTCGAACGCATCGCGCAGCGCGTGGCGTCCATACTCGCGCTCGGCGACCCCGAGCGGCTTCGCGAGCCGCGCCGCGGCGACGGTCGCGCCGGCATAGAACGCGGTCCTCGCAGCGGCGCGCGCGCTCGTGAACGCAGCCCCGAGCGCTCCCGCCTTCGACTCCGTCAGCGCCGATGCATCCATGCACCGAAGGCTACAGCGCTTCGAGCTTCCAGAGCTGCGGAGCGAGGTCGTTGCATGTCCATTCGGCGACGTTGCCGCCTGCGGCGGTCGATCCGCCCGCGACGTCGAGGCACGTCGTCGCGCCTTCGTGCGCGAGCGTGTAGTAGCCGGTGCCCATCGCGCGGGGCTTCCACGCGGTCCCGTTCGGGTTCTGCACCACGTCGCCGCCTGCGACCGCGAGCAGCATGCCGCTCACCTCCGCGCGGAGCGTGATCGCGCCGGTCGCCGTCCTCTCCACCTTCCAGCGCTGCGCGGGGCCGCCGTTGCACGTCCACTGGATGACGTCGCCGCCGGCGGCGGTCGAGCCGCCCGCCACGTCGAGGCACATCCCGCTGTGCGCGCTCACGAGGCGGTACGTCTTGCCGTCCTCGATCTCGGAGCCGTCGCTCGTGTCGACGAGCGGCCCGCGCGCGAAGTACGTCCGGCAAAGCTCGCCGTCCCATTTCGACGCTAGCTCGAGGGCGACGGTGCCGTTCTCGAGCGCGAGGATCGACGAGCTGTAGTTGGGGCAGAAGTTGTCGAACGCGTCCGGCACCGGGACGGGTGCGGCGACCATGTACCATGCATGGGTCGCGCCCTCGGAGCTGACGAGCAGCTGCGTCCCGTTCTCGCGCGCGACCGCGCCGTTCGCGTCGTGCACCATCTGCCCGACCATGATGAAGCGACCGTTCACGCCCGGCGCGGACGACCACGAGAGCGTCGGCGCGTGGCGGAAGTGCTTGCCGTCGATCGTCGCGACGCGGAGCCCGCGATCGTTCACGTTGCCCCAGCTCCAGCCGTCGTTCGAGAAGCGCACGAACGCGGTGCAGCTGTCGTTCGGCAGCGCGCAGATCTCGTAGCTCATGACGAACGGGCCGCCCGGCGCCCGCCGCACGTTCGGCATGCCGGGGCGATGACCGAACGGCGCGAGCGCGACGGTGTCGTGCCGATCGCGCCAGGTGACGCCGTCGCTCGAGCGCGCGACGACGAGCTTCTGGCTGTGCGCGCCGTCGGTCTCGTCGGACCAGTGGCACGCGAGGGTGCCGTCGTCGAGGAGCGAGAGCTCCGGCTCCCACAGCCCGCCGCTCCGCCGCGGCTTCGACGCGGTCGCGACCTTCGCGAGGAAGGACCACGTGCGCCCGCCGTCGGCGCTCTTCCAGATCGGGATCGACATCGGCGCGTCGGGCGCGTCGCCGCCGGCCGAGGCGGACCAGAGCAGCGTGCCGGCCGCGAGCCCGCCGAGCGCGCGCGGCAGCTCGAAGAGCGTCCCGCAGCAGAGCCCGCCGTCGTTGATCGGATCGTCGATCGCGCCGATCTCCTGGAAGGAGAGCCCTTCGTCGTTGCTCTCGAACACCGTCGCGCCCATGCGCCCGCTCGGCAAGAACCGCACGACCGACGCGACGACGGTCCCGTTCGATCGCTGGATGACGCGCGGATAGAACCCGTCCGGCACCGCGAGCGCGGCCGGCGCCGTGCGCGCGGGCCGCTTCGGCTTCGGCTTCGGCTCCGTCTCGGCGGCGACCGCGCCGGGCTCCGGAGGCGCATCGACGGCGGCGGGCGCCGACTCGGCTCGCCGTCCGTTCGCGATCGCAGCGTCGAGATCGCTCGTCGCGTCCGCGACGGTGCAGCCCGCGGCGACGACCGCGAGGAAGAAGAAAGCACGCATGACGCGCCCCAATGCACCCTTCGGGCCGATGTCGCACCCGCGTTTCTGTGGGCCTTTGCGCGTCTCGCTGCGTCGTGCCCGGCTCGGTGTCACCGCGCCGGGATCACCATGGCGCGGCGACCGCGCTCGTGTGGCGCGGCGTCGACCTGCGCGTCGTCATCGTCGTCGGCTTCGTCCCCTCCGCGCTCGCGGTGCTCGCCTTCCTCACGACGAGCGAGAAGCTCTACGCGGCGCACAACGGCGTGAGCGCGCTCGCCGCGTATCCCGCCGGCCACGCGGGCGACCGCGGCTCGAAGCTCGGCGTGCTGCTCGTGGGCTACGTCCTCGGCCTCGCGTTCGGGTTGCCCGCCGCGGTGGGCTGCGCCGGCGTCGTGTGGCTCGTGCGCTTCAGACGCGCGTCTCGCGCCGCCGCACGATCGTGATGCCCGCCGTCGCCGTGAGCGCGGCGACGAGGACGAAGAGGAGCGCGAGCTTCGCCTCCGACACGGGCGGCTTCGGCGGCGCGTAGAGCTCCGGCGCGACGTGCTTCGTGAGGTCGATCCCGGAGAGGTCGGGCTTGTCCTGGCCCGCCGGGAACAGCGTCACCGCGTTCGGGATCTGCGCGGCGCTCACCGCCGGCGTCTTCGGGATCGCGGGCTCGTAGAGGCGCACGATCGTCTCGAGCTCGCGGCGATCGCGCGCGGGGAACATCCGCGCGAAGACCGCGGCCGCCTCCGCCGGCGCGCGATGCACCAGCTCCTCCGCGCGGGCGATCGCGCGCACGAGCGCGGTCGCGAGCCCGGCGCGCAGCTCGAGGAGCGAGCGATGCACCGCGAGCGCGTGGATCTGCCGCCCCGCGAGGACCGGGACCTCGCCGCGGTTCTGGTCGACGAGCATGACCGCGTCGTCGTGCACGATCGCGCGTTCGAGGTACGGCGTGTGCGCGTAGAGCGCGTCGACGCTCCCGTCGTGGAAGGCCGCGTTCTGCTCCTTGCCGTGGAGGATCACCATCTCCACGTCCACGTCCGCGTCGAGCCCCACCGACGTGTAGAGCGCACGCAATCGCGATGGCGGGTGCGGCGCGATCCCGAGCTTGACCCCGCGCAGGCCGGCGAGCCGCTCGCGGAGCGGCATGTCGGCGCGGAGGCCGCGCGCCTCGAGGACGGAGCGGCGGACGACGAGGTCGATCGGATCGTTCGCGAGGAGGTTCGCGACGAGCACGACCGGGACGCGCCGCGCGACGAGGCCGGCGTAGACCGGCGGCGGGAGGACCGCGACGTCCGCCTTGCGCTCCTCGAAGAACGTCGCCGTCTGCGCCGGCGCGGACGGGACGACGAGCTCGACGTCGTAGCCCTCGTCCGCGAAGTAGCCGGCGCCCTGCGCCAGCCAGAAGCTTGCGTATTGCAAGTTGTCGCGGTCCGGGACGAGCACGCGGACCGCCTCGCGCGCGTCCGCGGTCCGCCCGCCCGCGAGCCCATGCACGAGCACGACCGCAAGCGCGAGCATGAACCGCTGCGTACGCCCGAGCGTACGGCGCTCCCGCGGCGCGAGCATGAACGGGGGCCGGGCCGCGCGCCGCATGATGCGACCTCTAGCACGCCCCAGGTGGGGCAGCTCGCATCGACGCCGCGCCCAATCACCTCGCGCGATCGCCGGAGATCGCGTGCTTCACCGCGGTCCCGCCGCGGCGCGAGCCGCCGGCACGCGCGCTGCTGCAACGACGACCATGCGCCGTACCTCCGCTCTCGCCTTCGTCGTGCTCGGTGCCGTCGCGTGCGGCGGTGCGAGCGCCGACGTCGCCGCCCCGACCACCGCCGTCGCCCCACCCGCCGCCGCGCCGCCGCCGTCGCAGCCGAGCCCTGCGCCGCCGCCCACCATCCAGGAGCCGACCGGGCTCGCGACCCCGCCGCCGCCGGAGGTCCAGGCGAAGCAAGGCGAAGCGACGAAGGATCCGAACGAAGACACGATGCGCACGGCGGCGGAGGTCGAGGCGCGCGCCAACGCCGAGCAGCTCGCGAAGGACAGGGCGAAGTGGGAGAAGATGGGCCGCGAGATCGAGCGGAAGGCGGCCTACGAGGACGCCCACGATCGCCTCACGCGGGCGAGCGCGCGCGTGGCGCAGACGCAGACGCAGCTCTCGCGCATCCCGCCCGCACGCCGCGGCAAGTACAACACGGACATGGCCACGTTCGGCTCGAAGAAGGCCGCCGTGCAGTCGCGTATGAGCTCCATCCACGCCTACGGCAGCGACGAGTGGCAACGCATGCGCGGGGAGCTCTACCGCGCGCTCGACGAGCTCGACGCCGCCGCGACCCGCGTCGAGATGAACCTGTTCTGAGTCGAAGCGTCAGTCACGCTTCGCGCCGTCCCATTCCCAGCGGACGCCGACGAGCGCCTGCCGGTAGGGGCCGGGGAAGTTGCCTTCGGGTCGGCGCGCGATCACGTAGGTCGTGTCGAAGACGTTCTTGAGGGAGAAGCGGAAGCTGAGGCCGGTGGGGCGGTGGCGGTAGTGCGCCATCAGGTCGAAGATGTGGCGCGACTCGATGAGGCCGACGATGCCGAAGAGGTCCTCCGCGCGCGTGTTCGCGCCGTCGGCGAACTGGTGGCTCACGAACTGGTACGCGACCTGGCCGCCGAAGCCGCTCCGGTGCTCGACGTCGAAGTTCGTGTTGAACGAGTGCTGCGGCGCGTACGGCAGGAAGTTCCCCGCGAACTGCCCGTAGCGGAAGGACGCGTGCGCGTAGGTGTAGCGCGCGCCGAGATCGAGCACGGTCGACACCTTGAGGATCTTGTCGAGGCCGAGCACGAGCCCGCTCTCGACGCCGTAGAGGTTCGTCGCGCCGACGTCGGCGAGGTTCCCCTCCCCGCCCGCGCTCGGGTTCACCGCGACCTGGTTCGCGTAGTTCGACATGAACCCGGTCGCCTCCGCGCGGAGCCACCGGAACTGCTGCCCGCGCGTGCCGATCTCGTAGCTGATGCCGCGATCGCCTTGCAGCATCCGCGAGGCGCCGCGCGCGCTCACCGAAGACGTGATGCGCGGGGGCGCGAAGCCGTAGTGCATGTTGCCGAAGACGCTCGCGCGCTTCGTGCCGTAGACCATGCCGACGCCGGGGACGACGCCGGTCGTGGGCTTGGTCCCGGTCGTGTACTCGTCGACGTTGTTCTGGCGGAGCGTGAACGTCTCGCTCGTCACGTGCTCGACGCGGATGCCGGGCGTGACGAGGAGGTCCTCGCGGAAGGCGATCCGGTCCTGGAGGTACGCCGCGCCGGCGAAGCTCTTTCGCTTCTGCTCGAAGTCGAGCGCGCCGGCCCAGGTCTGCGGGTAGGCGCCGGTCCGCTGCGTGTAGTGCGCGTCTTCGCGGAGGAGGCGGCCGCCGACGTCGATCGTGTGGGAGGCGATGCCCGTCTTCATCCGATGCTCGAAGCGCGGCTCGACCCCCATCACCGCGTAGTCGCGCGACAGGATCGTGTTGCCGTTCCCGAAGTACACCGCGCCGCCGGTCACGGTCGGATCGCCGACGATGCGAAGGTATTGCACGCCCGGGAGGGGGTTGCGCGTCCAGTCGGGGCGGCGCCAGTCGCGATCGGTGGTGTAGCCGTACGCGAGCGTCTTCAGCTTCGTGCGCTCGCCGAGGCGCTGCTCGTGCGTGAGCGAGGCGTCGTAGCGGTTCAGGATCGAGTGCGCCGACGGCGAGAGCGTCGGACGGCGCGGGTCCGCGCGGAACATGTCGCGCGGCATGCCGATGTCGTCCGACGCCGCGTCGTCGCGCTGGAAGCCGAGCTTGAGGACCGCCTCGCCGTCCTTGCCGGTCGGGAAGAGGATCTTCGCGAGGCCGTTCGCCGAGTCGAACGGCTGCGCGCGGAAGCCGTCGCCGCGACGGTACGCGACCTGCGCGACGTAGCGGACGTCGCCGAGCGTGTCGCCGTAGCTCGCGATCGCGCGCATGTAGTTGTACGAGCCGTAGTCGACGTCGGCCATGATGCGCTGGCGATCGGGCGGCGCGACGGTGATGAAGTTGATCGTGCCGGCGAGGGTCTGCGGGCCGAAGAGGATGTTGCCGGAGCCCTTCACGACCTCGATCGATCGATAGCGCTCGATCGGCGGCGCGTGGTTGAGTTCCGGCTCCGAGTACGGGTTGAGCGCGATCGGGATGCCGTCCTCGAGCATGAGGACGCGCCGGCTCCGCCCCGACTCGAGGCCGCGGATGCTGATGTCGATCCGGTTGCCGCCGCTGAGCTCCTGCCGGACCTGCACGCCGGGGACGCGGCGCAGTACCTCGGCGGTGTCGACCGGCGCCTGCCGCGTGAGGTCCTTCTGCGAGATGACCGTGCCGGAGCCGGGCACCTTCTGGAGCGCGTCGGCCTTGTCGCCGACGATGCGCACCTCGAGCTCCTTCTCGTTCGACGCGTCGGCCGGGGGCGTCTCTTGCGCGGACGCAGAGCGCGCGACGAGCAGCGACGCGATCGCGGTGAAGACGAGCCTCCTCATTGGACCGGCGGGCGGCACACGCCGCGGTTGGTACAAGCATCGGAGGGCGGCGCGCACTCGGTCACGTTCGTGCACGTCGTAGTGCAGAGGCCGCGGCCCTGGAAGCTCTCGCAGCGGCACGTCTCGCACTCCTCGTTCGAGGTGCACTCTTCGAAGTACTTGCGAACGACCCCCGCGTCCGGCACGCACGCCGGCGCGACGGCGCCGCTCTCGCGTCCCGCGTCGAGGCCCGGCGTCGTCCCGTCGCAGACGCACGCGTCGAAGCGCTCGTTCGCGTTGCAGCGCGCGTAGCCGAGCGTGTCGCCGCCGCACGTGCACGCGACGTAGTCGCCCTCGTAGCAGGCCTTGTAGTCCTCGTCGCACGCGGCGGCGGCGGCGACGACGACAGCGGGAGCCACGATCGCGAGAACGCGCATTCGCGTCAGTCGCGCTTGCAATAACCCTGACGGTTGCACGAGCCGGTGAGCGGCGCGACGCACACCTCCGTCTGGTTCTCCGCCGTGCAGCGGACCGTGCAGAAGGTCTGCCTGCCGCCGGCGAAGCACACGCCGCTCTCGCACTCGACGCCGCTCGTGTCGGTGCAGGGGTCGCCGTTCGCCACCGTGCCGGCAGCGACGTTCCCGCTGCTCGCCCCGAGCGAAGGGCCAGGCTCGCCCTCGTCGCCGCCGCATCCGGCGACCGCCGCGAGCACGCCGGCAAGACCGATGACGAGCGCCCACCGCGAAGGAGTCTTCATCCAACCATCATGGCCTCAACGAGCCCCGAAGCCAAATACGACACGCGCGTGTCATCTCGATGTAACGTCCGCGCGATCCGGCCGACGAACGACGCCCGCCTCGAGCGCGCGCCGCATCGCCTCGTGCGTCGCCGCGTGGCCGGGCCGCGCCGCATGCAGCGACCCGCGCGGCGCGCCGCCGTGGACGTAGAGGTCGCCGAGGAGATCGATGAGCTTGTGCCGCGCGGGCTCGTCCGCCGTGTACGGCGCCCCCGCGGCGAGGACCTCGGCGTCGGTGAAGACGACCACGCTCTCGGGCGTGACGTGGGTCGCGAGCCCGCGCGCGAGGAGATCGCCGACCTCGTGCGCGAAGCCGAACGTCCGCGCCGGCGCGATGCGGTCGCGGAAGTCGGCGGCGTCGCCGCTCCAGCTCGCGTCCGGCGCGATGCGCGCGTCGTCGAACGCGATCGCGACCGAGACGTGGACGCCCTCGCCGGGCGCGAAGACGTACGCGCTCGCGCCGACGTGAATCGTGGCCGCGGTCGCGACGACGAGGCGCGGTCCGGGCGCGAGATCGGCGGGGAGCGCGTCGGCCCACGCGCGCGCGCCGCCGTCGAGGAGCGGGAGCTCGGCGCCTTCGAGCTCGATCGCGAGGCCGCTCCGGATCGAGCGCGCCTCGAGCGCGGCGAAGAGGTGCTCCACCGTCGCGACGACGACGCGGCCGTCGCGCGCGCGGAGGACGGTGGAGCGCGCCGCGCCGTCGGGGACGAGATCGGAGAGCGCGATCTCGACGCCGTCCGCGCGGACGCGGAGCGGCCCCTCCGCGCGGCGGAGCGTGACGACCGAGCGCCTTCCGGTGTGGAGCCCGAAGCCGGCGATCACGTCGTCGGCTGCTTCTCGTCCGACGTCGCGGGGCGCTTCGGCAGCGCGAGCGCGCTCACGAGCCACCCGATGACGAGGCCGGCGAGCCCCCACGCCGCGTACATCCAATCGGGCGGCGGGAGCACGCGCGTCGCGACGCCCTTGGCCTTGCCGATCGTCGCCTCGAAGAGCGGCTCCCAGCGCGTCGCCTGATCGGTCGGATACGACGCGGTGACGATCGACGTGCCGCTGTCGTCGGGGAACATCAGCTGGAGCTTCCGCGTCTTGATCGTCTTCGCGGGCAAGCCGAACGCGGCGAGGTCGACGTCGTGATCGCAATCGCCCTCGATGAGGCCGACCCGCGCTCCGTCCGCGCGCGTGCGCAGCTCGTGACGGCGATGCACCCAGCGGCATTGATCGAAGGCGGACGGCATCTCTTCGGCGAGCTTCGCGAGGTCGCGCTCCTCGATGCTCATCTCCTTCGCCGAGTGCGTCACGACCGCGGTCGGGGGCTGCTGGATCTGCTTGGCGCCGAACGCTCTCTCATCGAACGTCCAGACCACCGCGTCCTTCTGATCGGGGCCGCGCGTGAAGCCCTCCGGCGGCTCGTAGACGAACGAAGCGCCGGCCTTCTTCGGTTGCGGGGACGTGAGCCGCGGACCGAAGACGAGGAACGCGAGCGCGATCAAGACGATGGCGATCGCTCGACGCATCGCGCCCGAAGCTAGGTGACTCGCTCCGGGAGTCAAGTAGAGTGCGCGCGTGCGCCCTCTTCTTCTTCCGTTCGCTCTCTCTGCGGCTCTCCTCCTGACGGCGTGCGACAGCTGCGAGAAGAAACCCGACGCGACGAAGGACACGCCCGACGCCGCGGTCGCGATCGTGGTCGTGGACGCAGCGCCGGCGCCGATCGCGGTCGCCGACGCGGCCGCTCCTCGTCATCCCATGAGCAACTGCCCCACCGCGGTGACGGGCGCGGAGGTCGCGATCAAGGACGTGCCCGGCGGCGTCGAGCTCGAGGTCACGGCGAAGGACGAAGCGACGACGCGCGAGATCCGCGAACGCGTGAAGAAGCTCGCCGACGCGAACGATCAAGCCGGCGGTGCGAAGCACCACAACGGCACCGGCGCGGGCGGCGGAACGACGGGCCGCTGCACGATCATCAATCGCAACACAAAGCTGTCGACAGCAGAAATCCCGAACGGTGCGAAAGTCACCGTGCTGGCGAAAGACAAAGCGGAGATCGACTGGCTCCGCCGCGAGACGCGCGATCGCGACGTCGAAGCGAAGTCGACGATCGCAGAGGGCGCCGGCGCGCTCCGCATGCTGCACTGCCCGAGCGCGGTCGACGGCGCGAAGACGACGGTGAAGGACGTGAAGGACGGCGTCGTCGTCACGATCACGGGCACGACGGAGCAAGCCGACGAGATCCGCAAGCGCGCGAAGCACACCGCCGACGTCGCGAAGAAGACGATGCCGTCCACGCTGCAGCACAGCGGCGAGGGCACCGGCGGCGGCGGCGTCGGTCGCTGCCCGATCGTCGTCGAGGGCGAGACCGTCGTGGAGCTGAAGGACGTCCCGAACGGCGTCGAAGCGACGGTCACCGCGAAGAAGGGCGTCGCGGAGCTGCAACGCGAGACGAAGGAACGCGCGGCGAACTTCGGCGCGAAGTAGAGAGACGCCTGGCGCTCCATATTAAGGAGAGAGCAGCGGCGCGTTACACAGGAACGGCGGACGATTACACCGCTGTGTCCATGGACAATTTCACAACGGTTCACGACGGTTAGCGACCGACTTGCGGCTCGCGTCCCTCAACGGACACACCGTTGATCCACCGCTCCCCCCAACGTGGGGGTCCGGCGCCCCGGGCCTATGCGCAAACCTACACGACCCCCGATTCCCGATGGACCCGCCGCATGGATCCCAGTTACATCGTAGTTACAGGTGGAAAACACGCAGACAGGCCTCCAGATCGGTCGGCAATCGCTGTCTGGCTACAATGTAGGACATTTCCCTTCTCCATTGGCACCGGCTGTGCACCAGGTTGGGCTGTCGATGGTTCGCGCAGCTCGTCATCTGATGTTGGTCGGAGTCTTCGCAGGTGCGATTGCCTGCTCGAAGAAGACCCCCGAGCCGACCCCGGTACCGAAGGCGGCTCTCCCGCCCGCGGCCGCCGCTGCTGCCGCCGCCGTCGCGAACGATCAGCGCGGGGGCCTCACGCCCGACGGCAAGCTCGATCCGAACGATCCGAACCACGGCCGCCGCAAGCTTCTCGGTCTGGATACGCCGGTTTACGTCGACGGCGTCCAGGTCGCGGTCTTCCGCTTCGGCGAGCTCCCTCCGATCGCGTCGACCCCGCTCCCGGGCGAGGGCAACGGCCGCGAGTGGCGCATCTACGACTATCTCAAGGGCATCGGCGTCGACGTCGACAACCTCAAGTCCGTGCATTTCCACGGCAACGTCGACCGCATCGCGAGCGTCGAGGGCAGCGAGCTCCGCAAGGAGCCGGAGCGCTTCACGTTCTCCTTCACGTCCGGCGGCGACACGGGCACGCCGTTCCAGCGCTGGTCCGGCACCGGCCTCAAGAACGAGTTCGTCGCGCATGAGATCCGTCGCGTGACGGTCTACGTGAAGAAGCCCTCGGCTCCGATCAGCAAAGAGAAGCAGTGCCACGTCGCCGCGGACGGCGAGTGCACCGACGCGATCCCCTACGCCGACGGCGCCGTCGCGAAGGGCACGCGCATCTACCTCGACGGCAAGATGGTGGGCTTCGTGAAGCGCCGCCTCGTGACCGACGCGATGATCGTCGGCACGCCGAGTGCAGAGCCGTCCGAGACCACCTACTCGGTGGCGAAGCTCCTCGCCTCCATGAACGTCGACCCGACCAACATCAAGTCTCTCGAGATGTGGGCCGGCGACGACGTGATCGCTCGCGCGTCGGGCGATCAGGTGACGGCGCTCACGCCGAAGACGACCTTTACCTTGCCCAAGCACAATCATGGCAAGGTCCGTATCCGGGTCCCCGCCGAGATCCAGGCCGCCAAGCCTGGCGTCGCGGATCGTGACGCGCTCGTCAGCGCGGTGCTCGTTTATCGGAGCACCACGCCGCCGAGCCCGCGCGATCTCACGGCGATCTCGGAGGACACCGATATGAGCGTGCAGCTTGCGGCGATCGATGATGCACGCGGAAAGCTTGGCCGTGCGGAGTAACGACGAGGTCGGCTCTCGTCTCACCCGATTCGTGTTGGAGGATTGACCATGAAGACGTCTCGTATCAGCGCTGCGGTGGTTGCGACTTTGGCGATGTTTGCTGCGGACCGTGCGTCTGCCGCGGATGCGCCGACGGCGACCGGCGGCACGGGTGAGGGCTCCACGGTGGTTCTCAACACCTATTCGAAGGTGTGGGTCACGGGCGACACGAAGGGCCCGGGCAAGATCGGCAAGAACACCGGCGCCGGCACGATGGACGCCGCGTTCGCCTGGGACGACGTCGCCTACAAGGCCGACAAGGCCAAGGTGAACCTCCTCACGATGTACACCCGTTCGAACAACAACCCGAACGGCAACAACAGCTACATGCAGGGCGGCTTCGCGATCGCGACGCTGACGGCGAAGGGCGTCGTCGCCGGCCCCGAGGTCAACCTCCCGAACCTCAACGGCGAGCGCACGTGGATGCGCCCCATCGGCGGCTTCCTCCCGGGCAACCGCGTCCTCCTCATGGCCGCGACGGAGGACAACGGCATCAACAACAACCCGCAGCCGGCGGCGTTCGTTGCGGATGCGACCACGGGCCAGATCCTCGGCATCCCGAACAACACGCGCGGCGCCAACAACCTCAACAAGCCGACGAACCTGATCCGGAACGCGCTCGCGAACGGCGTCCAGGTCCAGAACCCGAACGACCAGCGCGGCCCGCACACGATCCAGCGCGTGAGCGACGACACGTTCGTCGTCGGCATGCAGTACAACAACCAGGCGCAAGAGGCGTACAGCATCACCGTCGCGCCCGACAACCGCATCAAGATCAACTGGCTCAAGCGCTACTCCAACAACGCGCAGCACTGCCGCCCGCAGGTCGCGATCGCGCCGGGCGCGTCGACGGGCTACATCTCGTCGGTCGAGGCGAACAACCAGCCGGCCGACATCGGCTGGCGCCTCACCGAGTTCAACGTCGCGACGGGCCAAGCGATCAACAGCAAGATCGTCGTCCGCTCCGACCCGAAGAACAACAAGTACATCTCGGAGCCGGTCCTCAGCCTCCTCGGCGACAAGATCGCGGTGACCTACGGCAACGCGGCGCGCGCGACGAAGGGCGAGAACGGCCAGGGCCACGCCGGCGGCGCGGTCGTCCACTCGGCCGTCCTCGTCGACAAGTCGACGCTCCAGGCCGTCGGCACGCCGCTGTTCGGCGTCGGCACCTACGCGCGCCACACGAGCTCGTTCGTGACCAGCTACGGCCCGAAGGGTGAGCCCTCGCTCGCGGTCATCAGCGGCTCTTCGACCGGCACCGGCGGCGGCTTCATCCAGATGTTCCCGATCAAGACCGACGGCACGCTCGGCAACAAGGACGCGGCGAAGGTCTACCCGGTGTCGCCGTTCTCGGACGTCGCGAGCGTCCAGGCGATGGGCAAGCGCAACCCGAACAACCAGGCGCGCGGCTTCATCAACGGCCTCGGCGACGTCCCGAACCCGGGCTTCACGACCGACGCCGCGACGGCGGCCGGCAACTTCATGCCGGAGGTGAAGTCGTTCTCCTTCTCGACCGTCACCGGTTACTCGGGCGCGGACGCGAAGAACCTCGGCATCAAGAACAGCATCTGGCTCTCGCTCGTTCCGGCCTCGTGGCAGGAGGGCATCACGACCGTCCCCGGCAAGCCGACGGACGTTCCGGGCACGAACCCGGACGGCACCGGCCCCTCGCCGAAGTCGACCTCGCCGGGCACCGACCCGAGCGGTGACGCGACCTCGACCGAGGACGAGGACGTCGTGCCGGACGGCGACGACAAGGCGACCAAGCCGAAGACGAAGGAGCGCAAGTTCAACGACGCGCAGGGCGACGGCTGCTCGGTCTCGCACCACTCGTCCTCCTCCTCGTTCGGCCTCATCGGCCTCGCCGTCGCCGGTGTCCTCGTCGGCCTGCGCAAGCGCAGCCGCAAGGACCAGGAGGCCTGATTCACATGAAGATCAGCTACCTCCTTGGCATCGGTCTCGCCGCGGGGCTCTTCGCCGCGGCGTGCGACGGCGGCTCCACCAACCAGCTCAGCAAGGACAAGGACAGGCCGGGCAAGTCGACGACGACGGCGGACGACGACGACGACGACGACGACAGCACGGGCGGGACGAACGACACGACCCCGCCGAACGGCAACCCCGATCCGCCCGGTACCGACGGCCCCGTCCCGACCAACAGCGAAGAGGGCAAGGCGTTCTTCAAGGCGAACGTCCACCCCGCCCTCAACACGAAGTGCACGTCGTGTCACCAGACCGCGGGCCCCGGCCCGGCGATCCTGAACACGGACGCCGAGACGTCGTACAAGATGCTCTTCAACTCGGGCTACGTCGTTCAGCAGTCGCGCATGGTGCTCAAGCCCGCGCACGGCGGCCTGACGAACAACGTCCTCTCGGCCGACGAGCAGACGAAGTACAACGACTGGGTCGCGATCGAGCTCAAGGGCGGCGGCGCGAAGGCGCAGCCGAACATCCTCGCGACGATCGGCCAGTGCTTCGATCGCCAGAAGTTCGACGCGATGCAGCTGCAGAACTGGGTCACGACCCGGCGCCAGAACGGCAACAACCAGAGCGGCCTCCCCAACGGCGAGTGGGCGGAGAACCAGAACAACTGCACCGGCTGCGACAACGCCCCGTGCCGCGCCTGCCACTCGGCCGATCCGGCGACGAACTACGTCAACGCGAACGGCAACCCGATCGTCCCCAACTCCGCGACGTACACGTTCGAGGAGTCGAAGCTCACGAACCCGAACTACATTCGCCAGTACTTCGGCACGAGCCCCGACGGCAAGGCGGTCGCGTCCGACGGCATCATCAAGAAGTCGGAGGCGACGAAGAAGGACAGGAAGTACACGCACCCGATGTACAACCTGAACAACAATCAGAAGGCGGCGCTCGAAGCGTTCGTCAACGACGCGGTGACTCGCTACAACGCGGGCCAGTGTGGCCAAGCTCCTCCCACGCAATGAGCCGCTGACCTGAGAAAATAGCCAAAAAACCGCGTCGTCCGCTCGCCGGACGGCGCGGTTTTCGTTTAAGCTTGAGCGAATGAAGTGGACGAACGTGGTGATGGCTTTGACGTTCACGTTCGCGGCGGCGAGCGTCTGGGCGTGTGGTGACGACGACAACGGCGGCATCGTCAACAAGGCCAATCCGTGCGGTCCGGACGATCCCGAGACCGAGATCGACGAGTCGGAGTGCAAGGAGCTCGCGGACGTCGACTCGGGTCGCCAGGCGATCACGACGCGCGGCTGCCAGCAGTGTCACGGCGACGACATGGCCGGCCAGGACACGCGGCTCGCGACGAAGGAGTCGTACACGAAGTCGATCACGGGCGAAGAGGTCTTCCTCTACCCGCCGAACCTCACCAACGACGAGGAGACCGGCGTCGGCAAGTGGAGCGACGACGCGCTCGCGGTCGCGATCCGCGCCGGCATCGACAACGAGAGCCAGACGCTCTGCCCGCAGATGCGGCACTTTTCGACCATGAGCGACTTCGAGGTCTACTCGATCGTCATGTATCTCCGCTCGATCCCGAAGGTGACGAAGAACATCCCGCGCAGCATCTGTCCGCCGACGAAGACTGCAGAGCAGCAGTAGCTCGTCGGCGCGATGAACGCGTTCGGACCACGGCTGCGAGTCGTCTACCTCGCGGTCGTCGCGGTCGGCGCGTTTTTCCTGCATGATGCACGTATCGTCGGCGCGCTCGCCGGCGCCCACGCGATCGCGTGGCTCGCCCTCGGCCTCGGCGCGCGCGCGCTCGCGCGGCAGGTCCTGAAGCTCTGGGGCTTCGCCGCCTTCGTCGCGATCTCGTACGCGATCACGTCGGAGGACCCCTCCGTCGATCGCTGGGTCCACCTCTCGCTGGGCGAGACGAAGGTGCCGCTCAACCTCGGCGGCCTCGAGATCGGCGGGATGATGATCCTGCGTGTCCTCACCGTCGTCCTCGCGTCGCGGATCGCGCGCGCCGGCGACGAGCGCGCGATCGCGCTCGGGCTGCGGAAGCTCGGCGCCCCCGCGATCGTCGCGTCCTCGATCGACGCGGTGCTCGCCCTCCTCGGCGGAGGCAGAGGCGGCGGCGGTGGCGGTGGTGGTGGCGGCGGCGGGAGGAGACGGCGGCAGCTCGAAGGCGACGCGCCGGCAGAGGGCTTCGTCGCCGGCCTGAAGCGGCTCGCGCGCGGCGACGTCGGGCCGATCGTCGATCGAATGGAGCGGCAGATCGCGCGCGCCGACGACTACCTCGAGGAGAGCGGGTCCGCGTCGCGGGACGGCGCGGTCATCGTCGGGCTCTCGCTGACCATGCTCGGGATCAAGGCGCTCAAGGTCCTCCCGAGCCTTCCGTTCGCGCCGGGGCACAAGCTCGTGCTGCTGACGCCGCTCTACGTCGTCGCGTCGCTCAAGACGAAGACGCGCCTCGGCGCGACGCTGACCGGGCTCGTCATGGGGAGCGTCGCCTTCCTTCTCGGCGACGGGCGGTACGGCGTCTTCGAGATCCTGAAGCACGTCGCGCCCGCCGTCCTCTGCGACCTCCTCGTGCCGCTCGTCACCGCGGCCGGCCGGAGGCCCGGGGCGGTGGCGTGGTCGTTCGTCGGCGGCGTCATGGGCGTCGGCCGCTTCGCGACGATCTTCGTTGTAACATTCCTGGTGCAACCTCCCGCCGTTGCGTGGGCTTTCCTCGTCCCCGGGCTCGTCGTCCATACGACGTTCGGGGTACTCTCCGGACTGGTGAGCGCGCCGCTCATTGGCGCCGTCGTCCGGCGCTCCAGGGAGAAGTCCATCGAATCATGACGAAGCTGGTAACCGGCGACGGCCGGACGCACATCGAATCTGCGCTCATGCGCGAGTCGCTCGTCGACAAGCGCGTGATCGCGACGACGGACTCCTCGAACGAGTTCTCGATCATGCCGGACGTCGTGCTCGTGAGCATCGGTGGACAGTCGATCTTCGACCGCGGCAAGAGCGCGGTCATGCCGCTCGTCGCCGAGCTCGGCGAGCTGCGCCGGAGCCGCAAGCACAAGATCTTCCTCGGCGTCGGCGGCGGCACGCGCGTGCGCCACACCGTGAGCGTCGCGCTCGACCTCGGCATCCCGACCGGCGGCGTCGCGCAGCTCGTCGGCGCGATGGAGGAAGCGAACGCGGTGTTCCTCAACGCGCTCCTCGCCAAGAACGGCTCGATCGTCATGCAGCGCGAGCACTTCTGGGAGCTCCCGCTCTACCTCGAGAGCGGCATGCTCCCGATCGTCATCTCGGTCCCGCCGTACCACTTCTGGGAGCCGCCGCCGGAGGACGGACCGCTGCCGACCCACGGCTCCGACTTCGGGCTCTTCATCCACGCCGAGGTGCTCGGGATGAAGAAGCTCATCTTCGTGAAGGACGAGGACGGCCTCTACACCAAGGACCCGAAGCGCCACCCGGACGCGAAGCTGATCCCGAAGACCACGCTCCCGGAGCTCCTCGCGAACATGCCGGAGGAGCTCATCCTCGATCGCCAGCTCTTCACTTGCTGGAGCCGCTCGCGCCACGTCGAAGAGGTCCAGATCGTCAACGGCCTCGTCCCGGGCCAGCTCACGAAGGCCCTCGCCGGCGAGCCCGTCGGCACCGTCATCACGCGGAGCTGATCGATGAACAAGCAAGGACACAACGCGCGCCGCCGCATCGCCAGCCAGCTCGCCGACATGCCGATGACCTCGGGCGGCACCCCGGAGGGGCTCGACTACTCGCCCGTCGCGATGATGCCCGACGTCCGCGTGATGAAGATCGGCGGGCAGTCGGTGATGGACCGCGGCAAGGACGCGCTCTACCCGATCCTCGACGAGGTCGTCGCGGCGAAGGACAAACACAAGCTGCTCTTGTGCTGCGGCGGCGGCACGCGCGCGCGCCACATCTACGCGGTGGCGAGCGACCTCGAGCTCCCCACCGGCGTGCTCGCCGCGCTCGGCGGCTACGTCCCGCGCCAGAACGCGCGCATGCTCCAGATGCTGCTCGCGAAGCACGGCGGGCTCTTCATCCTCCACGACGACTTCGAGAAGCTCCCGCTCTACTTCCGGCTCGGCTGCATCCCGATCATGACGGGCATGCCGCCGTTCGGGTACTGGGAGAAGCCGACCCAGGGCGGGCGGATCCCGGAGCACCGCACCGACGCGGGCGTGTTCCTCACCGCGGAGGTCCTCGGCTGCAAGCGCGCCATCTTCGTGAAGGACGAGAACGGGCTCTACACCGACGATCCGAAGAAGAACAAGGACGCGGTCCACATCCCGCGCATCACGGTGCAGGAGCTCCTCGAGCAGGACCTCCCCGACATGGTCGTCGAGCGCGTGGTCCTCGAGTACATGCAGCGCTCTCGCTTCTGCACCGAGATCCAGATCGTCAACGGCCTCGAGAAGGGCCAGCTCACGCGCGCGCTGGAGGGAGAGGATGTCGGCACGGTCATCACGCGCTAGCGTCGCGCTCGTCGCCCTCGTCCTCGCCGCCGGGGGCTGCAAGGACAAGACGACGACGGGCGAGAGCGCCGGCGGCGCGCGCCAAGGCGATCCGCTCCGCGTCGCGGCGGCGGCGGACCTCGCGCTCGCGTTCAAGGACGTCGGCGCGGCGTTCGAGAAGGCGGAGGGCAAGAAGGTCGACTTCTCCTTCGGCTCGACCGGGCTGATGGCGAAGCAGATCTCCGAGGGCGCCCCCTTCGACGTCTTCGCCGCCGCGAACATCTCCTTCGTCGACGACGTCGTCAAGGACGGCTCCTGCTTCGGCGACACGAAGGCGCTCTACGCGCGCGGCCGCATCGTCATGTGGTCGAAGGACCCGCAGGCGCTGCCGAAGAAGATCGAGGACCTCACCGATCCGAAGTACGCGAAGATCGCGATCGCCAACCCCGAGCACGCGCCGTACGGCAAGGCCGCGCAGCAGGCGATGACGAAGGCGGGGATCTGGTCGACCGTGCAGCCGCGGATGGTCTTCGGCGAGAACGTGCAGCAGACGCACATGTTCGCGCGCTCCGGCAACGCCGAGATCGCGTTCGTCGCGCTCTCCCTCGCCATCTCGTCGCCCGGCAACTGGGTCCCGGTCGATCCCGCGCTCCACGAGCCGCTCGATCAGGCCCTCGTCGCGTGCAAGGGCGGGAGCGCGGGGGCGAAGCGGAACGAGGCGCGCTCCTTCATCGCGTTCATCGGCTCGCCGGAGGGGCGGCAGATCATGAAGAAGTTCGGCTTCCTCTTGCCGGGCGAGGAGATGCCGGCGGCGCACCCGTAGGGCGCTCGCTCGATGGATCTCGCGCCTCTCCTCCTCTCCTTCGAGGTCGCCGCGCTCGCGACGATCATCGCCGCGCTCATCGGGATCGGCGTCGGCGCGGTGCTCGCCAACTTCCGCTTCGTCGGGCGCGACGTCGTCGACGTGTTCTTCACCGCGCCGATCGTCATGCCGCCCACCGTCCTCGGGTATTACGTCCTCGTCGTGCTCGGCCGGAAGAGCCTCATCGGCCACGCGTACGAGGCGGTCTTCGGCTCGTCGATCGTCTTCACGCGCGCGGGCGCGGTGGTCGCCGCCGTCATCGGCGCGATGCCGCTCGTCGTGAAGAGCGTCCGCACGGCGCTCGAAGAGACGGACTCCACGCTCATGCTCGCCGCGCGCACGCTCGGCGCGACGCCGCTCCGCGCCTTCTTCACGATCCAGCTCCCCCTCGCCTACCGCGGCATCGTCGCCGCGTTCATGCTCGCGTTCGCGCGCTCGCTCGGCGACTTCGGCGTCACGCTGATGGTCGCGGGCGACATCCCGGGCGAGACCCAGACCGCGGCGCTCGCGATCTACGACGCGATCCAGGCGCATCGCGAGGAGGACGCGGCGCTCATGATCGGCCTCCTCACCACGATCGTCGCGGTGCTCCTCTACGTCGTCGGCAAGCTCACCGCGCGCGAGCAGCGGACGTGAGCACGCTCGCGGTGGCGGTGAAGCTCGGTGCGATCGACGTCGCCTTCGACGTCCCGCCCGGGGTCACGGTGCTCTTCGGCCCGTCCGGCGCCGGCAAGAGCCGCACCCTGGGTTGCATCGCGGGCCTCCTCCGCCCCGAGGCGGGTCGCGTCGCGCTCGGCGACGAGGTCTGGTTCGACGGGGCGCGCCAGGTCGTGCCAATCCACGCGCGCCGCGTCGCGTACGTGTTCCAGTCGCTCGCGCTCTTCCCGCACATGACCGGCGCGGAGAACGTGGCCTACGGGCTGCCGCGCGACCTCACGAAGGACGAGCGGCGCGCGCGGGCGGAGGAGATGCTCGCGAAGATGTGCGTGCCCCACCTCGCCGATCGGCGCCCGCGCACGTTCTCGGGCGGCGAAGCGCAGCGCGTCGCGCTCGCTCGTGCGTTCGCGATCCGCCCGCGCGTCGTCCTCCTCGACGAGCCGTTCAGCGCGCTCGACGCCGCGATGAAGAAGGAGCTCCTGCGCGAGGTCGGCGCCGCGCTCGCCCGCGACACCGTGCCGGCCGTCCTCGTCACCCACCACCCCGAGGACGCGGAGGTGCTCGGCGATCGCGTGGTGTTCATGGAGAAGGGCCGCGTCACGCGCACCGCCGCGATGAGCGACGCGCCGTTCAAGGCGCGAGCGTGATCGCGTGCGTCGCCGCGCGCACGACGGCGCCGTCGCCGATCGGGGTGCTCACCTCGTGCACGGTCCCCGTCACCACGGCCTCGACGTCCGCGCCGATCGCCCAGCTCGCGTCGAAGCCGGGCGCCGCGCCGAAGTCCGGGATCGCGAGCACGGCCTCGGGTCCGGTCACGGCGCTCGCGTCGACCGAGAGGCGCCACGAGTGGACGCGGCGGTTCGAGACGCGGCCCACCACGAGCGCCTCGTAGTCGGCCGCGTTCGGGCGCGTCGCGACGTAGGTGGTGACGCGGACGTACGGCGCGGGCGCGGTCCGCTCGGCGCGGGGGGCGGGGAGGCCAGCGGGCAGCTCGAGCGCGACGTCGATCGCGGAGTGGAACACCGCGTCGCTCGTGCGCGTCATCACGCGCGTCTCCTTGTCCGCGTCGGCGGCGAGCGCCTGGATGCGATGGCGATCGGCCGGGCGCGCGGCGGCGGGGGGCACCGTCACGTAGGTGAGGGTCACCGTCGGCTGGCCGTAGGGGACGTCTTGCGGTCCGATGTCGAGGCCGTGGACGCCGCCGCCGAGCGCGTAGCGCGCGGTGATCGCGAAGTTCTCGTCCGGCGCGACGCCGTTCACGACGAGGCCCTTGGGGACGGGAACGAGGCCGGCGGTGGTGGCGTCGACGTCGAGCTTCGTCGGCCCCACGATCGCTTGGTCGCGGAGCAGCATGATCTTCGTGAGCGGCGCGCCGCCTTCGTCGCGGAGCCCGAAGCCGAGGTCCCACGTCCCCGCGATGACGTTGAGCAGCTCGTACGACGCGTTGTCGCCGGCCGCCGGGATCGTGAAGCCGCGATCGTCGAGCGCGTAGCCGAAGTCGAGCCAGCTCGTCGTCGGCGGCACGTGCGCGAACGTGCCGGTCATGTCGAACGACGAGATCTCGTCCGGCGCGCACTGCGGCTCGAGCTCGACGTCGAAGGTGGTGACGGAGCTCGGCCGCGACACGACGACGACGAGCGACGCGCGGTCGTCCGCGCACGCGAACGCGGCCGACCACGTCGCGCCCGGCGCCGCGAACGTGTACGTGCCCGCCGTCGCGGAGGGCTCGAGCTTCTGCCATTGCCCCGCCGCGTCGAGCGCCGCCGCCCACGTCGCGTTCGTCCCGCGCCCGCTCGCGTCGCTCGGCGTGCGCGTGTGGACCGTGATCGTGTCGGCCGCGCTCCCGCCGTCCGCCGGCGCGGGCGGAGCGGACGACCCGGCCTCACCGCTCGAGCAGCCGGCGAGCAACGCCACCAGGACCAGACCCCCGCGGAACGACATGCCGCTGATGGTAGCTCTTGCTCAGTCGCGGTAGCAGACCGTTTCGACGCCGCTCGACGGGGTGAAGGCGAACTGCAGCGGGCTGAACGTGCCGTCGCTGCACGCGCCGTCGACGCAGACCTCGAGGTCCTTGCAGCGGATCGTGAGCTCCTGGTCGATGCCGTAGGTCCCGATGCAGCCGCCTTCGTCGAGCCGGAGCGAGAGCGGCGTCTGCTCCTTCGCGCCTTTCGGGAAACACGTGAGGAACGCGTTCTGGCACGACGAGAGGCAGTCGACGGGGTTCGCCTTCCGACCGCCGGTGGGGTCGACCGCGCCGTCGCCCGAAGCTCCGTCGTCGTCGTCATCGTCACCTTGGTCGACGCGCTCGGACCCGCCGGCCTCGGGGGAGCAAGCGGCGAGCGCGACGAGCGCGAGCACGGCGGTGAGTCGAGTCATGCACGTCCCTTCGTCGCGCGGCGGCGCGCGGCGGCGACGACGGCGACCGCGAGCCCGAGCCCGGCCGCCAGCGCGAGGTCGTCGCTCGGTCCCCGCGGCCCAGCCGCGCACGAGGACACCGACGTCGTCGGGCGCGAGCCCCTCCGCTCGCCGTCGTCCTCTTCTTCCTCCTCGTCGTCCTCGTCCTCGTCCTCGTCCTCGCTGGAGCCCGTCTTCGTCGGCTTCGACGACGCGCCGGAGCTCGACGACGACGAGGTCGCCGGATCGGAGCCGGAGCTCGAGGAGGACGAGGACGAGGACGACGTCGACGAGGAGGTGGACGACGTCGACGATCCCGGCGGCGCGCCGCCCGTCACCGTGACGTCCTTCGTGATCTGGACCGAGCTGTCGCCGCCGGTGCCGGTGCCGTTCGCCGCCATCCCGACCGCCCAGAGCTTGAGCGACGTGCCCGTCGCCGGCGCGGTGACCTTGAACGAGAACGTCGCGCTGCCGCCGCTCACCGCGCGCGAGCCGTCCTGCACCATCTCGCCGAAGCTGTCGCGGAAGCCGGTGCCGGGCGTCAGCGTGGTCCCGTCGGTCGCGGCGACGCCGCCCGCGGCGCGCGACTGCCCGGTCGTGACGACCATCGTGTAGTCGACGGTCTGTCCCGCCGCGATCGTGCTCGGTCCGTTGAGCGTCACCGTCGGCGCCGCGCCGCCGGAGTGGCAGCTGTTGCACGTCTGCCCCGCTTGCTTGCCGGTGTACCCCGCGAGGCCGCCGCCGTTCGCCGACGCGATCGAGGTCGCGCCGAACGTCACGAAGGCGGCGGCGAACGAGAACGCGCGGCGCATCAGGCGAGGACGTCGCCGTGCGGGTTCGCGCCGAACGGGTTCTGGTCGACCTTCGCCGCGCCGGCGAGGCCCGCCCAGAGGGCGGCGATGCCGGGCGAGCCCCCGGCGAGGCCGACGCGGTTGTCGGTCTTGCCCTTCGGCACGTTCTTGAGGGTCTTGCCGATGACGAGCGCCGAGACGTTCGCCTGGTGGTCCGAGCCGGGGAGGCTGCGGTGGAAGTCGCCGAAGAGCGCGACGATGACGTTGCGGCCCGTCGTCGCCGGCCCGTCGACCATGCGCGAGAGGAACGTCTGGAGGCCGGGGCGGATGCGCTGCGTGAACTGGTTGCGGACGTTGTTGCCGGTCGTGTCGCCGTGCGAGTCCCACGGGCCCTGGTCCGACGCGATGACGACGTTGGTGCCCGAGCGGACCATCAGCTCCGCCGCCGCCATCTTCGCGCGGAAGTTGTTCACCGCGGTGCCCTGCAGGTTGTACGCGGTGTTGAACTCCTGCGCGTTGAACGGCTGGACCGGCTTCTTGACCGTCTCGATCGCGGAGGCGAGCCCCTCGTTGACGGAGGTGAGCGAGCGCGAGCTCTTCTCGGTGACGCGCTTCGACATCGCCGTCGCCGCCTCGAGGCCCTTGAGCGAGCCCGGACGGTCGGCGACGTTCGGCGCGTTCTCTGCGCCCGCGATCGCGTCGATGGTGGCGCGCATGTCCTGGATCGGCTGGAGCGAGACGCCGCCGACCGGCGCGGGGCGCTGGCCGCTCGGGAGCGAGTTGCCGCCGACGACGGCGGCCTTGATCGCGGCGTTGCCGCCGATCGCGTTCGCGAGCATGAGCGGCGCGCTCTGGTTGCCGTTCACGAAGAGGCTGCGCTGCGCGTTGCCGTGGTCGGTGATGCCGTGCCGGACGCCGATCGAAGCGACGCGGCTCTGCGCTCCCTGCGGGATCGCCTGACCGAGCGCGTTGTCGACGACGACGCCGCCCATCGCGGTGACGTTGTTCCCCGTCACTCCGAACGCGGTGTTCGTGAAGGCGTCCGCGCCGGTGAAGATCGCGTTGATGCCGCCGTCGAGGAAGATGACCACGACCGAGGTCGGCTCCGGCGTGGCGGCGTGGGCGACGCCGAGGAGCGAGGAGCCCGGGATGCGCGTGCCGACGACGGCGCCGGCGCCGACGCCGAGCGCCTTGAGAAAACCACGACGGGAGAAGTTGTTCATGGGTTCGCTTCCTCGGCTCAATACGTGGTGAATCCGGCCGACGTCATGACCGCGGCGCAGCCGTGGGCCCAGCGCCGGCGCGCGACGTTCTCGGTCGTGAGGCTCATGACGAGATCGGCGCAGCCCTTGATCTCGTCGGGCGAGGGAGCGCGCTGCCACGCCTTGCGCTGCAGCTTCGCGCACTGTTCCGCGGCGGTCGTCTCGTTCGGCGCGGCGGCGAACTCCGGACCCGTCATCGAGTCGTAGCACCCGGTGAAGGCGACGTTGTACGTCGTGAAGAGGCTGACCGCGCCCGCTTGCGGCTCGCCGTACCAGCGCGCCGGCGTCTCGCCGAACGCGCCGGCGCTCTCTGCGAGCGTGGCGGGGACGACGCCGAGCGTGCGCTGGAGCTCGCCGTTCATCATCGAGAACGGCTTCACGCGGCCGCGGTTGTCGCCGATCGCGCCGGGCTTGCGATCGCTCACGAAGTCGAAGCTCGCGAAGCCCGGGTGCGGCGCGCCCTCCTTGCAGCTGCCCGGCGCGCCCGGATCGTCCGTCGCCTCACCGGTGGGGCTGATGACGTGCGTGTCGTCGTCATCGTCGCCTTTGGAGGTCTTGCCCTTCTTGCCGCGGCCGCCTTCGAGTTCGTCGGCCTCGGCCGCGCACGCGACGATGAACAGGGAGATGAGCGAAGTGGCGATGATTCCTCTCATGCGTCTCTCTCTTTCACTCGCAGAACGAGGGGTCCTTCGCGACGGTCGCGAGGGCGGAGGTGATCTTCTTGTCCTTCTTGAAGGCGGTGACGCACGCGTCGAAGACGGGGCCTTCGCAGCTCGTCTCCTGGCGGCCGTAGAGGTACTTGAAGGCGAGGCGGCACGCGTTGACGTCGAACGCCTCGTTGGTGACGAGCGCCTGCACGAGCTCGGCGTCGTCCTTCACCATCACGCCGCCGAGGATCGACTGCGGGCCGAGCGTCGACGGCTGGAACGTCACGTCCATCCCGTTGCGGCGCACGGTGCCGAGGACGCTCGCGACGAGGTCGAGCGCGTACCAGTTGTTGAAGTGGCAGCCGGCGCAGTTCTGCGCCTTGCGCCCCTCCGCGCTGAGCGCGTCCGGCTTGGCGTCCGGGTCGGCCGTCGTCGCGGTGAGCGTCAGGCCGACCGTGTTCTGCATGATGCGGTAGGCGGTGACGAGGCGCATGCCGGCGAGCTCGTTGCCCGCGTAGCGGAGCGCCCACGCGTTGCTCCGGAAGTAGCCGAGGCCGTTCGCGTTGGTCACGACGCGCGCTTCGCCCATCGGCTGCTGCGCGTTCACGGGCTGGACGTCGAATTTACCGACGAACATGTCCGCCCACGGCAGGTCGTTCGTGAGGACGTGGCGCGCCATGTAATAGGAGGCGTCCTCGGTCGGCGCCGCGCCGGGCGCCATGTTGAACTGCGAGTTGATGAAGCGCGCGAAGCGCTCGCGGAACTTCTCGTCGAGGAGGAGCGTGTCGACCGACGCCTGCGGGTTCGCGTACGCCGACGCGGGCGCGCTCTCGCCGACGAGCGAGCCAAAGACGCGGGTGGCGCAGCGCTCGCTGAACGCGGCCTTGTCCTCCTCGTTGTCGGCGGCGCCGGCCTGCTTCGGCGACGCGGTGAGGGCGAACAGCATCGCGCCCGCGATGGGGACGACGGGGAGCATCGTGCGAAGAGATGCGCGCATGGCGGCGCATCAAGCAGCGCGCGTGCCCTGCAACACGACGGCGCGTGATGGTCATCGGTCTCTCAGGCCTGTTACACGCGCAGACACACGTCCATACGGACTGTTCGTGTGCACTTTCGCTACGCGTTCGCCATGCGTGCGCATCGCCGCGACTGGTGGACGAAAGTCTCGCCCTCCGCCGCGCGTTTGCGCAACGTCACTCCGGTGTCACGAGGATCGACTTCGACGCGTAGCGATGGAGCGTGCCGTCGCCGACCGTCGCCGGGCGCTCGTACGCCTTCGCCGTCACCGTGCGCTCGATCTCGAGCGGGGTGAGCCACGTCGCGTCGAAGCCGGCGACGGCGGAGAGGTCCGGCGGCACGAGCTCGATCTCCGTCCCGGTGACGAGCGCGGCGCTGATGGAGACGCGCCACTCGCGGCTCGATTGGTTCGTCACGCGCGTGAAGACGTTCGCCTCGTAGACCGCCGCCCCCGCGCGCGGCGCGAGCGTGGCGGCGACGAGCTTCCCCTCCACGCTCGAGGTCGGGGCCTCGAGCGCGGGCGGCAGCTCGAGCGCGACGTCCACCGCGTCGTGCAGATCGATGCTCGCTCCGCGCGCCTCGAGCTCGTCCTCCACCGTCGTCGCGGCGATGCGGTACCGATCGGCCGGCCGCTGCGACGCGGCCGGGACCGAAGCGTAGGTCACCTCCGCGCTCGCGACGCCGAACGGATCGTCGCCGGGGCCGACCTCGAGGCCGCTCGTCGCGCCGCCGAACGTGTACTGCACCGTTATGTGCGTTTGCTCGTTCGCGAGGCCGGTGAGGGAGATCTTCTTCGGGACCGGCGTCGCGCCCGCGTCCGTGAAGTCGAGGTTCAACGTCGACGAGTCGGCGGCGAGCGCGGCGTCGCGCGCGAAGGCGATCCTCGTCAGCGGCGCGACCGCGTCCTCGCGGAGGCCGAACGCGAGGTCCCACGTCCCCGCGACGAGGTTCACGAGCTCGTAGTCCCCCGCGCCGCCGGCGGTGATGAAGATGCTCCCGCGGCCTCCGAGCGCGTAGCCGAAGTCGAGCCAGCCGGTGGCGGTGGGGATGTTCGAGAACGTGCCGGCGAGGTTCGTCGTGACGCGATCGTCGGAGCCGCACTGCGCCGCGAGCGTGACGTCGAGCTCGGTGACGCTCGACTCTCGCGTCAGCACGGTCACGAGCGATCGCCGCTCGTTCGCGCACGCGAACGCGACGGTGTAGCTCGGCTTCGTCGTCGCCGCGATCTCGTAGCGCCCGGGCTCCGCGCCGCCGTCGTCCGTCTTCGGCTCGAGCCGCACCCACGCGCCGGTGTCGTCGACGTACGCCGCCCACGTCGCGTCGCGCGGCCCGCCGCGCGAGAACGGCGCCGACGGCGTGGACGTCCGGATCGTGATCGGCCCCGCCGGGCCGCCCGCTTCGGCGGCGTCGACCTCGCCGCCCCCGTCCGCGATCGGCGCGGCGACGTCCGGTGGTCCTGCGTCGTTCTCGGGGCCCGGCGCCGGCGCCCCTCCGTCGCCGCCGTCACCGCAAGCCATCGCGACGAGCGCGAGCGTGCCTCCCCCAACCGCACACGCACCGAGAAGACGCATCGCGCCGGACGCTAGTCGCGTCGGTACGGCGACGCTGAAACACGCTCGTTACATGAGGTTCCGGCGTCGAGACGAGGAGCCCCGGATCGCGATCGCGACGGCGGCGAGGAGGAAGAAGCCGGCCGTCGCCTGGTCCGACGTCGCGCCGGGCGCGGCCCCGCACGTCGCCATCGCGTCCGCCTCCGAGAACGGATCCTCGGTGAAGCGATCGTCGTCGTCCGTCGTCTTGCCGCCGCTGCTCCCGCCGCTCGTGCTCGTCGAGCTCGAGCCCGCGGGCTTGCCGCCCGTGATCGTGACCTTCTTCGTCGTCTTCGCGGTGCCGTCGCCGGTGACGCCGACGCCGTCGGAGCCGAGCCCCGCCGCGAAGATCGTCATCTCGGCGCCGGACTCGGGGGCCTTCGCCTTGAAGGTGAACGTGACCGCGCCGCCCGTCGCCGCGACCGGCGCCGAGTGCGAGAGCTCTCCCCCGCTCTGCGCCGCGAGGTTGGTGCCCGCGGTCAAGGTCACGCCGTCGCTCCCCGCGATGCCGGCGGTGCCGTTCGTCAGCGCCGTCTTCACCTCGAGCGTGAAGTCGCCCGTCGCGCCGGCGGCGAGCTCGTCCGGCCCCGTGAGCGTGACGGTGGGAGCCTCGCCGCCCGCATGGCAGCCCGTGTTGTCGCACGACAGCGTCTTTCCGCTGAAGCCGCTGATGCCGGTCGACGTCGCCGACGCCTCCGCGGAGACGAGGGTCACCGCGAGCGCATGCGCGATCCAGAGGGCGCGACGCATCAGGGCTTCCGGCGCCGCTTGGAGGCGAGGGCGAGCGCCGCGACCACCACGAGCGCGCTCGTCATGTCCGGCAAGTGCGAGCCGGCCGCGGCGCAGCCGCTGTTCGGGATCCCCGTGTCGTAGTCGTCGTCGTCGTCGCCGCTGCTCGTCTTCTTGCTGCTGCTGGAGCTCGAGCTCGAGCTCGAATCGTCGTCGTCTTCGTCGTCTCCCCCGCCGCCGCCACCACCTCCGGTGATGCTGACGCTCTTCGTGGTCGTCGCGTCGCCGTCGCCGGTGATGTTGACGCCGTCGGAGCCGAGGCCGGCCGCGTAGATCTTGAAGCTGCTGCCCGACGACGGCGCCTTCACCTTGAACGAGAAGACGACCTCGCCGCCCGCGACGTCGATCGGCCCGGTCTGCGTCAGCTCGCCGTCCGTCACCTTCAGGTTCTCGCCCGCGGTTAGCGTCGCCCCGTCGGCGGAGATGCCGGCCGACCCTTTCGTGAGCTCGGTCTTCACCGTGAGCGTGTAGTCACCGGAGGCGCCGGCCGCGAGCGAGGACGGGCCGTCGAGCGTGACGGTGGGCGCCGCGCCACCGTTGTGACACGTCTTGCAGCTCGCGCTCTTGCCGCTGTAGCCCTTCACGCCGCCCGAGTTCGCGCTCGCCGGCGCGGCAGCGAGCGTCACGAGGAGAGCGGCGGACAAGGAAAGCCACGAACGCATGACGAAGGGGCGAGCACCATTCATGCCGTTCTCTCCATCGTAGCTGTCTACGCGCGCGTCGGAAACTACGAGCTCGCGCGGGCGGGGGTGGTGGTCCGACGACTCACGAGGGAAATTCCTACGCCCGGACGAGCTTGGTCAGCTGCCACGCGCGCAGGAGGTAGGCGGTCTCCACCGAGTCGAGGCGATCGCGGAAACGGGCGGCGTACTCGGCGGTGAAGAGGATGCCGAGGAGGTGCATCGTCGTGAGCACGAGCAGCGTCGTCTCGTGCGAGGACGCCTCGAGCGATCCGTTCGAGAGGAGCACGCTGCCGACCATGTCGCTCGGGACGTAGACGCCGGTCCACGCGAGCACGACGGGGACGACGACGATGAGCGTGCCGAGGACGAACGTGAGCGCGCGCCGGCCGGGAGGGACCGTGAGCACGAAGCTCATCGTCGTGTACGTCGCGATGACGGGGGTGAAGAAGAACGGGCCGACGAGCGCGGCGGTCACGAGGCCGGCGAACATGACGCTGATGAGCGGCCACGGCGCGCGGGTCGGGCCGCGGAGGAGGTGCCCGACGAGCACGCCGACGGCGAGCGCCCACGCGCTCCACACGATGATGACGGAGGGCAGGTGCCGCACGCCGAGGAGCGCGGCGATGATCGGATAGAGGAGGAGCCAGATGCCGCCGAAGATCACGGACGAGCGCGCCGGTCCGCGCGCGCGCTGCTCGCGGAGACGCTCGACCTCGTGCACGACCGCGGGCGGCGGATGCGACGGCGGCTCCGTGAGCAAGCGGAAGAGGAGGCGCACCGCGCTCTTCTCGCCCGGCGCGAGGCGCACCGCGCGCCCCACCTCGCCGAGCGCGCGGGCGCGGGCCTCCGCCTCGACCTCGAAGCCGGCGCGCCCCGAGAACGCGATCGCGGCGGCCTCCTCTGCGCGCGCGAAGTGTCCCTCCGCGAGCTCGGTGCGGATCTCGTCGTCGCGCGAGCCGGCGAGGTAGCCCTCGATCGCCTCGTGGATCTCGCGCGCGCTCTTCGGCGACAGCACCGAGAGCTCGGGGATCGGCGCGCGCTCGAGGATCGCGCCGAGGATGAGGACGAGGCGGCGCAGATCGAGCGCGGCCTCCTCCGGCGCGCCGGACGCGTCGCCCGCCCAGCCGCCGACGTACACCTCGCCGAAGCCGCCGAGGACGATATGCGCCGGCGTGAGCGCGCGATGGAAGACGTTCTGTTCATGCGCGTACGCGAGCGCGAGACAGACCTGCCCGAACGCGCCGAGGATGCGGCGGAGCCCGCGCTCGTTCGTGACGAGCGCGAACGCCTTGTCGAGCGTGACGCCGGAGACGTGCTTGATCGTGAAGTAGACGCGGCCTTGCTCGTTGGTGCCGACGTCGTAGAGCGGCGCGACGGCGGGGTGCTCGAGGCGGCCGCACGCGCGCGCGTGCGCGAGGGACGCGACGTCGTCCTCCGCCGTCTTCGCGACGTGCATGTCGACCTCGCGCGCGAGCCGGCGATCGAAGCAGCGCCAGATCTCGGTGCGCTCGGTCGTCCCGACGTGGGCGATGCGGGCGTAGCGATGCCGCTCCGGCGCGTCGGCGTCGATGGGCGGCGCCTCCGCGGGCGCGAGGAGCTCGTCGTTCGCCGCGATCGAGAGCGAAGCCTCCTCGAGCGCGGTCATCGACGGCCGCCGCGCGTCGTCGCTGCGCTTCGTCGTCCCGCGCGGGACGAGGTTCGCGAGCTGCCACGAGAAGAGCGCGTTCTCGAGGACGCGGGCGTCGAGGATGTCACGGTAACGCGACGCGAAGCGGGCGCCGAAGAGGACCTGGATGAGGTGCGCGACGAGGAGGCCGCCGAAGAACACGTCGCGCGACGCGCCGATCGCGCCGTGGATCACGAACGCCTGCGGCCCGACCGGCGCGTAGACCTCGAAGATCCCGCGCATCGCGAGGTAGGACGGGACCGCGACCGCGGCCCCCATGAAGAACACGACGTGCGCGCGCTGCCGCTTCTGCGCGACGAGGAGCTGCGCGAAGAGCACGACGATCGCGAGCCCCGGCACGATGAACGCCGGGCCCCACACGAGCGAGGTCGCCGCGACCGCGAGCGCGCCCGCGACGCCGGACCAGCTCACCGCGGAGTCGTGCAGGTTCATCCAGCGCTGCGCGACGGTGACGAGGGCGGCGAGCATCCACGCCGCGGGGACGATGAGCGCGCTGCCGGCGTCGTTCACGCCGCCGGCGAGCGCCGCGATCGGGAACGCGACGATCCACGCGAGGACGTAGAGCAGCGCGACGATGCGCTCCATCCCGCGGAGGCGCGCGACCTCTTGCTGGAGCCGGCGCGCCTTGACCTCCGGCGGCGTGACCTTCGGCGGGTTGGCGAGGAGGTGGACGAGGTGTGCGCGCGCGCCTTCGTCGTCGGGCTGGAGCGCGAGCGCGGCGCCGAGCTCCTGGAGCGCGGCCGGGCGGTCGACCTCCGCCGCGAACGCGCGCGCGCGCTCGACGTGCGCGGCGGCGAGGCGCTGCCGGCGCTCGGCCTCCTCGTCCGCGGCGAGGTACGCCTCGACCGCCTCGTGGAGCGCGCGCGCGGTCGGGTACCGCTCGTCGCGGTCGAGCGCCGTCGCCCGCGCGCACACCACGTCGAGCGCCTCGAGGCCGTGTGAATCACACGGCACGCGCTCCCGAAGGTCGCGCAGCCCGCGCACGCGCGCCGACGGACGCGGATCGATCCGCGGCATCCGGCGATGCCGCAGCGCGCGGATCGCCTCTTCGTCCATCAGCGTCTCGAGGGTGAGGATCTCGTAGAGGATCGCGCCGAGCGCGAAGACGTCCGTGCGCGCGTCGAGCTCGACCTGCGCGAACGCCTGCTCCGGGGACATGTACGCCGGCGTCCCCATCGCGACGCCGCGCTCGGTCGGACGCTCCCGCGCGAGGGCGAGCGGCGAGACGACGTCGATCACGGCGCTGGCGCTGAGCTCGTCGTCCCCGCCGATGACCTTCGCGAGGCCCCAGTCGAGGATGTACACCTCGCCGTAGGCGCCGAGCATCATGTTCGCGGGCTTCAGGTCGCGATGCAGCACCCCGCGCGCGTGCGCGAAGTCGACGATGAGGCAGGCGCGCGAGAAGGCGGTGAGGAGCCGGCGGAGGTCGTACTGCGTCCGGTGCCCCTCCTGCTTCGCGACGATGACGTCTTCGACCGTCACCCCCTCGACGCGTTTCATTGTAAAATACACGCGCCCGTTCGCGTCGCGCCCGACGTCGTAGACGGGGACGACGCCGGGGTGAGCGAGGCGAGCTTGAACGCGCGCCTCGCGGAGGAAGCGCGCCTCGTAGTCGTCGACCGCCGCAGCGGGCCGCACGACCTTGAGGGCTACGTCGCGATCCAGGAGAGAATCCCGACATCGCCTTACCTCGCCCATTCCGCCCTCGCCGAGGACGTCGGTGATGGCATAGCGATCCGGATCCAGCGACAGCGCGCGGACAGTGCCGGAGCGATCGTCCGGCTGCTTGCCACGACCAAGCGTCGTGATCTCCCAGCCGTCACGCTCCTTCAACGCCATCACCCCCCAAACATCGCAAGCGCGATGCCACCATCGAGACGCTCCGTGGGTCTTCGAAGCTCCATGATCGAACAGAAGATTCTCGCCGGCGGGGCGGGGGGTCGGGGGGCGGGGGCGGAGCCCACCCCCGAGCATGGCCGCCTTTGCATCGCCGTGTCGGCGGAGCTTCGGGCGGCGCTCCGCGGCCTTCGCACCGTGCGCGACGGCTCGGTCGCGATTCATGTCCCGGCGACGCGCGCCGGTCTCCGCCCCGACGTAAGCGTCGTCTGCGGCCCGGTCATGAAGACCGTCGTGGAGAAGGACGGGAACGTCCAGGGCGAAGCGATCACCAATCCTTGCGTCATCGTCGAGGTCCTGTCGGACTCGACGGAGCGTGACGACCGAGGCTGGAAGGCCCGCGACTACAGGACGATCGCCTCGCTGGAGGAGTACGTCCTCGTCTCGCAGGACGAGCGATGCGTCGAGGTGTTTCGGCGCGGCGCGGAGTGGAGGCGCGAGGTCTACGGCGCGGGAGAGAGCTTCCCGCTGCACGGCGCGCTCGTCTCGGTGGACGCCGTCTACGCCGAGTAGACCTACTGCGCGAGCTTGAGGCCGATCGGGAGGCCCTCGCCGAGGATCGCGATGCGCTCCTCCTCGCCGACCTCGGCGAGCTCGCGGACGGATCGGATCCACGCCGGCTTCGCGCCCTGGGCGACGAGGCGCTTCTCGACCTCGGTCCGGTGGCGCTCGCCGACGTCGCGCGCGCGATCGCCGGTGAGGCGCGCGAGCTGCACCGCCGCGTGCGGCGCGGTCGCGACGCTCTCCCACTTCAGCCGGAAGAGGCGATCGAGCCACGCCTCGGCGTGCCGCGGCGCGACGACGTGGTGCACGCTCGCGTAGACCGGCACGCGCGCGCCGACGCGGCCGATCGCGGTCCAGAGCCGCGCGTCGTCGTTCGTCCACGTCTTCTCCGCGATCCACTCGCCGAGCTCTGCGCGCCGCTCCGCCGGGGCGCGCTCGAGCGCCGCGAGCATCACGAGCGCCTCGCCGCCGTCCTCCGGCACGCGCTTCGGCGCCTTGAGCTTCGCCTCCTTCGGCGCGACGAGCGGATCCATCGCGTCGCGGATCGCGAGCTGCATCGCCTCCGTGAGCCCGCCCGCCATCCGGCGCCACGCGATGAAGAACTGCTGCCAGCCCTGCGCCTCGTCCGGGAAGCCGAGGCGCCCCTCGAAGGTCGGCCACGCGCGCTCGACGCGCGCGGGATCGCCCGGATCGCCGAAGCCGGGGCGCATGCAGAAGCCGAGGAGGAGCCAGTACGCGCGCTCGTGGTTGGGGCTCCGGCGGCGCGCGCCGGTGTTCGAGAGGAGGCGATCGGCGAGGTGGCGGCACGTCTCCATCGTCCAGGTCTGGCGATCGCCGATCGTCTTCTCGAGATCGCGGAGGACGTCCTTCACCTCGCGCGGGCTCGCGTCGCTCTTCTTGGCGAACACCTTGTCGAGGATCGCGGTCGCCTCCTCGAGCTTCGCGGGGGGCTTGGGTTTGTCGACCGGCGCGGGCGGGGCGAGCGACGCGGGCGCGATCGGGCCGACCGAGCGCGCGGCGCCTTCGCGGAGCGCGAACTCGAGGCGGAAGCGCCGGCCCGCGCCGCCGACCTCGGCGCACGCGAGGTCGAGCTGTCCGGTGGTGAGGAGCTCGCCGCCGAGGCGCACCCGCACCGCGTCCTCCTTCTTGTGACCGGCGGGCAGGTTCGCGACGACGGGCGGCAGGCGGTCGAAGGTGTCCTCCTCGATCGTGACGAGCGCGCCGGCCTCGTCCTTCGCGACGTCGCTCGCGAACAGGTCGAAGCGGACGCTGCGACCGACGACGAGGTCGAACACGCGGTCCCCCGCCTCGTGGCGCGCGCCCTCCTTCGCGCCGCGCGGAAGTATGCACACTGCACGCTTCGCGCGCCCCGGCTCGTCCGCGAGCGCGACGTAGTAGCCGAAGGCGGCGCCGCTCTCGATCCGCACGCCGAGGCCGCGGCGCGCGAAGCCGTAGCGGACCGCGCCGCACGCGACCGCGAGATCGGGGTCCGAGACCGGCAACATCGCGGGCGCCTTCGCGCCTTCGCCCGCCCACACCTTCAGCGCGGCCTTGAGCGCGCGCACGATCGGCGCGGCGTTGAAGACGCCGCCGTTCAAGAGCACGACGTCGGGGGCGCCGCTGGGCAATTCACTGGCATGACGGGCAAGAAACTGGCGAATGTGCCGCGTCACCGCGGGGTCGCGCTCGTACGGGAGCCCGAACGCGACGATCGCGCCGCGCGTCTTCGGCGCCGCCGCGTTCGCCTCCACGTCGGCGGGGAAGAAGCCCTCGAGCACCACGCGCTCGACCTCCTCGCGCGTGAGCACCGTGCTCCGCGCGCCGCCGACGAGCTTGCCGCCCCTGCCGAGGAGCGTGACCTTCGCCTCGTCGACGCGCTTCTTGGAGGAGAGGATCCGCTCCTTCGCCTCGCGGCACGCGAGCACGAGCTGCGCGAGCTCGCCCGCCTCGAGCCGCTCGCCGCTCCCGTGCGAAGGGGCGATCCGCGCCTCGGCGAGGTGGGCGAGGGTGAGGTCCATGTTGTCGCCGCCGAGGAGGATGTGGCGGCCGACCGCGACGCGGCGCACGCTGAAGCCGCCCTTGTCCTTCGGCGCGTAGGCGATCGCCATCAGCGAGAGGTCGGTCGTGCCGCCGCCGACGTCGCAGACGAGGACGGTGCGCTCCTCGCTCGGGTTGCGGGGTACGACGTGCTCGCGGATCGCCTCGACGTCGCGCATCGCGTCGTAGAAGGCCGCGGTCGGCTCCTCGAGGAGCGTCGGCTCGAGCCCGGCGTCCCGCGCGGCCGCGAGGGTGAGGTCGCGCGCGACGTCGTCGAACGACGCCGGCAGCGTGAGGATCACGTCTTGCCGCGCGAGCGGCGCGTCGGGGTGCGCCTCGTCCCACGCGCGCGCGATGTGCTGGAGGAGCTTGGTCTCCGCCTCCACCGGAGAGAGCTTCGCCACGTCGCTCCCGCCCCACGGGAGGATCGCGGCGGTGCGGTCCACCGCGGCGTGCGAGAGCCAGCTCTTCGCGCTCACGATCGCGCGCCCCGCCACCTCGCTCCCGCGCCGCCGCGCGACCTCGCCGGTGACCCACGTGGGATCGTCCGCGATCTCGCCGGCGACGGGCGCGTAGAGGACGGAGGGGAGGAGGAGCAAGTCCTCGCGCTCGGTCGGGGTCGTGAGCTGAGGTATCGCGAAAAGTGATGGATCGGGCGCGGTCTTCACCCTACGTGAATCGATCGGAGCGTAGGCGACGACGGTGTGCGTCGTGCCGAGGTCGATGCCGACGACGAAGCGCGGCTCGCTCACCTCACGACTCCGAGCGCACGCTGAGCTCGACCTTCCAGCGTTCGTCCTTCTTCCGCGGCTGGAGCGGGACCGCCTCGAGGAGCAAGGTGCCCACCTCCGTCACGCTCGAGCGGAGCGTGACGGGGACGACGTCGCCCGCGACGCGACCCTCGGCGGGGAGGTCGACCTCGATCGGCGCGAGCTCCTCGATCTCGCCCTGCTTCCAGCGCTCGATCGCGGCGCCGGTCGTGTCCTTGCGGCGCACGCTCGAGCCGAAGAAGCGGAAGCTCACCTTCTCGCCGACGACGACGCCGAGCTCGCCGCCGGCGGTGCCGAGGTCGACGCTCGTCCCCTCCTCCATGCCGATCGGCGCGACGCAGAGCGCGGTGATCGGCGGCTCGAGGCCCGGCACCGCCGGCATCGCGCTCTCGATCCCGACGTAGTACGCGCGCGCGGTGCCGCCGCGGATGCGCACGCCCTTGCCCTGCCGCGCGAGCCCGTACGCCGCCGCGCCGCGCGCGACCGCGAGATCGAGGTCGGCGCCCTCGAGCACCTTCGCCTTCGGCGCGCCGTCGCTCTCGAGCCAGGCGTCGACGCACGACGCGATGCGCTCGCGGAGCACCGGCGCCTTCATCACGCCGCCGTTGAAGAGGATGCGCGTGGGGTGGAGGAG
The DNA here is from genome assembly GCA_019637155.1 of Labilithrix sp. Lineage (NCBI taxonomy): Bacteria > Pseudomonadati > Myxococcota > Polyangiales > Labilitrichaceae > Labilithrix > Labilithrix sp. The sequence goes on along the minus strand of JAHBWE010000001.1, from coordinate 428,286 downwards.
CTTCCCGCCTCTCTTCTCGGGCTGGAGCGTCGCGAGCGCCTCGGTGTGACGCGCGAGGAGCGCGGCGAGGTGCTTCGTGACCGCGGCGTCCTGCGCGTACGGGAGGCCGACCTGCGTGAGCGCGGCGCGCGTGCGGACCGCGGGGCGCGCGGCGGCGTCGACGACCGGGAAGAAGCCGTCGATGATCGCGGCCTGCACCTCGTCGCGCGTGACCTCGGTGCGGAGCGTGCCGCCGACGAGCTTCGAGCCCTTGCCCGCGATCGCGATCTGCGCGCTCTCGGCGCTCTTCTTTTTCTTCCCCTCATCCATCGCGGTGAGGAGCTTCTCCTTCGCGCCGCGCGCGGCGTGCTGGAGCGCGACCTTCTGCCAGCGATCGAGCTCCAGCGCCTTCCCCGCCTCCTCCGCCTCGCGGACCATCTTCTGCTCGACGACGTGGGCGAGCAGCATGTCCATGTTGTCGCCGCCGAGGAGGATGTGGTCGCCGACCGCGACGCGCTCGAGGACTAGCTCGCCGCCCTTGTCGACCGCGGCGATGACGGAGAAGTCGGAGGTGCCGCCGCCGACGTCGACGACGAGCACGACGTCACCGGCCTGCACGTCCTTGCGCCACGCGTCGCCCTTGTCCGCGAGCCACGCGTAGAACGCGGCCTGCGGCTCTTCGAGGAGGGTGAGGTCCTCGAGCCCGGCGGCGTAGGCGGCCTCGGTCGTGAGCTCGCGCGCGGCCGCGTCGAACGAGGCGGGCACGGTGAGGACGACGCTCTGCTTCGTCAGCGCGAGATCGGGATCGCCCTTCGCGACGACGTGGTCCCACGCCTCGACGAGGTGCTCGAGGTAGCGCCACGACGCCTCGACCGGGCTGATGCGCTCGACGTCCTCCGGCGCGCCCGGCGGCAAGATCGCGGACCGTCGATCGACGGAGGGATGACAGAGCCAGCTCTTCGCGCTCGCGATGACGCGGGCGGGGGCGTCGACGCCGCGCGCGCGCGCGTGCTCGCCGACGGCGTACTTGCGACCTTCGTCCCACGGCAAGACCTGGGGCCCGTCCGACTCGTGCGCGACGTAGAAGAAGGAGGGCAAGAGCTCGCGCGCGTCGATCGTGCCTTGCGCGACGAGCTGCGGGATCGAGAGCATCGCGGGCGGCGGAGGCGCCTCGTCCTCGTTCTCCGGCAAGAGCGCGTACGCGAGCGCGGTGTGCGTCGTCCCGAGATCGACGCCGACGACGTAGCGCGGCTTCTTCTCGCCCTTGGTCACAGCTCGACCTCGGCCTGCGCGACGACGCGCGGATCGTGACCGGCGACGGCGGTGGGGAGCTTGATCTCGGTCGCGCGCCAGCCGCGGTGCCGGAGGACGCCGCTGTATGGCCCCTTCCCCGCGACGTTGCCGGTGAGCTTCACCTCGACGGGGTTCGCCTCGGCGAGCGTGACCTTCGCGCCTTCGTCTTCGGCGCGCACGGGCGCGAGCGTCACGTGCGCGCGGAGCGCCTTCCTGCAACCGGAGTGCACGACGCGCGCGGCGGCCCCGATGTCCGCGTCCGCGGCGCCGGCGATGTCTTCTTCGAGGAAGTCGACGAGGCGCCCTTCGCGCTGCAGCAGGGCGAGGAGCTGCAACGCCGCGTCGGTCGGAGGAGGAGGCGGCGGCTCGCTCTTCGCGGGCTTCGGCTCTTCCTTCTTCGCCTCCGGAAGCGCCGGCGCGCCCTCCGCCGCGGCGGCCATACGGGCGGCGGCCTCCCCGTCGAAGAGGATCTTGAACCACGCGACGATCGCGAAGATCAGCCTGGAAAAAAAGGGCATCGGTGCCACGAACGGCACCTTAGTCCACGCCGCGCACGATTTCACCTGCCGCCGCCCAACCGGCGATCGAGGGCGGGAGTCACCGCATCGAGGCGATGATCGCGACGAGGACGCCGATCACGACGATGAGCCCGAGGCCCATGATGAGCGGCGACTTGTGCGGCTGCGGCTGGATGCTGGGCGGCGGCACGTCGCGGCGCGAGAGCGGGGCGGCGGGGGCGGGCTGCGTCGACGGCGACGGGGGCTCGGACGACGGCGCCTTCTTCGGCGGGGCGGCGGGGATCGCGGGCGCGCTGCCGGGGCCGATCTCGTCGAGCGCGAGCTCGATGCCGTCGAAGCGGTCCTCGCGCTTCGGCGAGCGGGCCTTGTCGAGGGCGTCGGCGACGGGGGCCGAGACCTCGTCGAACGCGGCGAGCGGCTTCGAGTCGGGGCCCGGCGCCTTGCCGGTGAGGAGCTCGTAGCCGAGCGTGCCCCACGCCCATTGATCGCCGAGCTCGTCGTAGGTCTCGCTCTCGAGCGCCTCCGGCGGCGCGTACCTCGGATCGGGGCCTTCCTTCGGCTCCATCGCCTCGATCGCCTCGAGCGGATCGCGCTCGCCGCCGAGATCGAACCTGGTCCACTTCGCGATGCCGAGGTCGACGAGGCACGCCGTGCCGTCCGGCCGGATGAGGACGTTCTCGGGCTTGAGATCGCGATGCGCGACGTCGGCGCGGTGCAGGACCGCGAGCGCGCCGCCGATCTGGCGGAGCCACCGGAGCTTGTCGTGCATCGTGACCGAGGCGTCGCCGACGAGCTGACGGAGCGGCTTGCCCTCGATCATCTCCATGACCATGAAGCTCGTGCCGGCCGCCTCGCCGGCGTCGAGGACCTGCGCGAGGTTCGGGTGGCTGAGCTGCGCGCAGAGCCGCGCTTCGCGTGCAAACTGCAAGCGTGCGAGGGCGAGCTCGTCGTCGGCGGCATGCAGGATCTTCACCGCGACCTTGTGCCCTTCGTGCTCGAGATCGCTCGCTTCCCAGACCTCTCCGAGCACGCCGCGCCCGAGCAGACGCTTCAGGCGGTAGCGGCCGAGGTCCTCCGGATTGGCCATGGAGACCGCATGCTACAAGGTTGCCCTGGTCCGCGTCCTTCGGTAGACGATGGGAGACCGAAATTCCGTTTTTTCGGCCTCCGTAGGCATCAAAACCCATGGCTCAGAAGCGCATTCATCTCATCGTTCGGGGTCGAGTTCAGGGCGTCTACTTCCGCGCGGCGACGCAGCGCGAGGCGCGGCGCCTCGGCATCACGGGCTGGGTCAAGAACCGCCCCGACGGCTGCGTCGAGATGTGCGCCGAGGGCGACGAGGACGCGATCAAGGAGCTCGCGAGCTGGGCGAACCACGGCCCCTCCGCCGCGCGCGTCGATCACGTCGACATCCGCTGGCGCGGCTACACCGGCGAGTTCCCCGAGTTCGCGATCGTCGAATAGGCGAGCCGCGCGGTGCGTTCGATGGATCCGATGGCAAAGCTCCGCGCTCCCCTCCTCTTCTGTCTCGTCGTCCTGGCGCTGCCGGCGACCGCGACGGCGGCGGCGGAGCCCGCGACCGCGGCCCCGAGCGCGGCAGCCGCGGCGGACGTCGACCTCGGCAAGCACCTCGCCGCGCTCACCGGCGACGACGCGACGGCGCGCAAAGCGGCGGCGAAGACGATCGAAGACCTCGGCGCGGACGCGGTCCCCGCGATCGCGAAGGAGCTCGCGGCGCAGCGCAAGGTCGCTCCGCCGGCGGTCGCGACCGCGATGAAGGGGATCAAGGAAGACCTCGCCGAGACGCTCCTCGCGACGAAGAGCGATCAACCCGGGTGGCAACCCGCCGTCACGACGGTGGTGCTGATGCGATCGCTCGCGAAGACGGCGACGACGCCCGCCGCCTCCGAGATCATCAAGGTCGGCGGAGACCACGGCGGCGTCTTCAAGCCGGAGGTCGCGCGTCACCTCAAGTCGCTCGGCGACAAGGCGGTGCCGGCGCTGATCCTGAGCCGCAAGGAGCCGTCGTCGGAGCTCCGGCACTGGGCGGCGGGGCAGCTCGAAGGCATGGGCAAGCGCGTGCCGGGCGACGCGGTGCAGACGAAGGACAACCAGGTCCTCGCCGAGACGCTCCGCGCGTTCGCGACCGTCCACGACATGGACGCGCTGCCGGTCCTCCTCTCGTTCGTGAACTCCGACCGCATCCAGGTGCGGGCCGCGGCGCGCGAGGCGATCGGGCAGTTCGGTCAGGACGCGGTGTGGAAGCTGCGCGAGGCGTACTCGAACGTGACGGGGAAGCCCGCGTCGGAGGGCATGACCGCGGCGCAGGTCGCGAAGGAGCTCTTCGCCGCCTACGATCGCCTCCGCCTGCAGGAGGTCTACGGCCTGCTCGAGGAGGGCCTCGCGAAGGAGAAGGCCGGCGACCTCGACGGCGCGATCGCCGCGTTCGACAAGGTGCTCGCGCGCCAGCCGCTCCTCGATCGCCGCGGCGAGATGGTCGGCGCGTACATCGCGTACGCGCAGAAGCTCGAGGAGTCGGACTCCGCGAAGGCGCTCGCGCTCTACCGCAAGGCGCTCCGCCTCAACCCCGAGACCGCCCGCGCGCCGCAGGTCGAGGCGGAGATCGCGTACCTCGAAGGCAAGGAGCTCCAGGGCCGCGGCGTCGCCGATCCGGAGCCGTTCAAGCGCGCGCTCTCGCTCGACCCGACCCACGCGAAGGCGCGCGCCGAGCTGAACCGCCTCGACACGAACGCCGACGAGCGCGACGCGCGCTTCCGCGCCTTCGCCGCCGCCGCCGCCGTCATCCTCGTCGCCCTCACCGGCATCCTGCTCTTCGGCGGCCGCAAGAAGCCGCGACGCCCGGCGAGCGCGGCGTCGTAGCTCAGCGCGCGCGAGACCTCGCGCCGCATCCATCCCTGAGCCGGGAGAAGAGCGCAAGGCGTCGAATTACGCGCGCGCGGCCGTTCCGCGGCGCGGCGCCGGATGGTATTCGTTGGAGAAGCGATGTCCCTCGACGCAGGCGGTCGCATCAGGCAACGACTCGAGTCCGTCGCTGCCCCCACCGACCTGCCGCTGCAGCTCCTCGCGCAGGCGCCGGTCCCGTTCGCGCTCTGGCGGCGCGACGGGCGCTTCGTGCTCGCGAACGACGCCTTCGAGCGGCTGTTCCTCTCGTCCGAGCCGCCGCCGCACGCGATCCCCGACACCGACGTCCTTCGCCGCGCGACCGACGGCGAGACCGTCGTCGTGACGACGTCGTGGACCGACGCGCGCGAGCGGCGCGCCGCGGCGATCACGGTCTTCCCACTCACGAACGCGGCCGGCGAGATCGAGCACGTCGCGGCGACCTACCGCGACGACTCCGCGCTCCGCTCCCTCCGCGCCGGCGTCGAGCGCAGCGAGGCACGCTTCCGCCGCCTCGCCGACTCGGGCCTCGTCGGCGTCGTCACCACCGGCGCGGCGGGGACGATCGTCGACGCGAACGACACCTTCGCGCGGATGGTCGGCTACTCCGCGGCGGAGCTGGCGCGCGGCGAGACCATGCTCTGGGACCTGACGGCGGCCGAGCGCCGGCACCACGATCGCCGCGCGCTCGAGGCGCTCGAGACGCGCGGGAGCGCCTCGCCGTGGGAGACGGAGTGCGTGCGCAAGGACGGCGCGCGCGTCCCCGTCCTCGTCGCCGCCGCCGTGCTCGACCGCGCGAGCGGCGAGAGCATCGCCTTCCTGCTCGACCTGACCGAGCGGCGGCGGGCCGAGAAGGCGCTCATGCTGAGCGAGCGCCGCTTCCGCCGGCTCTCCGACTCGGGGCTCATCGGCATCGCGATCGCCGACACGGCGGGGACGATCAACGACGCCAACGACGCGTTCCTCTCGATCCTCGGCTACACGCGCGAAGACTTCGCGGCGGGGAAGGTCACCGAGCAGACCGTGAACGCGCCCGACCGCGAGCGCACCGACGAGACCGCGCGCCGGCAGCTCCAGGACTTCGGCGTCGCGCAGCCGTGGGAGAAGGAGCTGCTCCACAAGAAGGGACATCGCGTGCCGGTCCTCTGCGGCTCGGTCATGATCGATCCTTCGACGCAAGAGGTGCTCTCCTTCATCCTCGACCTGAGCGATCGCGAGCGGGCGGAGGCGGCCGCGCGCGCGAGCGAGGCGCGAAAGGCGGCGGTGATGGAGGCGGCGCTCGACGCCATCGTCCTCATGAACCACGAGGGGCTCATCACCGAGTTCAACCCCGCCGCCGAGCGGACGTTCGGCCACACGCGCGACGAGGTCCTCGGCCGGCCGCTCAGCGACGTGATCGTCCCGCCCGCGCTGCGCGAGCATCACCGCGCCGGCGTCGAGCGCTACGTCGCGACGGGCGAGGCCTCCATCCTCGGCCGCCGGATCGAGGTCCCCGCGATGCGGAAGGACGGCAGCGAGTTCCCCGCCGAGGTCGCCGTCGTCCCGATCCGCGCCGAGGGCGCCCCCATCTTCACCGGGTACATCCGCGATCTGACGGAGCGCAAGCGAGCGGCGAAGGCCGAGCTCCTCCAGCGCGAGAAGGAGGCGGCGCAGGCCGCGAACCGCGAGCTCGAGGCCTTCAGCTACTCCGTCGCGCACGACCTGCGGGCGCCGCTCCGAGGTCTCGGCGGCTTCAGCAGCGTCCTCCTCGAAGACTACGGCGACGTGCTCGACGAAGAAGCCCGCTCGATGCTCCGTCGCATCATCGCGGCCGGCGTGCGGATGGGGCAGATCATCGACGCGCTCCTCGCCCTCGCGCGCCTCTCCCGCACCGAGCTCCGTCGCGAGACGGTGGACCTCACGAAGATCGCGCGCGACGTCTTCGATCACCTCCGCACGCTCGAGCCGGCGCGCGACGTCGAGCTCGTCGCGATGGAGGGGATCACCGCCAACGGCGACGCCGGGCTGCTCCGCGTCGCGCTCGAGAACCTGCTCGGCAACGCGTGGAAGTTCACGCGCCATCAGGCGCGCGCGCGGATCGAGCTCGGCGCGACGCCGGCGGCGGACGGCGGCGGCTACTTCGTGCGCGACAACGGCGCCGGCTTCAACATGGCGCACGCGACGCGGCTCTTCACGCCGTTCCAGCGCCTGCACTCACCCGAGCAGTACGAGGGGACCGGCGTCGGCTTGGCGACGGTGCAGCGGGTCGTGCTCCGGCACGGCGGACGCGTGTGGGTGGAGGCGAAGGAGGGAGAGGGCGCCACGTTTCGGTTCACGCTCGAAGGCACCGCGCCACGAGGGAGCTCATGAACGAACAGAAGACGATCCTGCTCGTCGAAGACAACCGCGACGACGAAGAGCTCACGATCCGCGCGCTGAGGAAGCATCAGATCGCGATCGAGGTCGTGGTCGCGCGAGACGGCGCGGAGGCGCTCGACCTCCTCCTCCCTTCCGGCGAGGCGATCGCGACGCAGCTCCCTCAGGTGGTGCTGCTCGACCTCAACCTCCCGAAGATCGCGGGCCTCGACGTGCTTCGTCAGGTGCGCGCCGATCCGCGCACGCGCGCGCTGCCGATCGTCGTCCTGACCTCGTCGAAGGAGGAGGAGGACGTGGCGCAGAGCTACGCGCTGGGCGCGAACGCGTACGTGCGCAAGCCGGTCGACTTCCAGCAGTTCAGCGAGGCGGTAAAGACGCTCGGACTCTTCTGGCTCCACTTCAACGAGCTCCCGCCTTCGCGACCACGAGCCTCCTGACCGCCGCGTGTACGTGACGAACAAAACGAAACGAGCGCGAAGCCGGAGCCGCGCGCTCGTCTCGGCGGGCTCGCCGCGTGTCAGGTCTTCGCGGGCGGGGGGGCCGGGGGCGGCGGGGGCTGCGAGAACTCGTACACGAACGCGGCCTGGCCGAGGTTCGCGTCGGGCGGGCTGATCGCGAGGCCCTCGATCGAGCGCTTCACGCAGTCACCCACCTCGGGCGGCGCGTTGCTGTTCGGCTGATCGACGGTCACGTTCTTGATCTTGCCGGTGTCCGGCTCGACCTCGAACTTCACGGTGACGCGGCCGCCGACGCCCGGCTTCCCCTGCAGGATGCCGTCGTAGCAAGCCTTGATGTCGGCGCTCTTCGTCTCGAGCACCTTCTGCGTGTCGTCGCGGTACATCTCCGGCGAGCGCACGGCGAAGCCGCAGCCCGTGAGCGACGCGAACGCGACGAGCGAGAGGATGGAGTAGGAGCTCTTGTTCATCACTTCTTCTCCGCGGGCTTCGGGGCCGTCACCGGCGCCGGGGTCGGGGTGGGCTTCGCGCCGCCAGCCGGCGCAGGCGCAGGCTTCGCCGGCTCGGCCGGTGCGGCGGGCGCCTTGATGGACTCGGTCTTCGTCTCGAGGACCTTCTCCTTGCCGGTCTTCGGGTCGATCTCGACCTTCTTCTGCGTCACGTCCTGCTCGACGACGAGGAACTCGACGCGGCGGTTCTTCTCGAGCGCCTCCGGCGAGTCACCCGGATCGAGCGGCTTCTCGATGCCCCAGCCCTTCGCCACGAGAGAGTCCTTGTTGACCTTCTCCTTGTCGATGAGCCACTTCACGACCGCCTTCGCGCGGTCCTCGGAGAGCTTCTTGTTCGCGGCGGCGTTGCCCTCCTTCGAGGCGTGACCCTCGACGGAGATCTTCTTCACCTGCGGGTTCTTGATGATGACCTCCGCGATGTCGTGAAGAAGCGAGCCCGACTCGTCCTTGATGATCGCCTTGTTGACCTCGAACTGGATCTTCTCCTTGAACTCGATCTTGTTGTCCTTCAGCTCCACGCGCGGCGGAGGCGCGGGAGGAGGAGGCGGCGGCGGCGGTGGGGGCGGCGGAGGCGGCGGCGCGACGCCGACGACGGAGAAGGCCTGCGCGCCCTGGAACTGCGTCGTGCCCGCGCCGCAGCCGACCGTGGCCAGTACGGCCAGCGTCGATGCACCGATGATGAAGCGTTGGAAAGTCATCAATCGAACCTCGTTTGAACCGAAGGGAAAACCTGCGAGGCGGAGCCGAGCCTGTTTTCCGAGGTGCACGGCGCCCAGGTCCGGAAGCCGCGAGTGACAGACCTAGACGGATCCCGCGGGCCCGTCATGCATTTTCTCTCTATTCGACGACGAGCCGGTCGCCCGCACTGCGGCCAAAGGTCTCGGGGCTGTACATCTCTTCGGCTTTCGCCGGCGGCACGACGAAGGTGCCCGGCGTCGTCGCGCGCGCCACATAGCTGTAATCCCAGACGCCTTCCCAGAGGAGTGATGCAAAAGCCTCCACCCGCTCGTCGCGCATGTTCTGGTGCTCGTACCAGGTCCGGGACCAATACCAGTAGGGATTGTTCTTGTTCTGTTCGTTCACCTTCGGGTCCTTCGGGATCTCGCCCGTGACCGCGAGGGCCGGGTTCATCGGCTCGAGGCCGGCGGGGATCGGGTCGACGAGCGCGACGTGATAGCGCCGCGACGGCGCCACCATCGTCACGCGCACCCGCACCTTCGCCCCCGCCTTCACGCGCCACGTGCCGTCGGGATCGCGCTTCACGTCGTCGGGTTTGTCCGCGCCCTCGTAGAGGCGCTGCACGACGAAGCCGTAGTCCGCGGGCGGGAGCTTCAGGTCCGTCGGCGCGTACTGCATGCCGACGCGGTAGTAGAGGCGGCCCGGACCGTCCTTCGCGACGATCAGGTTCTGCTCCTTCGTCTTCTCGTTCGCGAGGAACGACATCGGGACGTCGATGCGGCTCTCCTCCGTCGTGCGGCCCTTGAACGCGTGCTCGCCGGCGAAGGTGTTGCCGAGCCACACGCGCGCGACGAAGTCGGGCGTCACCTTCTCGTAGGTGTTGAAGTAGCGATCGAGCGCGAGGAGCACGAACGCGTTCTCCTGCGTGTTGCCCCAGCGCCCCTTCTTGCGGTGGCCGAGGAGGCCCTTCACGAGCTTCGGGATGATCGTGGAGTCCTTCTGGTCGCCGATCATCGCCTCGAGGAGGACGCCGTCGGCGCGGCGGTCGGAGTGGAGGAGCACCCAGTCGGCGTCCTTGTAGCCGCTGACGAAGTGCGCCGCCCCCGCCGTCTCGACCATGCGGTTGCCGACGTGACGGCGGATCTGCTCGTTCTCGCCCTGGCTCCCCTTGTCCTCCGAGATCGTCGGCCAGATCCAGCCGACCGCCTCGATTCCCAACTTGTCGACGCCGCCCGCTTCGCGGATGAGCGACTTTGCCTTGTTGGGATCGGAGTCCTTCATCCGATGACGGACGTAGAGCGAATACGCGACGAGCGCGCGGCGCGCCTCGGGCCCGTACCAAGACGGGATATGAGACTCGATGTTACGGAGGTAGTTCTGCGTGTTCCGCAGCATCTGCTCGTCCGGCGCATACCCCTTCTCCTTCGCGCGGACGAGGGAGTGCGCGACGTGGATGGTGAGGTACGGCCACGGCTGCTCCTGCCAGAAGCCCCAGCCGCCGCTGTAGTGCTGGCGCCGCTTCAGCTTCGCGAAATCGTCCTTCATCGACGCCTCGAGCGCGGCCGGCGGCGGGAGGTCTTTCGATTTGAACGCGCCGAGGACGTCGCGCAAAGCGGCAATCGAGATCACGCGCGACGCGAGCTGCTCGTTGCACTCGAAGGGATATTTGACGAGGTAGATGAAGGCGTCGGTGAGCGCCTGCATCTGCGTCGACGACGTCGTGATCTCGAGTCCCCCGAACTGCGGGAACACCCCCGGCGGCATCTTCACCGGCTGCGCCATCGCGCCGTCGTCGATCTCGCCGTAGGTCGCGAACGCCTCCGTCGTCCCCGGGGTGTAGACCGGGAGCTCGATCTGGCTCGCGTCGGAGAAGCCGCCCGACGCGACGCCGAACTGGAAGCGCGCGGTGCCGGCCTTCACCGTGGCGGCGTCGAAGCGCACCTCGACGCGGTCGTTCGGCGCGATCTTCACGCGCTTCGCGGACGGCTCCCCGATCGTCGCGTTCGTCGCGCGCGCGACGACGCCGACGTCGATCTCCTTGTCGGTCTGGTTCTGGAGCACGATCGGCAGCTCGAACTTGTCGCCGAAGTTCAAGAACCGCGGGGCGGAGGGGCGCGCCATGAGCGGGAGCTTCGCGGTGATGGTGGACTCGCCCGCGCCGAACTGGCGCGTCTTGTCGACCGCGATCGCCATCACGCGGTAGCGCGTGAGGTTGTCGGGGAGCTTCAGCGCCACCGTGGCGCGGCCGCTGCCGTTGGTCTTCACCGCGGGCGAGAACAGCGCGAGCGCGGAGAAGTCGCTCCGCACCTGCATCGGCGCCTTGCTCGTGCCGCCGGCGGCGGACTCCTTCGGCTCGTCGGCGAGGGCGTCCAGGTCCGCCGCCTCGGCGCGCGCGAGCGCCGGCTTCGCCATGGACGGCGCGGGAGGAGGAGGCGGCGGCGCCGGAGCCGGCTGCGCCGGCGCGGCCGCTCGGCCCGCGCCGCCGAACGCGGCGCCGCCGTAGCCCGCGCTCTCGAGGCCGATCTTCTTGTTCGACTGCGCCCGCACCTGCGACTGCAGCTTCGAGAGATCGGGCTCCGCGAGCTGCACGAAGCGCCGCATCTCGATGTTGCGGACGTCGCTCCCGCGATGGGCGTAGAACGCCGCGATCGGATCCGGCGTCTTGTAGCCGGAGAGCGCGAGCACCGCCTCGTCGGCGACGACGAGCGCGACCTCGGCGTCGGCGACCGGCCGGCCGCCGCTGTCCTTCACGTCGACCTCGACGCTGGTCGTGGATCCCGGCGCCAGCGTCTCCTCCTTGCCGCGTGCCTTCACGTCGAGCGTGCGACCGATCGCGAGGACCTTCGCCTGGAGCGAGCCGCTCGCGTACGCGGGTCGCTTCGGCAGCCGCTCGTCGGGGTTGCCCGCGTCGTCGGTGCGCGCGTCCTGCCCGACGAGATCGATCCGCACCTCCACGTTCGGCACGTGCGCGTCGTCGAGCTTCACCTTCACCGTCTGGCTCGTCGACGCCATCGAGAAGCGCTCGAGGTGGACGATGCCCTGCCGCCGCACGCTGAGGATGCCCTCCGCCGGCGCGAACGGCGCGACGACGAGGACCTCCGCCGTGTCGCCCGGGCGGTACTCCTTCTTGTCGCCGACGAGGTTCACCTTCGCCTTCTCGAGGCCGCGGTCCTTCGGCCGGTTGCCGCCCATGACGTAGATCGACGTCATCGTCTGGCTCTTCCGCCCCGTCGCGTCGGTCACGATCGCGGTCACGCGGTAGGTGCCGCCTTCCTTCGTCTTGAAGGAGCAGTGGAGCCGCTCGTTCGCCGGCGTCGGCGCGGCGGGGGAGTCGACCTCGCAGCTCTGGACCTCGAGCTCCCGCGGCTCGTATTCGCCGCCGACCTGCTCGTAGTCGATGCGCGCCGCCTTCACGCTGACGTGACGTCCGCCGGCGGGCTTGCCGTCCGCGTCGACGACGACGAGGTCGGTCTCGATGTTCTCCCCCGCGCGGAGGAAGCTCTTCGCGAGCTTCACCCCGACCGACACGTCGGCGGGGTGCACGAGCATCGTGGTGTTCCCCGCCCACTGCTGCCGGTTCACGTCGGTGACGTGGCCGGTGATGGCGAGGCTCATCGGATACGACGGCTCGAGCGCGTCGAAGTCGAGGCGGATGCGGTGGATCCCCTGCGCGTTCGTCTTCGACTGCCACGTCTCGCTCTTCACGTCGGTCGCGTGCGACGACGGCGAGCGCCACGACCAGAACGACGGCGGCTCGGGGCCGAAGTGGAGGTCGCCGCGGTTCGGCGGCGTGAAGCCGACCGTGCTCCGCGTGATGTTCCAGTTGACCGGCGCGTCGGGGAGGCCGCCGCCCGAGTAGTACGACGCGTTCAGCGTGACGATCGCGTGTTTGCCGACCTCGTGCGGACCCTCGCTCGCGCGCGCGCTCACCTCGAACTCGGGGCGGCGGAACTCCTGGACGGAGAAGCGATGGGTCGACTGCGCGCCGGCGAGGCCGCTGCCCTCCAGCGTGAGCTCGAGCCCCGCGCTCCCGAGGTTCGCGTTGTTCGGCAGCTTGAACCCGATGTCGAAGCCGCCGTGCTCGTCGACGTTGACGGCGCCCTTGCCGATCTCGGCCCAGCGCGGATCCTTGATCTTCCACGTCACCTTCGTCGCGGCGACGTTCGGGACCGCCTCGATGTCGCCGCCGCGCCCGCCGCCCGACTTGCGGACCCAGCCCTTGAAGCGGACCTCCTCGCCCGGCTTGTACATGCCGCGATCGTCGAAGACGAACCAGCGCACGACGTCGGGGCGCGAGACGCGATCGAACGTCGACTCGCCCCACATGTTCTCAGGCGCGAAGACGACGTCCTTGCCCTTCCGCGCGACGAGGAGCCGGCCGACCTTCCCGCCGAGCGGGAGCTTCGCGAGGCCCTGCGCGTCGGTCTTCGCCGACGCGGCGCCGAGGAGCTCGACGTCTACGCCGACCTCGGGCTTGCCGTCGGCGAGGCGCGTCGCCCAGGAGGTGACCTGATCGGCCTCGACCAGCGCGTCGACGCCGAGCTGCGTCGACTGGACCCAGACGTGGAGCTCGGGGCGATGCTCCTCCTTCGGGAACGCGCGCGTGGGCTCCACGATGACGAGCGCCTGCCCGACGCCCTCGGTGAGGGCCGCGCCGACGTCGATGCCGGTCGTGACGAGCTCGTCGGGCGACTTCTTCGGCGTCAGCTTCTTGTCCGAGACGAGGCGGCCCGGCGGCTGGAGCTTGCGCGGGCGCTCCCACTCACGTGCAAACTGCACGTACTTGCTCCAGTCCGCCGGCTGCACCGCGTAGACGCGCGCGCGGAGGCCGGGCTCGTTCACGGTGTAGACCGGGAGCTCCTTCTGCTTCGCGGCGGGGTCGAGGACGACCATCAAGTCGCCGCCGTTGAACATCGTCGGCTCCGCCGACCCGTACTCGAGCTCGAGCTTCGCCGGCTTGGCGAGCGTCTGCGCGTGGACGTCGGTGAGCCCCTCCGCGATCGCGACCGTGTACTTCGTGCGCCCCTTCGTCTTGCCGCTGATCGTGATCGAGCTGCCGTGGACCTCGACCTTCATCCCCGGCACCTCTGGGGTGACGCTGACCAACGCTTTGTCGAACTTCTTCGCCTCGAGCGAGTTGTTGAAATAGACGTTCATCGGCGACATCGGCGGGCAGCCGGTGCGCTCGTTGTTCCAGTGGCAGCCGTATTCGGTCACCGTGAGCGGCGAGTAGGTGTGGAAGGCGAAGCTCTGGTCCGCCGACGTCGTCTTCGGGCCCTCCGCGCTCGGCGCGCCCTTCTTCACGCGCACGGTGTAGCTCGTCGCGGTCGCGAGGCGCGCCTCGGGACGGACCGCGATCCAGCGGCCCTTCTCGGCTTGCTGGGTGAGGCGCCGCACGGTGTCGTTCGCCTCGATCTCGTCCGCGGCCGCCATCTTGATCGCGACCGGCGTCTTGCCGTTCGACAGCTCGATCGACGCGAGCATCGCGGCCGGCTCGATCGCCTGATCGAGCTCGATGAACACGATCGGATCGAGCGGCTCCTCGCTCGACGTCGGGTAGTGTCCCTTGAGCCGCGGCGCCGGCGTCGAGAAGGTCCACTTCTCCGCCGCCGCGAGCGCGGCGCCGTTCTGTGCCTTCGTCCCCGCCGGCACCTCGACGCTGTAGTCGGTCGCCATCGGGAAGCGCTTGTCCGGCTGGAAGAGCACCGTGCGCGTGCCGAGCCAGCGCCACTTGCCGGGCGGCTCCGGCACGAGCTTCACCGGCGGGTGCTCCTTCAGCTCGTCGACCGAAGAAACCGCGACCATCGGCTGCGTGAACGTCATCGAGAGGTGGGGCGCGAGGTCGACCTTCCCCTCCGGCGCGTGGCGCTCGATCTTGAGCGGCGCGTTCGGCGCGGACACGGCCGCGGGCGGCGGCGCGATCGGCGGCGGGAACTGCTCGTTCACCGTCTTGCCCGGCTTCGGCGCGGGGATCGACTTCGGCCGCATCGAGAACGCCTTCTCGTCGTCGGGGTCCTTCTTGATCTCGGGCAGGCGGCTCGCGATCTTCCGCGCGTCCGCGGCGCCGAGCGGCGTCGCGGGGGCGACCTTGCGCTCGCTCGGTTTGTCCGCCTCCTCGTCGGCGTTGCTGATGCGGAAGCCGAGGCCGGACTTCGACACCTTCCAGGTGAGCGGTCCTTCCGGCGCGGCCGGCGGCTTCTTCGCGGTGGACGGCGGCGGCTGCGCGCCGGGACAGCCGGCGGCGACGAGCGCGAGGAGCGGGAGTACGAACGCGAGCGAACGAGTCATGGAGATCGCCTCAACGGATGGAACGCGGATGCCGGCCGGAGCCTACACCCCGACTCGCTACGTCCTCGAGAGTGAAACGATCTCCCGCTATTCGGTGCCGATGATGACGAGCAAACCCGTCAAGATCACGACGACCATCGTGATCCCCGCCACCGCGATGAACACGAGGACGCTCCCGCCCTTGCCCCCCTTCGGGTGCGCGATGGACGTCATGTTCGTCGTCGCGAGCCGCGGCAAGGGACCGGTGATCGGCGGCTGGAACTGCTGATGTTGCAGGTCCGGATACGACGGCGACGGCGGCGGGACGTGCGGCTGCGGCGGCGCGAGGAGCGGGTTCTGCGGCAGCGGCCGCGACATCATCATGACGGTGTGCTCGGTCGGCTCCTCCGCGCCGGGGAACTTCTCGACCTTCTGCGTCGTCGACGACGGGCTCGGCGCCCGCACGCCGATCGTCGGGCCGTCGGGATCGATCGCGAGGGTGCGCTGCTCCTGATCGGCGGGGTGCGCCTCGGGCGGGGCCTTCAGCGGAGACGTCGGGGTGTAGATCGACTCGAGCGCCTCGGCGGGCAGCTCCTCGATCTTGCCCATCACCGTCGCGTCCTCGTGCACCGAGCCGGCGGCGGGCGAAGGGCGCATCACCGTGCGCGCGTCGTCGACGGGAGAAGGACGCATCAACGTGCGGCCTTCGTCGTCGGCCGGGCTCTCTCGCCGCCCCGGCAACGAGCGGATCGCGAGGAGCATCGACCTCGCGTCCGGCCAGCGGTCCTTGCGATCGAACGCGAGCGCGCGGTCGACGGTCTGGCGCAGCTTCACCGGAATGCCGCGCTCGATCTCGCCGACGGGGCGCACCGGGAAGTTCGCCGCCGCGACGAGCATCTCCGCCGCGCTCTCGCCTTCGTGGACGGGCTGCCCGGTGAGGAGGACGAAGAGCGTCGCGCCGATCGCCCAGATGTCGGTGCGCGCGTCGACGTTGTCGCTGTGCCCCGCCGCCTGCTCCGGCGCCATGAAGCCGGGCGTGCCGAGGAGGAAGCCGGTCGCGGTGCGCTCCGTGCGCTGGCTGTCGCGCATGCGCGCGAAGCCGAAGTCGAGGACCTTCAGGAGGCCCTGGTTCGTGACGAAGATGTTGTCCGGCTTGATGTCGCGATGGACGATCCCCTTCGCGTGCGCGGCGACGATGACGTCGAGCAGCTGCTCGGCGACCTCGACGACCTCGTCGACGGGGAGCTTCCCGCCGGCGTGGATCCGCCGCTGCTCGAGGAGCTCGCCCTCGAGCAGCTCCATGACGAGGAACGGCGCCCCCTCCTCCGTCACGTCGTCGTCGAGGATGCGGACGACGCCGGCGTGGCCGACCTGGTTCGCGGCGTAGCCCTCCTGGATGAAGCGGCTCTTCGTGTCGGAGTCGCGCGAGTACTCGGCGTGGAGCACCTTGATCGCCGCGCGCATGCCGTTGTTCTTGTGCGTGGCGGCGAAGACCGTACCCATTCCCCCACGCGCGATCTTTCGATCGATGCGCCACTTGTCCCGAAGGACGCGCCCCACCCAACGCGACTCTTGAAGCGTCATCGCGCGGGCGACACCTCAGAACTTGGTCGTGGCGAAGAGCACGATCCCGGTGATGAAGATCGCGAGACAGACCGTGCCCACGATCGCGAGGAGCAGGACCTGTCCCGAGAGCACGAACTTCTTCTTCGGCGCGCTCGCGGCGTTCCAGTCGCCGAACGGGTTCGGCGGCTGGTGGATGTTCGGCCCCGGATACGGGATCGGCCCCTGCCCTTGCTGGCCTTGCTGTCCCTGCGCGTAGCCGACGGGCATGTGCCCGCTCTGCGGGACCTGCAAGTGTGGGCTCGACTGCGGCACCTGCATCTGCGGGCTCGACTGCGGGAACGGGTTCGCCGCGGGCAGATGGGGACCCGACACCGGGCCGACGCTCATCGGGTAGCTCGGCGGCCCGTTCCAGCCGGGCTGCTGCTGGTACGCGTTCGGGTCCTGCCACGGCGGCTGCGGCGCCGACATCGGCGGCTGTTGCTGCTGCGCGTACGCGTTCGCGTTGGGGTCCTGCCAGCCCGGCTGGGACGGCGGCGGCGCCTGGCCGAACGGCGGCGGCGGGAACGCTCCCTCCGCCGGGCTCTCGCTCGTCAGCGACGCCGCGAGCGCGGCGAATTGTGGGCTGCTCGCCTCGTTCAGGCCGGGCGCGACCGCGAGGGTGGCATCCTCACCTTGAGCGTTTTCGCCGTCTTCGCCGATAATCACGGCGTCGTGGCCGCGGAGCATCTCCTCGCGCGACACCGCGCGCGTGGACTCCTCCTCTTCGGAGCGATCGTGGAGGACCGGCAGCTCCGCCGGCGCGCCGGCGGCGGGCAGCGGCGCGGGGACGCCCTGGGGCGGCAGCGCGGCGGTGTGTTGATCGGGCGTGAGCGGCGAGATCGGCTCCACCTGCACGGGGGGACGCGCGATCGGAGAGCGGCCGGACGCGGGCGCGGGCGGCTTCGGGCCGACCGCCGAGCGCGCGGCGTCGGTGAGGCCGGCGCCGAGACCGAAGAGCGCGAGCGACTCCTCGGCCGACTTGGCCATCGTCGGCATCTCTTCCTTCTGCGAGTCCGGCACGTCCTCCGGCATCGCGGGCTGCTCGTCGGTCGAGTCGGCGTCCTTCGCCGCGAGCGGCTTCGCCGACGACGGCGGCACGGCCGCGCTCGCCGGGAGCGCGGGCGGCTTCACGCCACGACCGGAGCTCGGCGGACCTTTTTCGCCCGGCGACGACGCGGGCGCGTTCGCGGCCGGACGCGGCGCGCCCGCGGGCCCGGCGTTGCGACCGGAAGGGAGCGGCACGCGCCCGGCGCCGGGCGAGCCCGGGCGCGGCGCGCCGATCGGCGGCGGCGCGAGGCCGATGACCGTCTGCGGCCGCTTCATCCCTGCGGGCGCGGCTCCGGCGGACGCGCCGGGCACGCCGATCGCCGGCGCGCCCGCGGCGGGGACCGGCCTCGGCTGGGAAGCCGGCGGGCCGCCGGGCGTGATGCCGCCGAACGGAGTCGGCACGGAAGGCTGCGACGTGGGCGCCGGACGCCCCTGGATCGGGAACGCGGCCGGGCCGCCGGGCACGAACGGCACCGGCGCGGTGGGCATCTGCACCCCGCCGCCGGCTCCTTGCATCGGCGGAGGCGGAACGGAGATCGGCAGCGGCATCGCCGGATCGATGTTCGGCGACGTCATCGAAACGGTCGACTCGCCTCCCCCCTCGTCCTCCTCGGGGAAGTCGTCGTTGTCGGCGCTGCTGCTCGGGTCAGCCATTCGTGCGTCTCGCCTCTAGACTACCGCAAACCAAGACGTCTCCGCAGCTTTCGCGCACTCTGACGCGAAACGTCGACCCGCTTTCCCTGGGGCAGGCAGGCCACGTAGCCCCCCGAATCGACGGATTCCAGCCGCTCTACGTGGTCGAGATTGAGGATCGCCCGGCGGTGGACCCGCTCGAAGGAGCCGGCCCGGCCGAGCTTCGCCTCCAGGTCCTGGAGGGTGTCGTCGGTCAGGATCGTGCGCGTCGACGTGTGGACGGTGACGAGGGTGCCGTCGAACGTCGCATGCGTCACCTCCGCCGGGCTCACGAGCGCCGCACCGTCGTGCGTCGCGATCGCGAGCTTCGCGAGCTTCGGCTCTTCGCTCTTCGGCGCGCCTTGATCGAGGAAGGTGCGCGCGCGATCGATCGCCTTCGAGAGCCGCGCGTCGTCGACCGGCTTCATCACGTAGTCCACCGCGCCGATCTCGAAGGCCTTCACCGCGTGCTCGGGGTGCGCGGTGAGGAACACGACGTAGGGGCGCTCCTCCGGCATCGCGAGCACGGTCTCGATCCCGGAGAGGCCCGGCATGTTCACGTCCATGATCGCGACGTCGATCTCCTCCTCGGCGAGGCGCTTCAGCACCTCCTCGCCGCTCTCGCACTCGATCGTCGCCTCGATGCCGCCGAGCTCGCCGAGGAGGCGGAGCACGCGCTTCCGAGCCATCAGCTCGTCGTCGCAGACGAGCACGCGCAGCGGGATCGAGGCCATGAAGGCGCCGGAATATCACGTCACGCGGGCGGCCGCACGCTGGGAACCGAGAGGTCCACCGCGCGCGGCAGGCGCACGCTGGTGCGGGTCCGATCGCCGTCGGCCGCGATCTCGAAGCGCGCGGATTTGCCGTACGCGAGCGCGAGGCGCTTCTCGACGATCGGGAGCCCGCTGCCGCCGGCGCGCGGGCCGGTGTACGTACCGGGATTGGCGATCTCCACGTCGATCGCGCCGCCCTCGGTCTCCTTCACGACGAAGCGGACCACCCCTTTGTGGCGCTTGAGCGGGCCGTGCTTCATCGCGTTCTCGACCAGCGGCAACAGCACCATCGGCGGGACCTCGACGTTCGGGAGCGGATCCGGCACGTCGCGCTCGACCGTGAAGAGGGTGGGATCGCGGATGGCGTGGAGGGCGAAGAGCGCGTCGACGAGCTCCACCTCGCGCGCGAGCGGCCACGTCGTGGTGCCGATCGCGGTCATCATCGTGCGGAGCATCGACGAGAGCTGGAGGATCGCGCGCTCGGCGACGAGGCCGTCGGCCCGGCACCACTCCGCGATCGCGTTCAGCGTGTTGAACAGGAAGTGCGGATCGAGGTGGCTCTTCAGCGCGAGGAGCTGCGCGTGATCGGCCTCCCGCGCGAGCGCCTCCGCGCGGGCGCGGGCGCGGCGGAGGTTCTCCTCGAGATCGATGTCGCGCGCGAGCCCCCAGCCGCCGACCCAGAACAGCGCGAGGCACACCGCGAGGCTCGGCGACGTCGTCATGAAGGTGCGGCCGATCCCGAGGACGAGCGGCATGAGCCAGCCCACGCCGAACACGACCGCCGCGCCGATGCCGGCGTAGACGACGACGCGCCCGAGCGCGCCGGCGCCGATCGGGCGATCGATCGGGAAGAGCGCGCGCCACGACATCGGCGCGACGAGGAGGAAGCTTCCGCAGAGGAAGAGCGCGATCGGCACCGCGCCGGGATCGCGGCTGTAGGCGTCCTGGATGATCGTCATCGGCACGACGACGAGCGCGATCGGGATCGCGCGACGCGGCACGAGGAGCGCCCTGACGGTCGACCGAAGGATGCCTCCCCCCGGACCGACGAGCGGCAGGCGCGACGACGGAACCGCGGCCATCGGCCGGATTGTAGACTAGCTCGCGCTCTTCTTGCCGCTCAGCGCCTCGAGGATCGCGCGATCGCCCTGGAGCGCGGTGCGCTGCATGTAGAGCTGCATGCCGCGCCGCGCGCCGAGCTCTTCGCCGCCGCCGGCGCGGCCGGGGCCGCCGTGGACGAGCTGCGGGAGCGCCATGCCGGGGGGGAGCGACTGGCCCGCGACCTTCGCCGAGCCGATCATGATGCGGCCGTGGTACGGCGCGATGCCGACGACGGCGCTGCGGAGGAAGTCCTTGTCGTCCGAGTAGACGCTCGTGACGAGGCCGCCGCCGCCCGCCGCGACGAGGGACACCGCGCCGGCGACGCCGGCGTACGGCATCACCGTCGCGACCGGCCCGAACACCTCGTGCTCGTGCACCGCGTCGCCCGGCTTCGGGTCCGCGCCGTGGAGGAGCACCGGCGTCGTGAAGTAGCCCTTGTCGTGCACGCCGCTCGTCTTGCCGAACACCACCTTCGCGCACGACTCGAGCTTCGCGACGCCGCTCTTCACGTCGGCGTGCTGCTGCGCGGTGGACACCGGGCCCATGTTCATCGCCTCGTCGGCGGGGTTGCCGACCTTCACCGCCGCGAGGCGCTCTTTCAGCGCGTCGAGCACGTCGGAGACGCGGTCCTTCGCGACGTAGATGCGACGGATCGCGGTGCACTTCTGCCCCGTCTTCTGCGTCATCTCGCGCGCGACGTCGGCGACGAAGAGGTTCATGACGTCGGAGCCGACCTCGACGTCGGGGCCGAGGACGGCGGCGTTCAGCGAGTCGGCCTCGACGTTGATGCGCGTCGCCTTCGTGAGGACGCTCTCGTTCGCGCGCAGCTTCGCCGCGGTGATGCTCGAGCCGGTGAACGCGAGGACGTCCTGCGACTCGAGGCGCGCGAGCAGATCGCCGGGGCTGCCGCACACGAGCGAGAGCGCGCCGTCGGGCAGCACCTTCGCCTCGACCAGGATCTCGACGATGCGGTGCGCGACGAGCGCGGTGCTCGTCGCCGGCTTCGACACGACCGGCATGCCGGCGAGGAGCGCGGTCGCCGCCTTCTCGGCGAGCCCCCACGCCGGGAAGTTGAACGCGTTGACGTGGACGGCGGCGCCCTCGCGCGGGAGCCACACGTGCTGGCCGAAGAGGCGCGCGCCGCGACCGAGCTGCACGCCGTCGCCGTCGGCGAGGACGAAGCCGTCGCCGAGCTCGGGCGCGAGGTCGGCGTAGGCCGCGAGGGTGCCGATCGCGCCGTCGATGTCGAACTTCGCGTCGCCGCGCGTGTTGCCGCCGTTCGCGATCGCGAGGCCGATCAGCTCGTCGCGCTTCGCGTGGATCGCGCGCGACATCGCGCGGAGCATCTCGCCGCGCTGGACGAAGGACATCGCGCGGAGGGCGGGGCCGCCCTTGGTCCGCGCGTACGCGAGCGCGGCGCCGAGGTCGAGGCCCTCGGTCGACGTCGTCGCGATGACCTCCTCGGTCGAGGGGTTCACGAGCTCGGCCTTCTTGCCGCTGCCCTTCTGCCACGTCCCGGAAATGAAGCTCGCGAGCTCGTTCATGGTGTCCTCTCTCGGCGCGACATAACACCGGCGCGCAACCGTTTGAAGCCGCGCCGCGCTAAGCTCGGCAGATGCTTCGCCGTTGGGGACTCGCCTTCGTGACCGTGGTCTTGCTCGTAGGCGCGTGGGCCGCGTGCGTCGGCGACGACCTGCAGACGTCGCAGTCCGGACGCGGGGCGCAGGGTCAGCCGTGCTTCGAGAACGACACCTGCCTCGTCGGCCTCACGTGCCGGAGCGGCGTCTGCCAGATCGAGACGCCGGACGGCGGGAGCAGCACGAGCTCGACGTCGTCGTCATCGTCGTCATCGTCGTCGTCGTCGAGCTCCTCCAGCTCGAGCAGCGGCGGCTTCCCGGAGAAGGAGTGCGGCCTCGTCACCGAGGGCGACGCGCCGACGTGCGCGACGGCGATCGACGCGGGCTCGGATCCGACCTGCGGCGGCGGCCTGCGCGCGTGCTGCCCCGGACAAGGGTGCGTCTCGGACGCGACGAGCGAGACGTGCACCGCGCCGGCCGGGGTCTACGCGTGCTTCGCGGGGCCGCAGTGCCCGACGCCGACCGATCGTTGCTGCCTCCGCGGGACGGCGATCCCGGAAGCGGCCACGCAGTGCGACGGCCCGGCGCGGCTGAGCGGCGACGGCAGCACGTGCGCCGCCGCGTGCGACGGGAACGACGTCGAGCTCTGCAGCCCCGCCGCCCCCGCGTCGTGCGGAGCCGGCCGCAAGTGCGAGCGCGTCGCCCTCGACATGGTCGGCGCCGACGGCGTGTCCCATCGCCGCGCGGTCGGCCGCTGCGTCACCGACCCGGAGGGCGTCCGCGACAGCGGCGCCGACGACGCGGAGGCGGGAGCGCCGCACGATCAGTGCGCCTACCTGTCCGGCAAAGTCGCGCCGGCGTGCCCGACCGATCCGGCGGACCAGCAGTGTGGAGCGGCCCTCCCGAACTGCTGCGTCGGCACGGGCTGCACGCCGAACGCCGGCGGCTGCCCCGCGAACCCGTACCCGTGCTTCGCGTCCGACCACTGCCAGAACCGCTGCTGCTTCAACGGCTCGATCCCGAACGAAGTGCCCGCGACGTGCACGTCCGCCGCCGGCACGTTCGCGCCGTCGTCGGCGGCCGCTCGCCCGCTCTGCAGCGGCACGAGCTCCTGCACGAGCGGCCTCGAGCTCTGCGACGACGACGCGGCCGCGAAGCCATGCCTCTCCGGCACCTGCAGGCGCATGGAGATCACGCTCGACGGCTTCACGCGCACCATCGGCGTCTGCGTCCCCTGAGCCGGTGGGTCACGCGTCGCGCGATGGGGACTGCGTCGAAAGGAGCCCCGCGACGACCTTCGCGGGCGTGAGGTCCGACGTGTCGATCGTGACGTCGGCCTGCTCGTAGAGCGGCGTGCGCGCGGTGAGGAGCTGCTTCAGCTCGTTCATCGCCTTCGGCCGCCCCCGCATCGGGCGCACGTCGCCTTGCGCGACGACGCGGTCCCAGTGCTCGCGCGGCGTCGCCTTCAGCCAGACCGTGCGCGCGCGCGAACGGAGGAGGCCCCACGTCTCCGCGTCGGTCACGATCGAGCCGCCGGTCGCGATCACGGAGGGCTTGCCGTCGTCGAGGATGCGGCGGAGCACGTCGCGCTCCATCGCGCGGTAGTACGCCTCGCCGTGGATCTCGAAGATCGTCGCGAGCGTCATCTGCGCCTCGCGCACGATCGCCTCGTCGAGCTCGACGAACGGGACGCCGAGCTTCTTCGCGAGCGCGGCGCCGATCGAGCTCTTCCCCGCGCCGCGGAGCCCGACGAGCGCGATCGACCGCGGCTTCGCGGCGCCCGCGCGCGACGCGCGACCGGCCCGCGCGAGGAGCTCCGCGCCGGTCGTGCCGAGCGCCTCCGCGACGTCCTCGAGCCGCGCGACGGAGATGTTCCCCTCCCCTTGCTCGAGCTGGACGAGGAAGCGCTCGCTCACGCCCGCCGCCGCCGCGAGCGCCTTCAGCGTGAGCGCCCGCTCGGCGCGCCGCTCGCGCACGGCGAGGCCGAGCGACTCGAGGAGCGCGCTCCGGCGCCTCACTGCAGTATACTGCGCTTCAGCCACTGTTCCTGCACTATACTACTTGCCGGCCCCGCTGTCGCGGAGTAAGGGATCCGGACGATGGCCGAGACCGCTGCAGCACACGAGCCGGTGCGCTTCGAGACGCACCCCGATCGCTACATCCACTGGAAGCTCGACTTCCCGGCCGAGCACGGCGGCAAGGTCGCGCGCCTCGCGATGGACGTGAAGGAGGACCGCGGCATGCGCCCCGGCTACCCGCTCAAGCTGAACTCGTACGACCTCGGCGTCGACGTCGAGCTCGCCGACGCGATCCAGCGCGTCCGCTTCGAGCACCCGGAGGTCCGCGCCGTCGTCGTCACGAGCGCGAAGGACCGCATCTTCTGCTCGGGCGCGAACATCTACATGCTCGGCAGCTCCACCCATGGCTTCAAGGTGAACTTCTGCAAGTTCACGAACGAGACGCGCCTCTACCTCGAGGAGATGAGCGCCGAGAGCGGCATCCCCACGCTCTGCTCCCTCGCCGGCACCGCGTCGGGCGGCGGCTACGAGCTCGCGATCGCGTGCGACGAGATCGTCCTCGCCGACGACGGATCGAGCGCGGTCTCCTTCCCCGAGGCCCCGCTCCTCGCGGTCCTCCCCGGCACCGGCGGCCTCACGCGCCTCGTCGACAAGCGGAAGATCCGGAAGGACCTCGCCGACGCGTTCTCCACCATCGCCGAAGGCGTCCGCGGCAAGCGCGCGGTGGAGTGGGGCCTCGTCGACGAAGCCCCGCCGAAGGCGAAGCTCGAAGAGGTGACGAAGAAGCGCCTCGAGGCGCTCGCCGGCAAGGCGACGCGCAAGCCCTTCCCCGCGGTGAAGCTCCCCGCGCTCGACGCGAAGCGCTCGCCGGAGAAGATCGAATACACGCACGTGACCTTGGAGCTCTCGCCGAAGGCGCGCACGGCGAAGCTCACGATGAAGGCGCCGGCGACGAAGCAGCCCTCGAGCCCGGAGGAGCTCGCGAAGGCGGGCGCGTCGGCGTGGGCGATCCAGGCGTTCCGCGAGCTCGACGACGCGCTGCTCGAGCTGCGCTTCAACCACCCGAACATCGGCGTCGTCGCGGTGGAGACGAGCGGCGACGCCGCCGCCGTCCTCGAGGTGGACGCGATGCTCGCGAAGCACAAGGACGACGGGCTCGTGCGCGAGGTCACGCTCCTGATGAAGCGCGTCCTCAAGCGGATGGACCTCACCGCGAAGAGCTTCTTCGCCCTCGCGACGCCGGGCTCCGCGTTCGCCGGCTCGCTCCTCGAGCTCGCGCTCGCGTCGGACCGCGTCTACATGAAGGACGATCCCGACGCCGAGGTCACGATGCAGGCGTCGGCGATGAACGCGGGGCCGCTCCCGATGTCGAACGGCCTCACGCGCCTCCAGACGCGGTTCCTCAAGGACCCGGCCGCGGTCTCCCGCGTGCTCGAGGCGGGCAAGATGGACACCGCCGCCGCGAACGAGCGCGGGCTCGTCACGTTCGCGCCCGACGACATCGACTGGGACGACGAGATCCGGATCGCGTTCGAGGAGCGCGCCTCGATGTCGCCCGACGCGATGACGGGGATGGAGGCGTCGCTCCGCTTCGCCGGCCCGGAGACGATGGAGACGAAGATCTTCGGCCGCCTCTCGGCGTGGCAGAACTGGATCTTCCAGCGCCCCAACGCGGTCGGCGATCGCGGCGCATTGACCCTTTACGGAAAACCGGAGCGCCCGGAATTCAACTTTGCGAGGACCTGAGCGATGTCGACCGTCGTCAACGACACCAAGATTCCGAACAACGTCGACCTCTCGTCCGACAAGCGACTTCAGCGCGCGCTCGAGGCCTGGCAACCGAACTTCCTCTCGTGGTGGAACGAGATGGGCCCGTTCGGCTTTCAGAAGGACGACATCTTCCTTCGCACCGCGATCAGCGTGACGAGCGACGGCTGGGCCCATTTCGATTACGTGAAAATGCCGGATTACCGCTGGGGCATTTTCCTCGCCGACCCGGTCGCCGATCGCAAAATCGGCTTTGGCGATCACCTCGGCGAGCCGGTCTGGAGAGAGGTCCCCGGCGAGCACCGCAACGCGCTCCGCCGCATCATCGTGACCCAGGGCGACACCGAGCCCGCGAGCGTCGAGCAGCAGCGCCTCCTCGGCCACTCGTGCCCGAGCGTCTACGACCTCCGCAACCTGTTCCAGGTCAACGTCGAGGAGGGCCGTCACCTCTGGGCGATGGTCTATCTCCTCCACACCTATTTCGGCCGCGACGGCCGCGAGGAGGCGGAGGCGCTCCTCCAGCGCCGCTCCGGCGATCCCGACAAGCCGCGCATCCTCGGCGCGTTCAACGAGCCGTGCACGGACTGGCTCTCCTTCTTCATGTTCACGTTCTTCACCGACCGTGACGGCAAGTTCCAGCTCCTCGCCCTCGCCGAGAGCGCGTTCGATCCGCTCTCGCGCACGACGCGCTTCATGCTGACGGAGGAGGCGCATCACATGTTCGTCGGCGAGACGGGCGTGCTCCGCGTCGTCGACCGCACCGCGCAGCAGATGGCGGAGAAGAAGCTCGAGACGCCGGACCAGGTCCGCGCGCAGGGCCTCATCGATCTCCCGACGATGCAGAAGTACCTGAACCTCTGGTACTCGCTCTCGCTCGACCTCTTCGGCGGCGAGATCAGCTCGAACGCGGCGACCTACTTCGCGACCGGCATGAAGGGCCGCGCGAAGGAGGACCAGTTCGAGGACCACGCCGCGCTCACCGGCGCGTACGCGATGGACGTCATGAAGGACGGCAAGCTCGTGAAGGAGGACGTCGCGATGCGCAACGCGATGAACGAGGTCCTCCGCGACGCGTACGTCGAGGACTGCCAGCGCGGCGTCGACAAGTGGAACCGCACCATCGCGGCCCACGGCATCCCGTTCCAGCTCTCGCTCCCGAGCCGCCGCTTCCACCGCCACATCGGCATCTACGCCGGCGTCTCCTTCGACCCCGCGGGCAACCCCATCTCGAAGGACGCGTTCGAGGCGAAGAAGGACGAGTGGCTCCCGTCCGACGCGGACAAGCAATACGTCCAGAGCCTGATGCAGAAGCCCGTCTTCGAGCCGAAGCAGATGGCCAACTGGATCGCCGCGCCGAAGCAGGGCATCAAGGGCCGCCCCGTCGACTTCGAGTACGTGCGCCGCGAAGCCTGAGTTTCTCAACGCAGGGGGCTTCGCCCCCTGCACCCCGCTCGCAGCCGTAGGACGCGTGCGAAGACGCACGCATCCTCCACTGCTCGCCGATGCAGGACCCTACGGGGGCGCGAGCTTGCGGGCGGGTTTAGCGGCGGGCGCGGCGACGGAGGAAGAGAGAGAGGCCGAAGAGGGCGAGGAGTGCGCTCCATGGTGCATCCGTCTTCGTGGGCGTCGTCGAGCAGCCGCGCGGGGCGGGGATCGCTTCTTCCTCTTCCTCGTCGTCCTCCTCCACGGTCTTCTTCTTCTTCGGCTTGGTCTTCTTCGGCGTCGACTCATCGCCGGGCTTCGTCTCGAGCGGCGTCGCCTCGGGGTCGACCTCGGTCGGGGTCGGGTCCACGGTCTTCGGCGCGATGCAGGTGCCCTGCGCGACGCCGACCGCCTTCCACGCGCAGTCGATCGTGTTCACGTCGTCCTCGCCGAGCTTCAGGTCGGCGGCGGCTTGCAGCGTCGCCTTCGCCATCGCCGCGAAGTCGGAGCTCTCCGAGAGGTAGGTCGTGTTCGCGCGGTGCCAGACCTTCGCGAGGTTGTCCCAGCCGATCCCCTTGCCCGCGACGGTGACCTTCGACACGTGATGCGTGCCGCCCACCGTCATGAGCTGCGCGGCCTTGTTCGGGATGCCGCTGTTCACGTGCACGCCGCCGTTGTCCTCCTCCACCGAGAGCTGCTGGAACTGGCTCATGTGGCTCGGCTGCGGCTGCGAGACCGACTCCGGCTTGTCCATGTCGCGCATCGGGAGGTCGCTCCCCTTCGGGATCCCCTCGCCGAGGTGCCAGTTCTTCACGGCGTCCGGCGCGAACGAGTGCTCGACCACCGCGCCGAAGACGTCCGAGATCGACTCGTTCAGCGCGCCGGACTGGTTCAGGTAGATGAGGCCGGAGGTGAAGTTCGTCACCGCGTGCGTGAACTCGTGCGCGACGACGTCCATCGAGCTCGCGAACGGGTTGAAGAAGTCGCGGCCGTCGCCGAACGAGACCGCGTTCGTGATCGGATCGAACGTCGCGTTGTCCCAGCCGGGCTGGCCGTCCTGGTCGTCGCCGACGTGCGTGAACACGCGCTGCTCGCCGCCCTTCCCGTCCCAGCCCCGGTAGCCGAGCGTGTTCGCGAAGAAGTCGGTCGAGAGCGCGGTGAAGAAGTGGCTGTCCACCGCCGCGCCGGGCGCGCGTCGATCGGCCGTGTCCCACGACGTCGCGCTGTTGCTCGTGACGACGCGCGCGCTCTGGACGTTGGGGGACTGCCGCGCGTCGAGCGTGCGGATGACGGCGGCGCGCGTCGTGTCGACGAGCACGTTGCGCCCGTTCTGGACGGAGAACTCGATCTTCCGCTCCTGCCCCAGGATGCCCCTCCCCGTCCCCTCGATCGACGTCACGCGATCGAACATGAGCCGCACGGTCCCGTCGTGCGCGTCGACGAGCACGCGCCACGCGCCGCGATCGCCGGCGCGCAGGTCGAATTCCCACGCGAGCGCGGGGGTCGCGACGCCGTAGCCGTCGACGACGAGCCGCGCGTCACCGAGCACGCTCACCTCCGCGCCGCCCTCCGCGCCGCCTCTGCGAGCCTGGAGCGCCGTCGTCGCGGTCGCGAGCGCCGCGTCGCGCGTCACCGCCGGCGTCAGGTCGAGCGCCGCGAGCGCGGGGACGTAGTGCTGCTCGAGCGACGTCAGCCTCCCCTCGCCGTCGAAGTGCACGCGCACGTTGCCGCCGGTGACGGGGACGCCGCGCTCGACCTGCTGCATCCGCACGTGCGTCATCGCGAGGTCGTCGACGTCGGTGCGCGTGACGACGAGCTCCTCGTCCGGCGCGCGCAGCTTCAGCACGTCCTTGTTCGCCGCGAGGAACGCCTTCGCCGTCACGCGCGGCCCCGCTCCACGCGGCGGCGCGACGAACGCCGCGGTGTGGAGGACCGCGTCCTGCCGCACCGTCCACGCGACGCCCGTGCGCTCGCGGAGCGTCGCCTCCGCCGCCTTCTCCTCCGACGTCGCGAGGGACGAAGGCTCGGAGCGCGTATCCGCGCAGGCGAAGAGGCAAGTACCACCGACGAAGAGCCCGAGGACGATCGTACGCATCGACCCGACGCCTCAGCGAAGGCCGTGCCGCGCGCCGCGCCTCCGAGCGATGCGCCGCCATTTTCGATCGATCGCGCGCTGTCCGACACGCTCCGAGAGACGTCCGCGCTCCACGATCCACGCGCCGCGAGCGCGCCGCGCGCCGAGCCTGATCGAAAACCTCACACCAGCGTGCGAGCGGAATATCGCGCCGTAACCGGAAATGATGCGGTGATCGCAGGCATTTCTGAAGGGCACGTGAGTTGCTGCTCTCCGCGTCATGCCTCGTCTACGTGGACTCCTCTCGCTCTCGCTCTCGTTCGCCGCCCTCGCGGGCGCGACCTCCATCGCCTGCTCCGAGGACGCGCTCGCGCCGGACGAGGCGTTCGCCGCCGACGACACCGCGCCGGTGACGGAGGAGGCGCAGGCGAAGATCGACGCGTTCACGCGCGACGGCAGCGCCTTCGACTCCGCGCCGCCCGAGACCTCCGGCTTCGGCTTCCTCCACGCCGTCGCGCAGCGCCTGTACTCGGGCTTCGACGGCGTGCACGAGTTCGCGATCCCGGTCGGCTTCCGCGGCGGCGGCGAGGACCTCACCGTCGTCGCCGACGATCCGGCCGCCGCGAACGTCACGTCCGTGAAGGCCACGACCCCGCGCCCCGGCCCGCCGACCGCCTACTTCATGGTCACGCCGAAGAAGGCCGGGCTCCTCGCGATCACGGCGACGAGCGGGACGCAGAAGGTGACCGCGCGCATCGCGGTCGCGGCGTACGAGCCCGCGCAGTGGGAGACCGGCGCGGCGCGCTACGCGAACGGCGGGGCGAACCCCGCCTGCAGCAGCTGCCACGTCACGGGGCGGGCCCACGATCACTCGCCCACCGCGCTCGCCACCGTCACCGACGGGGACGTCGCGAAGATCATGACGCTCGGCCAGAAGCCGGGCCCCACCACCATCACCGAGGTCGATCACCGCTGGTCGATGACGGACGACGAGCGCCGCGGGCTCATCGTCTACCTCCGCTCGCTCGAGCCGCGCGGCTTCAGCGAGTAGCGCGCCGGCGGAGGACGAGCGCGAGACCGAGGACACCGAGGAGCGCGCTCCACGGCGCCTCCGTCTTCGCGTTCGTCGTCGAGCAGCCGGCCGCGGCGGCCGCGGGCGCCTCTTCGTCGTCGCCCGCGAGGACCTTGCGCCTCTTCGCCGGCTTCTCCTCTTCCTCCTCCTCCGCGCTCGCCGGCAGCTCCTCGTCGGCCTTCGCCGGCGTGACGCCGACGTCTTCGGGCTCCTCGTTCGCCGGCGCGTCGTCGTCCATCGCGGGCGCGGCGGGAGGGGGCGGCGGCGGCGCGGCGCACTCGCCTTGCGTCACGCCGACCGCCTTCCACGCGCAGTCGAGCGCGTCGACCTCCGCCGGCGTGAGCTTCAGATCGGCCGCCGCGAGGAGGGTCGCCTTCGCCATCGCCGCGAAGTCGGAGCTCGTCGTGAGGTACGTCGCGTTCGCGCGGTACCAGACCTTCGCGAGGTTGTCCCAGCCGATGCCGCCGTTCACCTTCACCTTCGACACCGTGTTCGTGCCGCCCATCGTCGCGAGGAACGCGGCGTGGTTCGGGATGCCGGAGTTGATGTGGACGCCGCCGTTGTCGGTCGTCGTCTGCACGAGCTCCTTCATGTGCTTCGGCTGCTTGCCCTTCTCCGGCGCGCCGAGATCGCGGAGCGCCTGCGGGCCGGCGCGGAGGGAGCCCTCGCCGAGGAGCCAGTTGTCGACCGGGTCGGGGTCGATCGCGTGCTCGACGACGGCGCCGAAGACGTCCGCGATCGACTCGTTGAGCGCGCCGGACTGGTCCTTGTAGACGAGGTTCGAGCTCGTCGCGATGACGGCGTGCGTGTACTCGTGCGCGGTGATGTCGAGCGAGCCCGCGAGCGGCTTGAACTTCGCCTTGCCGTCGCCGAACGCGATGACGTTCGAGGTCCGCGAGTAGAACGCGTTGTCGAGGCCGGTGCCGTCGTCGTCCTCGAAGTGGACGAGCACCGTCATCGCGCCGTTCTCGTCGTCCCAGCCTTTGCGCGCGAACGTCTTCGCGAAGTAGTCGGTGACGGCGGCCATGTTCGTGTGCGCGTCGACCGCGGCGCCCGCTGCGGTCGCGGACGCGGTGTCCCACGACTTGCCGTCCTCCGACGTGAACAGCGGCGGCGTCGCCGACCTCGTCCCGGTCGAGTCGCGCGTGACGATGCGCGCCGGCCGCGTCACGTCCGCGAGCACGTTGCCGCCGGTGTTGGTCGACCGCGCGTAGTTGAGCGGGCGGACCTTGCCGTCGAGCGCGACGCCGGAGCCGACGATGTCCTCGACCTGATCGATCCGCTCGACGATCGCGCCCGTCTTCGCGTCGACGCCGATCCGCCAGCCGTGGCGCGCGCCGCTCCGCACCTCGATCTGCCACGCGAGCACGGGCTTCACGCCGCCGTCCGCGAGCACGACGAGGACGGGGTCCGCCGCGAGCTCGAGCGCCTCCGCCGCGATCGCGGGGACGAGCCGGCGCGCCTCTTCGATCGCGACCCTGCTCGCGGCGGCCTCGTCGATCGCGGGCGTGAGGTCGAGCGACGCGAGGCCCGGCACGTAGCGCTCTTGCACCGACGTGACGCGGCCCGCCGCGTCGTAGTGGGCGAGGACCTCGCCGCCGGCGACCGGCACGCCGCGCTCGACCTGCTGGAGGCGGACGTGCGTCATCGAGAGCGCGTCGACGTCGGCGCGGAGCTTCCGGAGCTCCTCCTTCGGCGCGCGGAGACCGAAGCGCGCGCGGTTCCGATCGAGGAAGCTCACCGTCGCGACGCTCGGATCGACGCGCGGCGCGAGCACGGTCGGCCCCACGCCCTTCGGCGCCGCGAACGCCGGCGTCCCGAGGCGCGCGTCGTCTTCGATCGTCCACTCTTCGCTCTGCGGCTTCGTCTCCTCCGGCGCGCACGCGGCCACGCCCATCACACCGACGACAAGGACCAGGACACCGAGCTTCGCGTTGCGCATGTCCAGACCCATGGCGAAGGTCGTGCCGGAGCGCGCTTGCGCAACGCACCTGAAATTCGCCGGCGATCCGGCCTCCTCCCACCTTTGGCGAGGGCGCCGATGCGCTCAGGATCCTCGAGATCCTCTCAGATCCGAGAAATCGGGCGGGTGGTGATCTGCCAGATCGCGTCCGCATTTCGCCCTGTTTTTCCGGGTCCTCGCCCGCCACCGGGACGAACCGTTGCGCAACGGCAGGGGCACGTCGCTTGCTGCTTCGGCGTGCATGACGCTCCGCCCGCTCCTCTGCGCAGCCCTCGTCGTGTCCGCGCTCGTCGCTTGCTCGCAGCCTTCGCTCATCGGCGCAGAGGAGCCGGCGGCCGACGTCTCCGAGGTCAACGACGACGAAGAGAAGAAGGCAGCGACGCTCGAGCGCTTCGAGCGCGACGGCAGCGTCTTCGACTCGGCGCCGCCGGAGGGCTCGGGGGAAGGCACGCTCCTCTTCCAGCCGTCGCTCGAGTACTCGGGCTTCGACGGAGAGCACACGTTCAAGGTGCCGATCTCGATCCACGGCAGCGGCAGCGACCTCGTCCTCACCGCCGACGATCCGAGCGCGGTGACGATCGCGAAGGCGTCGCTCGTCGACGCGACCGGCGACAAGGGCCTCTACTACATGATCACGCCGAAGAAGGCGGGGCTCGTCACGCTCACGGCGAGGTCGCGCGGGCAGACGGCGGAGGCGGAGATCCACGTCGCGAGCTACGCGCCGTCGCGCTGGGCCGCAGGCGAGAAGCGCTACCTCGAAGGTGGCGGCGGCGCGCCGCCGTGCGCGCAGTGCCACGGCGGCGGGGAGGGCATCGATCACTCGCCGGCCGCGATCGCGTCGATCACCGACGCCGAGGTCGCGCGCATCGTGACCGCCGGCGAAAAGCCGGGCTTCGTCCCGATCGAAGGCGTGAAGCACGCGTGGGAGGTGAGCGACGCCGAGCGGCAAGGCCTCGTCACGTACCTCCGCGGGCTCGATCCGCGCGGCTTCCGCTGATCGGCTACGATGGCGGCGTGAGACGGCTCGTCTTCGCGCTCGCGCTCACGCTCGGCCTCCTCGCCGCGTGCACGCTGATCGATCCGCTCGACGACGTCAGCGCGGAGGCCGGCAAGCCGCGGCCCGACTCCGGCGCCGGGCCGCCGCCGCGCCCCGGCGACGATGACGACGACGACGTCACCGACGCGGGCGCCGACACGTCGGCGTCGTCCCCGCCGCTCGTCTTCGGCGAGGACGAGTTCAGCTGCGACGGCTTCCTCGAGCGCGAGCCCAACAACTCCGGCGGGCAAGCGAACCCGCTGCCGAGCGGGAAGGTCTGCGCGAAGCTCACCGGCGGGAGCGCCGACGTCGACGTGTACCGGTACGCGTACACGAACAAGACCGGCACTTACGAGGTCGAGGTGACCGGCGCCGCCGCCACGATCGCGATGGAGCTCGTCGACACCGGCGGCGAGGCGAAGAAGGTCGTGCTCCGGAACAGTCAGGACTTCGAGGGTCAGATCAGCGGGAGCGGCTACCTGCAGCTCACCGTCAGCGTCACTGGCACGACCGACGTCGTGCCCTACAAGATCAACGTGACTCTGCCGCCCTGAGGTAGGACCACACCCCGAGCCCGCCGAAGACGACGGCGGCGATGAGCGACACGTCGGCGACGATGTAACGCGTCCGCACCGCGTCGCGCTCCGACTCGGCGCACGCCGGCGAGCACGTGTCGCGCAGCTCGCCCGCGCGCGCACGCCCGGTCGACCCGAAGAACGCGAAGCTCCCGAGCGCCGCGACGGCGAGCCCGCCCGCGACCCAGGTGAGGGTCGGGACGTTCGACTCGCGTTGCGGCGCCAGCGCCGGCGGCTCCTGCTTCTCGGGTCTTCGCGCGAGCACGACGACGACGGATCGTCCGCGCTCGCCTTCGCGCGCGACGATGGGCTGCGCGTGAGCCTCGAAGCCGCTCGCCTCCACCGCGACGGAGTGCGGGCCCGGATCGAGGTTCACCGCGCGGCCGAGGGCGACCTCCTTGCCGTCGATCGACACACGCGCGTCGACGACGTCGCGGCGATCCGGATCGACGACCGCGACGACGACGGACGGGATCGCGGCGAGGGCTTGCTCGGTCCACTCCGCGCACGTGGAGCGGACGATCGCGGGGCACTTCTCCGAGGCGCAGACGAGGAAGGCGGAGCGCGCGTCGAGCAGGCGGCCGGCGCGGCGGTCCTTCTGGCCCTTCTCCGACGCCGCGACGCAGCGATCGACCTCGTCGGCGGTCGCCGGCGCGGGGAGCGCGACGACGAGGGCGGCGACCGCAACGGCCGCCGCGACTTTCAACGAAGACACCACGGCTTGAAGTGTTTCCCCTGCTCGTCCTCCGTATACGGCGGATTGCAGTCAGCCTTCGGATCTTTCTTCGCCGGGGCACGGGTACGCACCGTCGTCGACGGACGCGCGCCGGTCGTCACGCGCGCCCGCGCCGCGGGCTCGCTGGGCTGCTGCGCGCGGGCGGAGGGAGACGGCGGCTCGTTCTCGGGCCGCGGGGGCGGAGTGAGCACGACCGGCGGCTCGTTCTCGAGCGGCGGGGGCGGAGCGAGCACGACTGGCGGCGGCGACGACGCGGCGGGCGCCGCCGCGTGCGCAGGCGGCGGCGCGGACGCGGGCGCGGGCGCGGGCACGGGCGCCTCGCCTCCACCTCCGCCTCCGCCTCCGCCTCCACCGAGGACGAGCGCGAGCGCGATCACCGACGAAGCGCCGACGCCGACGAGCGCGAAGGCCATGCGCCGATCGCGCGGCGGCGACGGCGGCGGCGACGGCGGCGCCGCGACGACGGCGGCGATGTTCGAGTCGGCGATCGCGATCGGGTAGCGCGGCGTCGGGATCGGGTGCGTGATGAGCGCGTCCGGATCGAGGAGCGGCGCCTCGTGGCGCGGCGTCAGCGTCGTGGGGACGAGGTCCGTGATCGTGTCCGTGATCGTGTCCTCTTCGTGCTCGTGCGCGATGAGCCCGTCGACCGTGCGCGCGCGTTCGTCGAGGAGGTGCGGGGCGCGGGACTTCATCCATTCCGCGACGACGGCGCGATCGACGGGGCCGTAGGCGGCGACGAGGGCGTCGGCGAACGCTTGCGCGGTCGGGAAGCGGCGGCGTGGATCGCGCGCGAGCGCACGCCAGATCGCGGCGTCGATCGCAGCCGGCAGGTCGGGGACGACCTCGGCGACGCGCTCGGTGGGACCGCGCATCGCCTTGCCGAACAGCGCGACGTCGCTGTCCGCTTCGAACATCGGCCGGCCCGCGAGGAGCTCCCAGAGCACGACCGCGAAGCTGTAGATGTCGGAGCGCGCGTCGAGCTCGGAGTCGGCGACCTGCTCCGGGGACATGTACGCGATCTTTCCGCGGATGGTCCCGTCGTGCGTCGACCGCAAGCGGCCGGCCGCCTTCGCGACGCCGAAGTCGGTGAGCTTCGTCACGCCGCTCGTGTCGACGAGGAGGTTCTGCGGAGACACGTCGCGATGGATGAGGCCGAGCGGCTGCCCGTTGTCGCCGAGCGCCTCGTGCGCGGCGTGGAGACCGTGGAGACCGTCGATCGCGATCGCCATCGCGACCGGCAACGGCACCGCGACGCGACGCCGGCCGGTGAGGCCGTGCGTGATGAGCTCGTGGAGCGAGAGGCCCGCGACGTACTCCATCACGAGGAGGAGATCGGTGGCGGTGGACACGATGTCGACGACCTCGACGACGTTCGGATGGCGGATGCTCACCGCGAGCCGCGCCTCGTCGAGGAGCATCGTCGCGAAGTCCTTGTCGGTGCGGAGGTGCGGATGCAGCCGCTTCACCGCGACGACGTGCGTGCCGCCCCCCTCGTCACAAGTCGCGAGGTGCACGGTGCCCATTCCCCCCGACGCGAGGGCAGCGAAGAGCGTATACCGCCCGATGACCATGCTGGATTGCGCCGGCCGGGCCACGGTCTCGCAATGCTAGCTCAAAGCAGCACCAACGCGCTCAACCTCGCGCGCGCTCAACCTCGCACGCGCTCAACCTCGCGCGCGCGCTCAACCTCGCGCGCTCAACCTCGCGCGCGCGCTCAACCTCGCGCGCTCAACCTCGCGGGGAGCGCTTTGCGCGGAGGAGCTGGAAGTAGCGGCGCGCGAGGCCCGACGCGGCCGCCGCCTTCGCGACGCTGCCGCCGTGCTGCGCGAGCACGCGCTCGACGTACGCCTTCTCGAACTCGTTCACCACGAGCTCACGCGCACGCGCGAGCGGAAGGTCCTTCGCGAGCACACGCTCGAACAACGTCGCGTGCATCACGTCCGCAACGACC
The DNA here is from genome assembly GCA_019637155.1 of Labilithrix sp. Taxonomy (NCBI): domain Bacteria; kingdom Pseudomonadati; phylum Myxococcota; order Polyangiales; family Labilitrichaceae; genus Labilithrix; species Labilithrix sp. The sequence continues at coordinate 391,942 of JAHBWE010000001.1, read as the reverse complement.
GCGTGCGCCGCCGCCTCGCCCCGCACGGGCGCCGCCAACCCACCCCGCACGGGCGCCGCCAACTCACCCTGCGCGGGCGCGGCGGGCGTCTGCGTGGAGATGGGCGGCGCGAGCTCCTCTTCGCTCCCGAACGCGACGAGGCGCGCGATGCGGTTCTTGAGCTCGCGGACGTTGCCGGGCCACGGATGGCGCGCGAGCTGCGTGAGGAGCGTGCTGCTCGGCTCGCCCGCGCCGCCGAGCTCGCGCCAGAAATGGCGCGCGAGCTCCGCGACGTCGCCGCTCCGCTTCCGCAGCGGCGGCAGCTCCACGCGCGAGACGACGAGCCGGTAATAGAGGTCCTCGCGGAACGCCCCCTCCTGCACGAGCTTGTCGAGGTCGAGCCGCGTCGAGGCCAGGATGCGGACGTCGACCTTGCGCGCCTCGTTCGTGCCGCCGCGCTGCACCTCTCCGCGCTCGAGCACGCGGAGGAGCTTCCGCTGGACCTGCGCGTCGAGCTCGCCGACCTCGTCGAGGAGGAGCGAGCCGCCGTCGGCCTGCTCGAAGATCCCGGCGCGGGAGCCGTCGCCGAAGAGGGTCGGCTCGATCGCGCCCGCGGCCGTCTGCGCGCCGTCGAACACGACGAACGGCCCGTTCGCGCGCGGCCCCGCCTCGTGGAGCGACTCGGCGAGGAGCTCCTTCCCGGTGCCGGTGTCTCCTTCGATGAGGAGCGGCAGGCTCGACGCCGCGAGCTGCTCGAAGAACGGATAGAGCCGCCGCATCGTGCGCGACGATCCGATGAGGCGCCCGAAGCGGCTCTGGTCCGACACCGGCGCGGTGGAGATCTCGTCCTCGACGTCGACGCGGAACGACGTACCGCCGAGCCGCAACGTCTCGCCGCCCCAGAGCGAGGCCTCGACGATCGCGACCTCGTTCGTGAAGGTCCCGTTCTTCGATCCGAGATCGGTGACGTGGAGGCTCGGACCGTGGACCTCGAGCGCGGCGTGACGGCGCGACACGAGCGGATCGGCGAGCTTGATCGCGCACGCGCTGCTCGACCCGACGAGCACGCGACCGGTCGCGTCGGCGGACACGGTGAAGGAGCGCCCCCGCTCGGGCCCTTCGGTACAGACGAGCCGGAAGCTCGCGACGGGCCGCCGGTCGTGCGCTTCGACCTGCGTCTCGGGGACACTTTCTCGAGTCACGTCGCGACGATACCACGCGGCCGTCGCCCCCACTCGCGGAGGTCAGCGCGCCTTCACGCGGATGGCGCCAGTCTGCACCATGTCGCGGCCGTTGCCCCAGAAGTGCGTGACCGAGTGCCAGGGGATGAACTGCGACCAGAGGAAGAAGGTCTTGTTCCGCCCGAGCTGCGTCGCGTCGAGCTTCACGTCCCAGGAGCGATCGAAGCTGGTCTCCGGGCGGATGTACCGCATGTGGTCCTTGCCCTTCGCCTTCTTGACGAAGTGGGTCGCGTCCTCGGAGTTGTAGAGCACGTCGACGTTGCGGCTCGACTCGTCGCCGTTCGTGCCGAGCATCAAGAGGACGCGGTTGTCGCCGTCGATGAAGGGTCCCGCGTGTCCGATCGCGCGGAGCGAGAGCGTCGTGCCGGGGACGTAGTCCTCGATCGTGTCGCCGAGCATGTACTCCTTGCCCTCGTAGGTGACGCGGAGGTCGATGAAGTTGCTCGTATCGTGCACGACGACGCGCCCCTTCGCGATGCCGTCGAGCACGCCGGTCTTCCCGTTGGTCCACACGAAGTCGTCGGCCCAGACCGTCGTCATCGGGCTCGCGACCTCGGCGTTGGTGGGGTCGCACATCGCGCCGCCGCACACGACCTCGTTGTAGTCGTGCGCGTCGCTCCCGCCCACGAGCGCGAACGGCCAGCGCCCGTGCTTCAACATTCCGATGTACGAGCGGTGGATCGGGTTCTCCGGGATGTCGACGCTGAGCCGATCGTGCTTCGACACCGGATTGAAGTCGATCCCGCCGTTGTAGGCGCTGTCGTCCCACTTGTCGTGGCGGTTGGCGCCGTTCCAGACCTCGAGCCCGTCGAAGTCGGTGCTCGTCCAGTCGTATTTGGTCCAGTTCTTCGTAAACCCATCTTCGTGGTTCACGATCGCGAGCCCGTTCATCTCGTGAATGAGCGCGATCTCCTCCGCGTTCGTCGCCTTCCCGTCGACCCAGCGCTCGCGGAACACGCCCGGCCCGGAGCCGGAGTCATGATCGTAATTCGTCGCGTCCTTCGAATACCCCGGCGCGTAAATTGGAGGATTGGGAAACGGGTTCTTTGGCAAGAAGCCAAAGTGCCCGTCGTTCTTGTTCGAGATCTCGGACCCGACCACGAGCAGCACGTCGCCCTTCGATTCTTCGGTGTAATGCTTGACGACGTCGCGCCCGGTCGCCTCCTCCATCGACTCGCTCGCCTGGCAGTATTTCGGGAAGTGACGACCGCACTCCTCCATCTCGTTGTTGGTGTGATCGGAGAACACGAGCCAGTGGAGCCGCCCCCGCAGCGAGTCGCGGCTCCGGCTCGCGAACGTGCGCCCGGCGTCGTCGGTCTTCCCGTTCACCGCGCGCTGGTAGTAGTCGTAGACGGACCCGGACGACTCGTCGCGCTCGCTGTGCTTCGTGTGCACGTGGAGGTCGCCCGAGTACCAGCGGTTGGGGCGCACCTCGAGGCTCCAGCTCTGCGTGACCTCGGGCCCCCACTTACCGCTGCGGAGCGCGCCGCAGTCGGTCCACGCGCGCCACTTCACGCGGAACGTGTAGGTCCCGGGCGCGACGCCGCCGAGGTCCCACTCGACCTTCGCCGCTTCGCGATCGGCGCCGCCCTTCTCGTGGGCGCGCTTCTGTCCCTTCGCGAGCGAGACCTTCGACTCGGCGAGGGTGAGCTTCGCGCCGGCGGGCGCGTCGTCGAGCGTCCACTCGACGCGATCGGTCGCGCACGCTCCGATCGCGGTGCGGAGGTCGAACGCGTAGTACGTGTCCGCGAGCGCCCGCGTCGGCGGCTCCGACGCGAACCCGTAGCTGTCCTCGCTCACCTCGTCCGCCGATGCGCCGACGTCTTCGTCCCCGACCGCCCCGCACGCGAGGAGGACGGCGCCCGACCCGAGAAGAAGCGGAAGGAAGGAGCGCATCACCAACGGGTAAGCGCAAGGAGTAGGCCGTCCCACATCACCCCACCACGCCACGCGCACCCCTTCCCCGCGCCAGTCCTTCCGCACACTTATCGGCTCGCCCATGCGCGGAATGCGCAGCCCCGAAAGCTAGGCCGGGTGGATCAGGCCCCCGGCCGCACGAGTCAAACCGCGAAGACACGTACGAGCCGAAAATGGGCCTGGAGGGCCATCAGGTCATCGGGGTCGGACGTGTAGACGACGCCGCCCCCGCGCGCGGCCGAGGCCATGACGATGGCGTCGATGAGGGTCGCCGTCGGCACCGCCGCGACGGCCTCCCCCGCGACCGAGGCGAGCGCAGCGTCGACGGATTGGATCGTCATGGCGTCGAGGTACGCGCGCATCCGCGCGCTCGGACGGGCACGCCACCACTCCGCGAGAGCCACGCTCGGAACGACGACCTGCGTCGCCGTCTGGGCTGCACCGCGGAGGACACGGAGGATGCGCTCCTTTCGCCGCTCGAGCGCGATGAGCGCGCCCGTATCGAGGGTGATCACCTCGCGGGCCTTCGGCGCGCGCGTCGCTTCGGCCAGTCCTTCACGACCTCGGCGAGCTCGGAAGGGGACAGCTCGGGTACGCCGTCGGCGTCGAGCAGCGTGGTGAGCGCCTCGTTCTTCCTTGCAAGCTCGGTCGTCTCTGCGATGGCGGCCGAGAGGTTGCCGCCATGGAGCAGCTTCGCTCGCTTCCGGAGCCAGGCGAGCGCGGCATCGTCGAGCGTGATGCTGATCTTCGTGGTCGACATACGATCAATCCTACCACGGTAGGACCACGACGACAGCCTGTGCGCCGCGCTCCGGACTGAACTAGACTGCGTGTGTGAGCCATACGGGGCCGGTCGTCTTGTTCGATGGGGTCTGCAACCTCTGCAACGCCGCGGTGCAGTTCATGATCGATCGGGATCCGGCGGAGCGGCTCAGGTTCGCGCCGCTGCAGTCGGACGTCGGGAACGAGCTGCTCACGGCGGCGATGGGGGCCGAGGCGGCGAAGGCGCTGCGCGACGGCGCGACGGGGGACGGCGATCCGGACTCGATCGTGCTCGTCGAGGACGGGAAGGCCTGGACGCACTCGAGCGCGGCGCTCCAGATCGCGCGGCGGATGCGCTTTCCGTGGACGCTCGCGGTGATGCTCTACGTGTTCCCGCGGTTCTTGCGCGACGTCGTGTACCGCTTCATCGCGCGGAACCGCTACCGATGGTTCGGGAAGTCGGACACGTGCCGGATCCCGACGCCCGAGCTCCGAGCGCGCTTCCTGGCCTGATCGGCTACGTTTCGTCCATGGCGACGACGAGCGAAGAACGCACGGGGGGCCCCGGCGCGGTCATCACGCGGACCGGCGATCCCGACTACGACTTCGGCGGCGCGACGTTCGACCTCGACAAGCCCGAGGACCGCGAGATCGTGCGGTTCATCCTCTCGCAGGCGCTCTTCGGCGAGGCGACGGGCGTGTACTGCGGGAAGTCGCTCTACGCCGCGGGCTCGCTCGAGGCGGCGAAGTTCTACGTGCGCCAGGCGAAGCAGGAGCTCGCGCACCTCGGGCTCTTCGCGGACATCTTCCGCACGCTCGACATGAAGCCGATGCCGGCGCACCCGGTCGTGAAGCTGCTCGCGGCGCACAACAACTACTACCCGCTGAAGGTGCTCATGGAGCACGCGATCGGCGAAGGCATGGTCCTCGACATCTTCAAGGACCTCCTCATGCAGACGCTGCCCGACTCCGACCCGCGCGTGCCGCCGATCAAGAAGAAGCTCCGGCTCGTGTGCCGCGAGGAGGAGGAGCACATCGCGTGGGGAGAGAAGGAGACGCGCCGCTTGCTCGCCGAGAAGCCGTGGCTGCGGACGCCGTACTACGGGCTCCTCGAGCTCCAGATGAGCGTGCTCCCGCTCCTCGTGCGCGCGTTCGAGAAGCGCGCCGGCGAGCATCCGGTGCTGAAGCACCTCCCCGGCTTCCTCGCGCACGTCCAGCGCCGCGTCTACGCCCAGGGCAAGGAGCTCGGCTTCGTCCCCCCGGAACGCCCCGGCATCGCGAAGCGCGCCGCGGCGATGGGCATGGGCCTCGCCGTGTTCGCGCGAAGCCAGGTCGCCCGCAGCCACTCACGCCTCGAGAAGATCTACATCGACGAGCTCGGCCTCGGCTGAGCGCACACAAAACGAATCGGCGCGAGAGACATGCTCTCGCGCCGACTCATTCATCGTGTCTTCCGCCGACGCGAGGTCAGCGGGACGCGATCACTTGCAGTACTCGGCGGTCTCGGCCGCCGCGCACTTGCCGTCCTTGCAGGCCAGGCCCTTGGTCGCGTCGCAGAACGGCTTCGTGCCGTCCAGCGCGCAGTCAGCGCCAGTGTCCGCGTACGCGGTGCACTTGCCCTCGACGCACGAGCTCTTGCCCTTGCACACGTCGCCCGCGGCGCAGTCGGCGCCCACGTCCTTGACGGTCGGAGCTTCGTCGGCGCACTTGCCGTCCTTGCAGGTCAGGCCCGCACGGCAGTCCTGAGACGCCGTACCGCCCGGTCCGGGACCGCAGTCGCCGCCGATGTCACGCTTTTTGCCGCACTTGTTGTCGCTCAGGCAGAAGATTCCGGCGAAGGAATCGCAGTTGCCCGCAGCCGCACCCGCGCAATCCTCACCCGCACCCGACGCCTTGACGCACTTGGAGCCGCCGGCGACATCGCAGCGAAGGCCCGGACCACAGATGAAGTTCGCCGGGCAGGCGTCGTTCTCGGCCGGAAGCGACTTGCACGTACCGCAGTCCGCGGACGGCCTCTCGCAGTTGCCGCTCCCGCACTGGCCGCCGAAGTCACACTTCGCGTCGAGGTTGAGCGTGCCCTTCAGACACTCCGCCGGAGTCTCTCCGCACGCGGCGGTCTTCTGCTTCTCGGCGCAAGCCGGATCGACGCCTGGCGGGCCATCGCCCCCGACTGCCGGCCCCGTGTACTTGGTGACCTCCACGCACTCGTCGACCGACGCGTACTTGGCGGCGAACGTGTTCGGGAAGCACTTCTGGTCCGCCTCGCAGGCTGCCTTCGCGGCATCGGCGGCCGGATCGCCGCTCGAGCTACCCGAGCTCGACGACGAGCTCGAGGTCGAGCCGCTCGACGAGGTCGAGGTCGAGGACGATGTCGACGAGGTCGACGAGTTGTTCGCGTCGTCATCGCCGCACGCGACGATCAGCGCGAACGAAGCGAGGCCGAGGACAACAGCGGTCACATAAGAGGAGGTCTTTTTCATGGGCATCTGGCTCTCCAAGTTCCTTTGGCACCGGCCGAGGGAGACGCGTTGGACGGCCACCTCCGGCATGCAATGCAATTACAGGGAGACCGTACTCCCGAACAGAGCAAAAGCCGAGATCGGCGCTGCATTTTGCCGTTATGACGGACAAGGCGTCCGCGAAAACGGACGATGCTCATCGACTCCTGGTGACGCCTCCGAGCGCGATGCGACCCGGCGTCGAACAGCCGCCGTGCGTGACAGGTGCAGCCCCCTGGTTCGGCGCCGTTCCCTTATAGAAACGGCACCTTGTGTTGTGGAGCCGAGGGGGATCGAACCCCTGACCTCATCCATGCCATGGATGCGCTCTCCCAGCTGAGCTACGACCCCGGGAACAGGACGAGGTACTTACTTCGCCTCGCTGCGACTGTCCAGCCGTCCGGTCACGGCGGCGTGATTCCGAGGCGGCGCATCATCTTCTGGAGGCCGAAGCGGGAGACGCCGAGGATTTCGGCGGCGCGGGTTTGGTTGCCCTTCGTCTTCTGGAGGGCGTCCTTCACGAGCTCGGTCTCGAGCGCGTCGACGCGGGCCTTGAGGCCCATGCCCGCTTCGCGCGCGGCGGCGGGGCCTCCGCGCGAGACCTCCTCCGAGAGCTCCGCGACGTCGATGCGATCGTCGGCGAGGACGAGCGCGCGACGCACCTCGTTCTCGAGCTGCCGCACGTTGCCCGGCCACGGGAACGCCGCGAGGCGGTCGATCGCCGCGCGCGTGATCTTCACCTTCTTCCCGCCCGCGTGTTTCTCGACGAAGCGCGCGGCGAGGAGCGGGACGTCCTCGCGCCGCTCGCGGAGCGGGGGGACGCGGACGTTCACCACGTTGAGACGATAGAAGAGGTCCTCGCGGAACGTCCCCGCCGCGACCATCGCCTCGAGGTCGCGATGCGTCGCGCCGATGATTCGGACGTCGACGCGGCGTGAGCGCTCACCGCCGACGGGACGCACCTCGCCGTCTTGCAGCACGCGGAGCAGCTTCGTCTGCATCGAGAGCGGCATCTCGCCGATCTCGTCGAGGAAGAGCGTGCCCTTGTCGGCGACGTCGAAGAGGCCCGCGCGTGTGGCGGAGGCGCCGGTGAAGGCGCCCTTCACGTGGCCGAACAGGGTGGACTCGAGCAGCGGCTCGGGCACGGAGCCGCAATTTTCGCTGACGAAGGGGCGCGCGCCGCGCGGGCCGTTCTTGTGGATCGCGCGCGCGACGAGCTCCTTGCCCGTGCCCGACTCGCCGACGAGCAAGACCGGGACGTCGCTCGCGGTGACGCGGTCGACGAGCTTGAGCATCGCGCGCATCGGCTCGCTGCGCCCGCCGATCTCGTCGTAGCGATACCGCGTGTCGCTCGAGAGCTCCGCCCGCGCCGCGCCGAGCTCCGCCGCGAGGCGTGCGTTCGCGCGCTCCGCCCGCCGCACCGCGCGCCGCAAGAGCGCCTGATCGCGCGCGTCCGCGATCGCGAGCGCGGCCTGGCTCGCGACGAGCCGCACCCACGCGAGCTCGCCGGGCCCGAAGGCGCCGCGCCGCACGCGGTCGTCGAGGTACACGACGCCGAGGACGTCGCCGCGCGCGACGAGCGGCACCGCGAGCACGCTGCGAAGACCGAGCGCGTGCACCGACGACTGGAGATCGCCGACCTGCGCGAACGCGTCGGTGGCGAGGACCGCCGCGCGCGACGCCATCGCGCGCTCGGCGAGGCTCCGCGAGAGGTGCAGCTGATCGCCCGCGAGATCGCGCCGCGCGAGGTTCCGCGCCGCGCGCGGCACGAGGCGGCCGTCGGGCGCGCGCAGGAGCAAGAGCCCGCGCTCGACGCCGGTCCACAGCACCATCGTGTCGAGGACCTGCTCGAGGAGCGGCTTCAGGCGATCGCGCGACGACAGCGCGCGCACGATCGACTCGAGCTCCCCGACCTGCGCCGCGCCGAGGGCCGCACGCTCGTCGTCGTCGGCGATGCCGGAGAGCCACGGCACCGCGGCGAGCGCGGCGCGGTGCTCGGGCGGAGCGCCTTCGCGCAGGACCTGCGAGACGAGCCGGCGCGCGGCCTCGAGGCGCTGCACCGTCTCGCCTTCCCCGCGATCGCGCGCGCTCGTGACGGCGGCCGCGAGCGCGGGCCCTCGCGCCGCGACGGGGGCCGGCACGTCGAGGAGCGCCACGATCTCCGCGACCGGCCGCGGATCGTTCGAGGTCGCCGCGCGCGCCCCCCACCACTCCCAGCGCGTCGCCGCGCTCATCGCGGAGGCGGCGGCGTCGATCGCCTCCGCGTCCACCCGCGCTCCCGGCGCCCACACGAGCACGCGCGCCGCCGCACGCACGCGGTCTTCCTCCGAGGCCTCCGAAGACGAGGTCCCCGAAGACGAGGCCCCTGAAGACGAGACCAGCTCGGCGTGCGCGGCGCGCGCCTCCTCCGCCGCGAGCGGATCGCCGGGCGCCCGCGACTCCACGACCGCCCAGCGCGCATAGGCGGCGGCGCGTCGATCGGCGCCCGCGCGTGCGCGCGCCTCACGCGCGGCACGCTCCGCCTCGTGCGCCGCGCCGACGAGCGCGTAGGCCGCGGCGCGCGAGAGGTGCGCGCGCGTCGCGAGGGCCGGCCGTTCGAGGCGCTCCCACAAGAGCGCGGCGCGCGTCGACGACGAGAGCGCGCTCGCGGTCGCGCCCGCGTCGACCGCCGCCGCGGCGAGCCCGGTCAGGTACGTCGCCTCCTCGACGATCGCCCCCGCCTCCGCCGCGCGCTCCACCGCACGCTGGAACGCCGCGACGCTCGCGTGCGCACGGCCGCGCGCGTGCTCGAGCATCCCGCGCACGCCCTCGAGGCGAGCCCGCGCGAGCCCGGAGGCGTCCACCCCCTCGAGCGCCGCGAGCCCGCGCTCGAACCCGCCGCGCGCATACGCGACGAGCGCACGCATCTCCGCCGCCGCCGCCCCCGCGGCGTCCCCAAGGAGCACCTCCGCCTCGTCGACCGCACCACGATCCCACGCAAGCCGCGCAAGCAGCGAACGCGCCGCATCGCCTCCCTCCGCCGCGCCCGCGTTGCGCGCGTGCGCACCCGCCGCGGCGTCCGCGGGCTCGTCCGGTGCCGCGCCCGCGTTGCGCGCGTGCGCACCCGCCGCGGCGTCCGCGGGCTCGCTCGCCACTTCACCGTTGCGCGCTCGCACGTCCGCCGCCCCTTCCACGTTGCGCGCGAGCGCGCACGCCGTCCTTGCGTCGCGCTCGGCGGCTTCCAGGTCGCCGCGGCGTCTTGCGATCTCGGCGCGCAGCAGCAGCACGGAAGGGTCGTCGCTGCGCGCCTGCGCGAGCGCCGCGAAGGCACGCCCGACCTCGCCGCGACGAAACAGCGCGGCCGCGAGATCGAGCGCAAGCGCGGAGAGCGCCCGCCGCACCGCCTCGTCGCCAATAGACGCATCGCTGAAAGGCGCGTTCGCGCGCACGCCGCTCGCCTCCTCCGCCGCGCCGAAGCCCGCGCCGAAGCCCGCGCCGAAGCCCACGCCCGCCACACGAGGCCGGCCAAGGCAGCTCACCTCCTCCTCCGCGCGCGCGAGGACCTCCTCGCTCGGCCTCGCGCCCACAAGCTCACGCGCGAGCGAGATCCACAGCGCCGGCCCCGCGTCGCGCACGCGCGACGACGCGACCGCGCCGGTGCGGCCGCTCACCTCGTCGAACGTCCACGCCTCCGGGCGACCCCGCGCCGTGAGCTCGAGCAGCCGCGCGGTGAGGGCCTCCTCGTCGTCCGCGATCGTCGGCCAGTGCGCGGCGTCCGGACCGACGAGCGCGACGAGCCAGCGCGAGAGACCGAGCGGATCCAGCGGCCCCTCGCCCGCCGCCAGCCTCGTGCGCCGCACCCGCGCGCGGCGTTCGGCGATCGTCTCGTCGCGGTCCTGCGCCAGCCCGAGGTAACGCGCGGCGGTGTCCGCCACGAACGCCGCCGACGGCCGCGCGCCCGGCGACGGCGCGAGGAGCGCATCGACGAGCGTGCTCATCTCGTTCGGCTCGTTCGCCGAGGTCCCCGCCAGCACCTCGCGCAGCACGAGGCCGAGCGCGTAGAGGTCCGCCGCCGGCGTCGACACGTCACCGCCGCGCTGCTCCGGCGCGAGGTAGCGCGGCGTGCCGCCGAGCAGCGCGCCCTCCGCGACGTCGGCCGCGAGATCGAGATCGACGAGCGTGGCCCCGCGCTCCGCGGCGCGGTCCACCGTCGGCCTCTCGCCGTGCACGAGGATGTTCGCCGGCTTCACGTCGCCGTGACGGACGCCGGCGCGATGCAGCTCGTCGAGCCCACGCCCCACGCCGTGCGCGACGACGGCCGCGAGCTCGACCCGATCGCCGTCGAACGACGCCGGATCGAGCGGAGCGCCTGGCGCCCACTCGAGCGCGAGCCAGTCCTCGCCGCTCCCCAAGAGCGCCGGCCCCCAGCGCCGCTGCACGCGCGCGAGGAGCGCGGCCTCGCGCGCGATCGAGCCCGGCGCGTGACCGCTCGCGACCTTCACCGCCGCCGCCACACCGCCCTCGGTGCGGGCGCGATAGACCACGCCGCCGGTCCCCGCCGCGACGCGCTCGCCGAGCACGAAGCCGGGGACCGTCAACTCCGGTGACGATGGCGGGCCGCGCTTCACCCCAAGAGTGAAGGCGTATTCCCACCGATCGTCAACTCAGTAGCCGGGAGGACCGCCGCCGTACCCGCCGCCCGGAGGCGGGCCGTAGCCCGGCGGACCGCCGTACCCGCCGCCGGGGACCCCGACGACAGGACCCTGCGGTGTGTACGCCGGCGCAGCCGGGCCGGAGCCCGACATGCGCATGTAGATGAGCGCGCGCGCGAGGAGGCAGACCGGCGCCGCGACGAAGAGCCCGAAGCAGCACGCGAGGATGCCGAGGATCGTGATGCCGAGCTCGGCGAGGCTGAAGACGAAGAGCTGCCCCTTCTGGCCGTCCGTCGACTCCCAGCTCCGCTTGAGCGCCTCGATCGGGCCGAGCCCTTGATCGACGACGTAGAACCCGGCGTTGAAGAAGCCGAGCGAGAGGATGACGCCGGGGACGATGAGCAGCAAAAAGCCGAACGCCACCGCGAGTGTGCGGAGCAGCGACATCAGGAGGAACGAGACGAACCGGCCGCCGGCGGAGAAGAAGTCGCCGATCGTGACCGTGTTCTCGCGCGACGCCCGGAGCGCCGCGCGCGTCATGCCCGCGGCGAAGAACTGGGCGACGACCTGCCCGAGGATCACCATCGGCCCGTTGACCGCCCAGTACAGCGACGAGCCCTCCTCGAGGACCCCCGCCGCGGTGAGGCCCGGCGCGACCTGCCCCGGGACCGCGCCGATGAGCGCGCCGACGAAGATGCCGAGCGTCATCGGCGCCCAGTGCGTCTTGTAGATCTCCCAGCCGGACTTGATGACGTCGCTGACGTCCCACGGCTGCGGCTGCCCCATCATCGGTCCCGGCGCCGCCGGCCCCACCGGCGCCGCGGGCGCGGCGTACGGGTTGTACTGCAAGCTCAGACCTTGATGCCGTTCTCGGCGCGGTGACGCCACCACTTGTACGCGAGGTAGGCGGCCGGGATGGCCGCGAGGCCCCCGGTGACGGGTCCGATGAGGACCCCCGCCGCAACCGCGCCGGCCGCTCCCGCGGACGCCACGATCCCCTTTTTCCGCGACTCCTCCAGGACCTCGGTCCGCGTCTTGCTCATGGAGCGAGAGGGTAGACACGACCGCATGGCCCCGCAACAGTCGCAGTGCTAAGCGGGCGCCGGAGTCGACTTATGCGAATCGTCGGGCCTTTCTTGAGCACCTTCCTGCTCGGTGTCCTCCTCCTCGGATCGGGCTGCGGCAGCATCGTCGATTCCCTCTTCGGCAGCGATCCCGAGCCGGACCAGGGCACCTCGAGCTCGAGCGGCGGCTTCGGGACGAGCAGCGGCGCGAGCGGAGGCGACGGCGAAGGCGGCGTCCCGTGCACGAACCTGTGCCTGCGCCAGAAGGTGTGCGCCGGCGGCGGTACGACCTCGCTCACCGGCGTCGTGCGCGATCCCGCCGGGAAGGTCCCGCTCTACAACGTCCTCGTCTACGTCCCGAACGCGCCCGTCGCGCCGATCGTCGACGGCGTGAGCTGCGACCGCTGCGGCAGCGTCTCGGGCGAGCCGCTCGTCACCGCGCTCACCGGCGTCGACGGCCGCTTCAAGCTCGACAACGTGCCCGTCGGCGCGGACATCCCGCTCGTCGTCCAGATCGGCAAGTGGCGGCGGCAGCTCGTGATGCAGAACGTCCCCGAGTGCACGAGCACCGAGCTCGACGCGGAGGCGATCCGCATGCCGCGGAACAAGCGCGAAGGCGACCTCCCCCGCATCGCGCTCACGACCGGCGGCCTCGACACGATGGAGTGCTGGCTCAAGAAGATCGGGATCGACGAGTCGGAGTTCACGATGCCGAGCGGCGACGGGCGCGTGAGCTTCTACGCCGGCGGACAGCCGAGCGGCGTCCTCGCGTCGACGAAGCGCTTCGATCAGGCGCACGGCGGGAGGGACTTCGGCAAGGCGGTCGACTTCTGGTCGAGCCGCGAGCGCCTGATGCAATACGACATGGTGATCCTCTCGTGCGAAGGCGTCACCGACCCCGACAACAAGCCGCCGGAGGCGCTCGTCGCGATGCACGACTACGCGAACGCGGGCGGCCGCATCTTCGCGTCGCACTGGCATCGCTTCTGGTTCGACACCTCGCGGAAGCTCCCGGTCGACGAGGCGGGGCCGGAGCCCGCCGGCAAGATCGTGAGCCCCTTCCCCGAGCTCGCGACGTGGGCCGATCGCAAGAAGCCGTGCAACTCGTCCGACGACTGCGTCGTGAGCGGCACCGTCGACCAGTCGTTCCCGAAGGGCAAGGCGATGCACGACTGGCTCGCGCAGCCCGGCGTCGACGCGCTGACGAACGGCCAGCTCCCGATCGTCGAGGCGCGCCACAACGTCGACGCCGTCGACGCGACGAAGGCGACCTCGTGGATCACGCTCCCCAACGCGCGCGAGGGCGGCAAGACCGCGGTGCAGTACCTCTCCTTCAACACGCCGATCCCGGCGCCGGAGGAGGAGAAGTGCGGGCGCGTCGTGTACAGCGGCCTCCACGTGAGCGCCGGCGACTGGAGCGGCCCCGACTGGCCGAGCGGCTGCCACACGACCGACCTCTCCCCGCAGGAGAAGGCGCTCGAGTTCATGCTCTTCGACCTCTCCTCGTGCATCCAGCCCGACAACAAGGCGCCCGAGCCGCCGGTCGTGAAGTAGGTCTTCGCACGCGAGCGAGCGCGCTCAGCGCCGCGCGAGGATCCCGTCACGCTCCAGCATCGCGGCGAGCGCGCGGAACGCGTCGCCGCGGCCGATCTGGATGAGGTGCGCCCCGCCGACGGTGCGGAGCTCGCAGTCGAAGTGCTTCGCGATCCGCTCTGCGTGCGTCACCGGCGTGATGCGATCGTTCTCGGCCGCGACGACGAGCGCGCGCGTCTTCGGGATCCGCAGCGGCCGCGCGAGCGGGCTCGCGACCCAGTTCGCGCGCTCGAGCGCGGCGTGCTGCTCGTCCGCCTCCGCGCCGAGCCCGAGCCGCCCCTGCTCGCGCGCGAAGTCGGCGATCGACGCAAGCGGGATCATCGGCATGACGAAGTCGATCTCGCCTTCCTCGACGACGGTGGCGACGAGCGACGTCGTGTAGCCGCCGAGGCTCATGCCCATCACGCCGACGTGCGGCGCGCCGCGATCGCGGAGCCAGCGGACGAGGGTGCGCACGTCGGCGACCGCCTGGCGGAAGCCCTCGTTCGTCATCCGCGGATCGGCGCTCGGGAACTTCGGCGCGCCGCTCCGCAGGCCGCCGCGGCCGGCGTGGAACGGCAGGACCGGCAGCGCGACGTCGAGCCCGCGCCGCTGCAGCCACTCGATCGGCCACGTGTTCTCCTCGAGCAGCCACGCCCCCCCCATGTAGCCGTGGATCGCGATGACCGCCGCGCGCCTCTTCCCCGCTCCCAAGTAGAGCCGCGCGCGCGCGGTGCGGTTCTCGACGTGGGAGAGGTACCGATCCGCGACCGCGCTCACGTACGGCTCGAAGGCGGAGCGCCAGTGCGCCTCCGCGACGCCGGGGCGGACGTCGCGGAGGGTGAGGTCGACGTGGCGCGGGCGGGGGAAAAACTCCGCGTGCGCGGCGTCGGAGTAGAGCGACGCCACCGCCGCGAGCTTCGCGAGGCGCTCGGCGTGAGGCATCTTGTCGGCCTCGGCGCGATCGCGGCGGCCGCGCGCCTGGATCGCGGCGGCGAACGCCCGATCGAACGCGCCCGCCGCCACCCCGAGCATCTTGCTGAACGGATCGCTCGCCACGCGCGAACGATCGTAGCTCGATCGTCGCCCTCCGCGCGGCGCTATGCGCGACGCGTGCCGCGGGCGATCTCGCGCCTGAGGTCGAGGAGGTAATCGTCGAAGTCCACCTGCATCGTGTGGCGTTTTGACCTGACGTACCGAGCGAACATGGCTCTTCGCTCCGCCTCGATGCGGCGCTGCATCTCCGGCAGCGGCGGCAAGACGTAGTCGCCTTTGATCCATTTCGCGATCCAGCGCCCCTGCGCCTCCGCGAGCGGCATGATCGCGCCGAGCGGCTGGAGGAGCCCCACGAACGCGAGGCGCGCGCGCCGCGGATCGAAGACGCGCAAGAAGAGCGGTAAGTCGTTGTCCTTCGCGGCGACGAGCGCCTCGTCGAAGAACGGAAACGTGACCTTGTATCCGGTGCAATAGACGATGACGTCCGCCTCCTCCACCGAGCCGTCCACGAAGCGGACGAGGTCGCCCTCGAGGCGCTCGATGTTGGGCTTCGGCGTGATCGCGCCGTGGCTCAAGCGATCGAGGATGCGGCCCGAGATCGTGGGGTGTGCGTCGCCGAGGCGGTGATCGGGTTTCGGGAGGCCGTACCGCGTCATGTCGCCGACGGCGAGGCGATGGACCGCCTCCGCCATCTTCTGGCGGACCTTCCACGGGATCCGCGCCGACGTGAAGATCTGATCGAGCGGCCGCCCGAGCATGTATTTCGGGAGCACGTGCACGCCGCGGCGGCCGGAGAGGAACGTGCGCGCCGCGACCTCGGAGGACTCCACCGCGATATCCATCGCGCTGTTGCCCATTCCGACGACGACGACACGTTTGCCCTCGAGCTCCTTCTTCGATTTGTAGTGGTGCGCGTGCATCTCCCGCCCCGCGAACGTGCCCGGGAACGGCGGATCGGGGAGGAGCGGATCCCAGTGATGGCCATTGGCGACGAGGAGCCAGCCGTACTCGTGAGTCTCCTCTCCGTCCGCGCCGCGGACCCGCACGCTCCAGGTGCCGTCGGGCCTCTCGTCCGCGCGCGCCACCGTGGTGCGGAATCGAATCGTGTCCCGGAACCCGAAATGGTCGACGTAGGCCTCGAAGTACCGCGCGATCTGGCTGTGATGCGGAAAATCGGGATAGTCCCGCGGCATCGGGAAATCGGTGTACTGCATCCGATCGCGCGACGTATTGATGTAGAGGCCCTCGTACGCCGAGGACATCCCGTTCACGTTCCCGAATACCCAGTTTCCGCCGACGCGATCGCTCGCCTCGTAGACGTCGAACGGGATCCCCGCCTCGAAGAGCGCCTTCGCCGCCGCGATGCCCGACGACCCCGCGCCGATGACGCACGCCCGCTTCAAAAGACGTACGGATTCGCGCCCGCCGCGACGAGCTTGGCCGCCTGGCCCTGGATGCGGACCGTCCCGCCGCTGCCCTCCACCGTGACGCGGACGTCCTCCGCGCGGGCGACGACCTCGTGCGGTCCGAGCATCACGACGAGGCGCTGCGGCGAGTCGGGCGCGACGTCGACGCCCACGACGTGGCTCGCGCCGTCGAGGAGCAGGCGCGCGGGCTGATCGCCGGCGAGGCCGCTGTCCGTCGGCGGCGAGACGATGACGACGGTGGAGGTCGAGGGATCGTTCGCGTAGCTGGTGGCGCGCTGCTCGGGGAGCATGGTGGCGCGATCCTAACCCAGATGCGATTTCGCGGCGGCAAGGAAGCGCTTCCGCGACGACGATGACGGGCCGTATTAGTGTGCACGGGCCGTGCTCGTCACGATCCTCACGACGGCCGAGATCGTCTACGTCGTCATCCTCGCGACGTGGATCCTGCTCGAGAAGCGCCCGCCGGTCTCCACCATCGCGTGGATCCTCGCGCTGATCGCGCTGCCGTACGCGGGCTTCGTGGTGTTCTTCTTCTTCGGTCCGCGGCGCATCACGCGAAAACGCATGAAGCACCGGCTCGCCCGCGGGAAGGCCCGCGCGCGGGAGAGCGCGGCCGAGCTCGCGCGCGCGGACGAGGCCAGAGCCTCCACGGCGCCGAGCGATCCCCGCGTCGCGCAGCTCGAGCGCCTCGCGATCGGCTCCGGCGAGCCCCCCGCCTCGTGCTGCGAGGAGGTCACCGTCTTCCACGACGCCGCGTCCACCTACGCCGCGATCGAGCAGGCGATCGCCGAGGCGAAGCTCTACGTCCACGTCGCGTACTACATCTTCGAGTCGGGGCGGGCGGGCGACCGGCTCGCGAAGGCGCTCATCGCGCGCGCGAAGGACGGGCTCACGGTGCGCGTCCTCGTCGACGACGTCGGCTCGAGCGCGCTGAAGAAGTCGCTCGTCCAGGAGATGCGCGACGCGGGCGTCTATTTCGCGCGCTTCCACCCCGTCTCGCTCGCGCGCATCCGGAGCCGCATCGATTTCCGCAACCACAGGAAAATCGTCGTATGCGACGGCGTCGTCGGCTTCACCGGCGGCATCAACGTCTGCGACGACTACGTGCCGGAGGAGGAGACGGAGCGCGGCAGCCGCCGTCGCGTGCGCCGCGGCCAGCCCGCGCCGTGGCGCGACTCGCACGTGCGCCTCCGCGGCGACGCGGTGCGCTGGCTGCAGCTCGTCTTCCTCGACGACTGGCAGTACACGACCGGCTACACCGCACGGAAGCCGAAGTACTTCCCTCCTCCCACGAACGAGGGCGCGCACCGCGTGCAGATCGTCGCGTCGGGCCCCGACCGCGAGGGCGAGCCGATCCAGCGCCTCTACTTCGCCGCGATCGCGCTCGCAGAGACGCGCGTGCTCGTGACGACGCCGTACTTCGTGCCGGACGCGCCGATCCTCACCGCCCTCACCACCGCGGCGCTGCGCGGCGTCGACGTCCGCATCCTCGTGCCGCGCCTCTCGGACTCGCTCGTCGTCACCGCCGCCGCGCGCTCCTACTTCGACGACGTCCTCGCCGCGGGCGGCCGCGTGTTCGAGTACCAGCCGACGATGATCCACTCGAAGACGCTCGTCGTGGACGACTTCTTCGCCGCGATCGGCACCGCGAACCTCGACAACCGGAGCTTCCGCCTCAACTTCGAGGTCACCGCGATCGCGTACGGCCCGCCGCACGCCGACGATCTCGCGGCGCAGTTCGACCGCGATCTCGCGCACGCGAAGGAGATCACGCCCGCGGTCCGCAAGACGAGCCCGCTCCGCTGGCGCCTCGCCGAAGCGGGCGCCCGCCTCCTGAGCCCGCTCCTGTAGTCGCCGGCGCGGACGATTTTCTTCTCCACAGCTTCGCGCGCGCCCCTCGCGGCGCCGCGCGAAAACCCTCCCGATCCCGTCCCCATCCCCTCCACAGGTTCTCCCGCGCCGCCCTGTTGCGAGCGACGGAGCAGTCTCGTAGAGCGAGCCGCGATGGAACAGACGAACGTCGATCGCGCCCTCGCGGCACTGGAAGAGCAGCATGCGGACGACCCCGAGCGCGCGACGATGTTGCGCCTCAGCCGTCGGTTCAAGACGACCTGGATCGAGCTCGGCGAGGCGCTCTCGCGCGTGAAGAAGGACAAGTCCTGGGAGCGCTGGGGCTACGACGGCTTCGAGAGCTACGCGAAGGCGGAGCTGAAGCTCCGCGCCGACACGGTCGAGAAGCTGACCGGCAGCTTCATGTTCCTCCACCGCCGCGCGCCGGAGGTGCTGAAGCGCGATCCGATCGGCGAGACGCTCCCGAGCTACATGGCGATCGACTACCTGCGCCGCGTCGAGGAGAAGGCCGAGGCCGACGACTCGATCCCGAAGGAGGCGGTCGCGGAGGTGCGCCACAAGATCCTCGACGAGGGGGCGCCGATGGCGAAGGTCGCGCGCCTCTACAAGGACACGCTCTTCCCGACGACCGAGCACCAGAAGCGCGAGGCGGCGCGGAAGGACATCAAGAAGGTGGCGTCGAAGCTGCGCGACCTCCTCGCCGAGACGGACTCGATCCCGAAGAAGATCTCGTCGCAGGTCGGCGAGTCGCTCGACGAGCTCCTCTCCGAGCTGAACGCCGAAGCGAAGGCGGCCTGACGCGCTAAGCTGGGCGCCGCGATGGCGATCCAGTGGTACCCCGGACACATGACGAAGGCTCGGCGCCTCATGGCCGAGTCGATGCCGTCGCAGGACGTCGTGATCGAGGTGCTCGACGCGCGCATGCCGCGCTCGAGCGAGAACCCCGTCGTCACCGAGCTCCGGCGCCACAAGCCGTGCATCAAGGTCCTCTCGAAGAGCGACCTCGCCGATCCGGCCCGCACGAAGGCGTGGATCGACTTCTTCGAGACCGAGGTCCATCCGAGCCCCGGCGACGGCCTGCCCCCGGGCAAGGTCCTCGCCCTCGCGATCACGACGACGAAGCCGGGCGAGATCCGCGCGCGCATCCCCGAGCTCGCGCGCCGCCTCGCGCCGGCGAAGGCGAAGACGCCGCGCGCGATGGTGGTGGGCATCCCCAACGTCGGGAAGTCGACCCTCATCAACACGCTCTCGAACCGCAAGGTGGCCAAGGTCGGCGACGAGCCGGCGGTCACGAAGAGCCAGCAGGTCGTCACCCTCGACGGGCTGGTCCTCGCCGACAACCCCGGCATCATGTGGCCGAAGATCGAGGACGAAGAGACGGGCCTGCGCCTCGCCTTCGGCGGCGCGATCCCCGACTCCGCGCTCGACTACGAGACCGTCGCGGCGTGGGGCGCCGGATACCTGATTGCCAATTACCCTTCTTTGGTAACGGCGCGCTACAAGCTGAAGTCCCTCCCCGCGACCGCGCACGACCTCCTCGTCGAGATCGGCAAACGCCGCGGCGGCCTCCGCGCCGGCGGCGTCGTCGACATGCACAAAGCCGCCGACGCGCTGATTCACGACTTCCGCCAGGGCGCGATCGGCCGCATCACCCTCGAGAGCCCACCCCTACGCGCGCCGGACGATCAATGACCCTCACCTACCAGTGAGCCGCGTCTTTTCTTCTTAGGCGTTGCACTACCGCCTCCTCACCGGCGAGGTCTTCTCGTGCGGCGCTGCGAAGGTCTTTCCGCACGCGACGTCTCGCGGAGATCACCGCCGCCCCCCCAGCACGCCAGCGCCTACCCACCCCCGTCGTGCGATCGTATTACATTCCGGTCATGACGAGCCCCGACGCCAAGCGCCCCGTCCGTATCGCCAACGCCTCTGGCTTCTTCGGCGATCGCATGAGCGCGCTCGCGGAGGTCGTGCGTGGAGGGCCGATCGACGTCGTCACCGGCGACTACCTCGCCGAGGTCACGATGGCGATCCTCGGCAAGCAGCGGCGGAAGAACCCCGACCTCGGCTACGCGCCGACGTTCCTCGCGCAGCTCCAGCCCGTGCTCGCGACCGTGCTCGCGAGCGGGATCAAGGTCGTCGTCAACGCGGGCGGGCTCAACCCGGTCGGCCTCGCGCAGGCGGTGCGCGCGCTCGGCGAAAAAGCAGGCGTCGCGCCGAAGGTCGCGGTCGTCGCCGGCGACGACCTCGTGCCGCGCATCGACGAGCTCCGCGCGACGAACGAGGACTTCGCGAGCACCGAGTCGGGCGCGCCGCTGCCGAAGGAGGCCGGCTTCGTCCACACCGCGAACGCCTACCTCGGCGCGTGGGGCATCGTCCGCGCGCTCGAAGAAGGCGCCGACGTCGTGATCTGCCCGCGCGTCACCGACGCCTCGCTCGTCGTCGGCGCGGCGGCGTGGTGGCACCGGTGGGGACGCGCGGATTGGAGCCGCCTCGCCGGCGCGGTGGCGGCCGGACACGTGATCGAGTGCGGGCCGCAGGCGACGGGCGGGAACTACTCGTCGTTCCAGCAGATCGAGGAGCTCGTGCACCCCGCCTTCCCGATCGCCGAGGTCGCCGCCGACGGGAGCAGCGTGATCACGAAGCACCCCGGCACCGCCGGCGCCGTCACGATCGGGACCGTCACCGCGCAGCTCGTCTACGAGGTCGGCGGCCCGCGCTACGCGAACCCGGACGTGGTCACGCGCCTCGACTCGATCGAGCTCGAGGAGGCCGGCGCCGATCGCGTCGCGATCCGCGGCGTCGCGGGTGAGCCGCCGCCCCCCACGACCAAGGTCGCGATCACGACGAAGGGCACGTTCAGGAACGAGCTCACCCTCGCGTTCGTCGGCCTCGACGTCGACGCGAAGATCGCGCTGTTCGAGCGCGCGACGCGCGCGGCGCTCGCGAAGACGAAGGCCGCCCTCACCTTCCAGCGCATCGGCTCCCCCGCGACCAACGCGTCCACCCAGGACGGCGCGACGGTCCTCCTCCGCGTCATCGCGACGAGCGACGACGAGAGCGCGGTGTCGCGGGCGTTCTCCTCCGCCCTCATCGAGCAAGGCCTCTCGAGCTACCCCGGCCTCTTCGCCCTCGACCTCCCCGGCCCCGCGACCGAGACGACGGGCTACTGGCCCACCCTCGTCGCGCAGTCCGCGCTCGCGCACACGGTCACGCATCACGACGGGCGAACGGAGGCGATCCCGCCCCCGCCGGAGATGACGCCGCTCGACGCGCGCGTCCCGACGGTGGCGGCCGCGCCCGCGGCGCCGAAGGGACGCGCGGGCGACACGCTGGTGACGGCGATGAGCACGCTCACGGTCGCGCCGCTCGGGACGATCGTGGACGCGCGCTCCGGCGACAAAGGCAGCGACGCGAACGTGGGGCTCTGGGTCCGCACCGACGAGGCGTTCACCTGGCTCGCGAGCGAGGTCACGGTGGAGTGCCTCCGCGAGCTCCTCCCCGAGGCGCGCGATCTCCGCGTCGAGCGCTACGCGTTCCCGAAGCTCCGCGCGGTGAACTTCGTCATCCGCGGCCTCCTCGCCGGCGGCGCGATCGCGAGCCTCCGCCTCGATCGCCAGGCGAAGGCGCTCGGCGAGTTCCTGCGCTCGCGGCACCTCGCGATCCCCAAATCGTTCCTGGGCTGATCCCGGACACACGTCCAAAGCGTCGCGCCGCCAATTCGAATTAGGCAGCTATTGCCTTTTCGGGATTCCGCGCATCGTCGCGGAATGCCAAACCTCCTCGTCCCGCTCCTCGTCGTCCGCGACGCGCCCGCCGCGCTCGCCTTCTATGCCCGCGCCTTCGGCGCCGACCTCGTCGTCCGTTACGACAACGAAGTCCTCGGCACCATCAGCCACGCCGACCTCACCGTCGGCGACGCTCGTTTCTCCGTGACCGAGGAGCTCCGCGCGTGGAACTCCGACGCGCCGCCGTCGCTCGGCGGCTCGCCGGTCGTGCTGCAGCTCGGCGTCGACGACGCGACGGCGGCGCTCGAGCGCGCGGTCCTCGCCGGCGCCGAGATCGTCTTCCCGCTCGGAGAGCTCTGCGGCGAGCGCATGGCCCGTGTCCGCGATCCGTTCGGCCACCTGTGGGTCCTCACGCAGCGGATCGAAGAGCTGACGCCGGAGGAGAACCAGCGCCGGCGCAACG
The DNA here is from genome assembly GCA_019637155.1 of Labilithrix sp. Taxonomy (NCBI): domain Bacteria; kingdom Pseudomonadati; phylum Myxococcota; order Polyangiales; family Labilitrichaceae; genus Labilithrix; species Labilithrix sp. Next base: position 369,816 of record JAHBWE010000001.1, on the reverse strand, counting down.
CGCTCTTCGCGGAGCTCGCGCGTGCACAGCGAGCCTCACCAACATCTCGCGCCGAGGCCCACGAGTCAACCGCGTTCGAGCTCGCGCGGCGGATCCGCGCGCGCGAGTGCAGCTCGGTGGAGCTGACGCGGCACTTCATCGACCGCATCGAGCGGCTCGACGGAGCGATCAACGCCGTCGTCGTCCGCGACTTCGAGCGCGCGCTCGAGGCGGCGCGCGAGGCCGACGCCGCGCTCGCGAGCGACGACGGCGCCGCGCTCGGCCCGCTCCACGGCGTGCCTCTCACGCTGAAGGAGTCCTTCGACGTCGCCGGCCTCACGACGACGTGCGGCGCGCTCGGGCCCGCGGACCCGGCGACGAGCGACTCCGAGGTCGCGGCGCGCCTCCGCGCGGCCGGCGCCGTCCTGCTCGGCAAGACGAACGTGTCGGCGATGCTGGCCGACTTCCACACGGAAAATCCCGTCTTCGGCCGCACCGCGAACCCCTGCGATCCCACGCGCGGCGTCGGTGGCTCGTCCGGCGGCGCCGCGGCCGCCCTCGCGGCGGGGCTCACCGCGCTCGACGTCGGCTCCGACCTCGGCGGCTCCGTCCGCAACCCCGCGCACTACTGCGGCGTCTTCGGGCACAAGCCGACGTTCGGCCTCGTCTCGCTCGCCGGCCACGGCCTCCCCACGATGCCGCGCGCGCCCGACATGGCCGTCGCGGGCCCGCTCGCGCGGAGCGCGGAGGACCTCGCGCTCGCGCTCGAGGTGCTCGCCGGGCGGCCGCTCACGCGAGCCCCCGCGCGCCCGGCGCGCCGCGTCGCGGTGTGGCCCACCGATCCGTTCGCGCCCGTCGACGACGAGATCGCGGCCGCGGCGCAGTCGTTCGCCGACGCCGCGGCGCGACGTGGCATGGCGGTGTCCGATCGCGCGCGCCCCGCCCTCGACCTCGCGACGCACCGGCGCGCGTTCGCGGCGCTCGTCGGCGCGATCGTCGCCGGGCACGCCCCGCCGCCCGACGCCGAAGCGGAGCGACGCGCGATCCGCCGCGCGTGGCGCGCGTTCTTCGAGGAGTGGGACGTGCTCGTGTGCCCCGTCATGCCGACGACGGCTCGCCCGCACGACGAGCCGCCGCCGCTCACGCAGGTGCTGTGGTCGAGCCTCGCGTCGCTCTCCTATTTGCCCGCGACCGCGTTCCCGGCCGGCCGCTCGCGCGAAGGATTGCCGATCGGCCTTCAAGCCATCAGCGCCGAAGGCGCCGACGCCACCAGCATCGAATTGGCATCTTTGGCAAATAGAGAATAGCCAATTATCTCAGGCGCACGCGCGCCGGCCGCGCCCTCGCTCCGTGTACCAGCGGCCCCAGCAGAAGAGCTCCTCCTCGCGCGTGAGCGCGCACGAGACCGACACCGCGACCACGCGCCGTCATGGAGCGATGGTATCGAGCTTGCGTGTCGAAGGGGATATGGCAACCGAGATCTCTCGCGCTCTCCTCATCGACGTGATCCGTACGGCCGCGGAGGCGATCCGGCACGAGCCCACGCGCGCGGAGGACCCTTCCGTCGTCGCGCACGAGCTCGCGCGCGCGAGCAAGCTCGCGGGCATCACGCCGGAGGCCTTCGATCGCGCGATCGATCTGGACCCCGAGCTCGAGCTCCTGAAGATCACGGCGCTGATCGAGGCCGTGGCAGGAAGCACCGACCCGGGCCCGCACGACGCGATCTCGCGCGAGTCCCCGAGCGGCAAGCCCGGCGACCTCACGAAGGAGCGCGAGCACCCGGAGCGCAGGCTCCACCACGACCCGCCGCGCTGACTCCGCGAGCGCCGCGCGCCTGACCAAATCGTGACCGGCTCATGACCGCCGTTCGCCGGCGCTCCTCTATGGTGCGCCGCGAATCAGGAGGGCAGCCCAATGAACGCCATATCGATCGACGACGCGGCCGCGCAGACCGATGACGCGACCGCGCGGGCCGTACCGGCGTCAGCGCGGACCGGGCAGGCGACGAAGAACCTCTCGCCGAGCACGTTGCGCGCCGAGCGGACGTTCGCCACCCTCGTCGTCGTGGTCCCCTTCCTCGGGCTGATCGGCGCGATCGCCTGGCGTGTCCTCGGCCTCACCGACGTCGCCGTGTTCGTCCTGATGTACCTGCTCACGGGGTTCGGCATCACGGTCGGCTTCCACCGCCTGTTCACGCATCAGAGCTTCGAGTGCGCGCGGTGGGTCCGCGTCGCCTTCGCCGTCGCGGGCTCGATGGCCCTCCAGGGCCCGGTGATCCGATGGGTCGCCGATCATCGCCGTCACCACGCCTTCAGCGATCGTCCGGGCGATCCCCACTCGCCGCACGTCGGCGGACGCGGGGCCTTGGGGAAGATGTGGCACGCGCACGTCGGCTGGTTCTTCGACACGGAGAAGACCCGCATCCGGCGCTTCGTCCCCGATCTCGTCGGCGACGCGCAGGTGGCGGCCGTCGACCGGCTCTATTGGCTCTGGGCCGCGCTCACGCTCGCGCTGCCGTTCGTCCTCGGCGCGGTCCTGTCGGGCACGTGGCGCGGCGGGCTCTCCGGTCTCCTCTGGGGCGGCTTCGCCCGCGCCTTCTTCGTTCACCACGTGACGTGGAGCATCAACTCGATCTGCCACGTGTTCGGCCGCCGTCCGTTCAAGACGCGCGATCGGAGCTCGAACGTCGCCTGGCTCGCGATCCCGTCGCTGGGTGAGTCGTGGCACAACGCGCACCACGCGTTCCCGACGTCGGCCGTGCACGGCGTCCGCGCGGGGGAGCTCGATCCGAGCGCGTGGCTCATCGCGCTCCTCGAGCGGACGGGGCTCGCGTGGGACGTGAAGCGCCCGACCGCCGCGCAGCTCGCGAGCCGCCGAGTGACCGGCTGAGCGCGAAGGACGTGACAGGCTCGAGCGATCGCGTCACGCTCTCGCCCCGGTGAGCGCTCTGTCGAAGCGGGGCCCCGGGACGCGGCCGCCACAGCGGGCGCGAAGCGCCCCGAGTCTTCGAGGGCCGTGTCCCGGGGTGGGGGTGTCGGGGGCGAAGCCCCTGACCGTGATAGCCCTCGCGCTCGTCGCGTGCCGGCCGCCGCCCGCCGCTGCGCCCACGCCGCGCGAAGCGCCGCCGCCCCGCCTCGCCATCGCGCCGCCGCGAGAGCCCGAGCCGCCGCTCGCCGTCGGATCGCTCGAGCGCCCCGCCGCGCTCGCGCGGTTCTTCGCGGCGCTCGCGCGGCTCGAGTCCGGCGCGGCGACCGACGACGTCCGCGTCGTGCAGCTCGGCGACTCGCACACCGCCGCGGACTGGCAGACGGGCCCGATGCGCCGCCAGCTCCAGGCTCGCTTCGGCGACGGCGGGCGCGGCTTCGTCCCGATCGGTCTGCCGTGGAAGGCGTGGTCGCAAGAGGGCGTGCTCGAAGGCACCGCCGGCGCGTGGTCGACGCAGATGACCGCGCTCCATTCGCGCCAGCCCGGGGGCGACGGCGTGTTCGGCCTCTCCGGCTTCGCGCTCGCGAGCCGTCAAGGCGGCTCCCGCGCGTGGATCGACGTCCTCGCCACCACGTCGCGCGCGGAGCTCTACTACCTCGAGCAGCCGGGCGGCGGCAGCTTCGATCTCGTCGTCGACGGCGTCCGCTCCCGCGTCGCCACCCGCGCCGAAGCGCGTCGCTCGGCGTTCCACGCCGTCGAGCTCTCCGCGGCGACGCGGCACCGGATCGAGGCGCGCGCGCTCGGCGACGGCGAGGTCCGCCTCTTCGGGCTCGCGCTCGATCGCGCGGAGCAGCACGGCCTCGTCCTCGACGCGCTCGGGATCAACGGCGCGCGCGTGGCGACCGCGCTCTCGTGGAACGAAGCGCACTTCACCGAGCAGCTCCGTCATCGCGCGCCCGAGCTCGTCATCCTCGCGTACGGCACGAACGACGCGATCGACGTCGAGACGTCGCTCGACGCCTTCGAGGCGGACGCCGCCGCCGCCGCCCTCCGGATCGCGCGCGCGGCGCCGTCGTCGTCGTGCCTCCTGCTCGGTCCGCCCGATCGCGCGAACAAGTCGGGCGACGGGTGGAGGACGCCGGCGCGCCTCGTCGAGATCGTCGCGCGCGAGCGCAAGGTCGCGCACGCCGCCGGCTGCGCGTTCTACGACCAGCTCGCCGCGATGGGCGGCGAAGGCGCGATGGCGCGATGGGCGACGGAGGCCTACCCGCGCGGCCAGCCCGATCGCGTCCACCTCTCGCGCCAGGGCTACGCCGACCTCGCGACCGCGTTCGTCACCGACCTCCAGCGCGCCTACGACCAGTGGCGCTCAGCGACGCAGGAGCTTCGAGACCTGCGTCTGTCCGAGCGGTGAGCCGGTGCGGCCGGCGACGCCCGCGGCGGCGAGGTGAAGGACGATCGCGCGCTGCGAGAGGCCCTCGCTCGCGAGGCGGCGCACGGTGGCGAGCACCTCCTGCTCCGCCGGATCCGGCTCCGTGTGCACGCCGTCGGCGGCGACGCGGTAGCCGTACGGCACGTTCCCGATGCGCTCGCCGCGGGCGCGTTTGTCCGCCTGCGTCGCGCGAATGCGGCCGCGCACGACGACACGATCGTACGCGCGCGCGAGATCGACCGCGCCGCGCGTGTAGGACCGCGGCGCGGGCGACACCCGTGGCTCCGCCGTCAATCCGTCCGCGGTGACGAGCGTCGCGCCTTCGCTCAGCGCCGCGCGCTCGATGAGCCACGCGACGAGCTCGTCGTGCGAGAAGCACGCGGCGTTCGCGGCGACGAGGACGCCGGCGCGGTGCTCGCGGATCGCGCGGTACGCCGCGGTGAGCCCCGGCCGCTCCGCGATCGGGGTCGCGCCGCCGACGCCGGCGTCGATCTGCCACGCGAGCACGAGCGCGGCCTCACGCGCCGCCCACGACTCGATCGCGCTGCGCTGCTCCGCCGGCGAGCCTCCCTCCGTCCGGATGTAAGCGACCGCGCGCATCTCTCTCCGGTATGGAGCAGGCGATCGATGTAGTCAACAACTATCAGGGCAACGTCAGCTCGAAGACGTTGATCGAGTAAGGCGCGAGCTTCACCTCGAGCCCCGCGCCCGCGATCGTGGCGGTGCCCGGCACGATCGCGGCGTCGCCGTTGCCGTAGCGATAGGCCTTCACCGCCGTCGGCGTGGCGCAGCCGTCGAGGTTGATCGTCGCCTCGAAGGGGTGGTCGGCGCTGAAGTTGAGCGCGACGAGGACCCACTTCTTGCCGCTCTCGTCGCGGCTCGCGTAGAGGCTCGTCCCGCTCGGCGAGCTCGAGGCGACGACGTTGTCCTGGAAGCGCCCGCCGGCGTCGTCGTAATTGCGGAATGCCCGAAATGCCCAATAGGCGGGTTTTGGCTTCTTCGGATATGTCCAGTAGTAAGCGTGGCTGACGCCGTAGAGGGCAAATCGGCCGAGCACCTCCGCGAGCGCCACCGCGCCGGCGACGTGCTGCTCCGCGCCGAAGTTGTATTCGCCGATCTGGAACCCGAGGCCGGGGTAGTTCGCGGCGATGAGGTCCTTCATCCGCGGGATGAGGTAGACCGCGTCGTCGATCCAGGACTCGTCCTTGTATTCGCGGTCCCAGAGCGAGCGCGTCGTGCGGAAGCGGAGGTCGTTCGTCGCCTTGTCGGTGTTGCCCGCGCCGTCGCCGCCCTCGTCGTCGCCGAACTGCACGCCGTCGGCCTGCGGGTAGATGTGGACGTCGAGGACGTCGAGCACCTTCACCCCCGTCTTCTTCTCGTGCTCGGCGAGCTTCTTCAGGTACCAGGCGAGGAGCGGCTCGTCCCCGTGCGCGCGGCGATCCGGCTTGAGCGGGAACCCCGCCTTCGCGTCCTTGCCGCTGAAGAAGTAGCCGGGCCAGCCCCACTCCGCGGGGCCGGCGATGATCGCTTCGGGATCGGCCTTCCGCACCGCGGTGCCGAACGCGATCGTCTTCTCGAGGAGCTCGTCGTACGTCGTCGGCTCGGGGTGGACGTCGCGATGGGACGAGTCCCAGAGCGCCGGCTCGTTGTCGAGGATGTACTCGAAGACGACCTTCTTCCCGCGCTTCGCGTCCGCCGCCTTGATCTTCGCGATCCACGCCGCGACGTCCTCCGGCGTGATCTTCGTCTGCCACTTCGAGGGGTCCTTCGGCGGATCGAGCTTCGTCTTGCCGTCCGGCTTGAGGCCGTTGCCGCAGTGCTTGCGGTTCGGATCGGTCTTCTGCTGCTTCGGGAACTCCTTCGTCGTGAAGGCGCAGCTCTCGGTGTCCTTCGCGACCCAGCCCATGATCGGGACCGTGATCGCCGCGCGCCCGCCCTTCTGCGCGGCCTTGTCGACGAACTTCTCCCACGAGTCGATCTCGACGTTCTCGAAGAACCAGTCGTTCGCGGTGCTCCACGCGTTCCCGAGCTTCGGGTTGTAGCGCGTCGTCGTGTTGCCGCCCCAGCGATGCTCCGTCGCGCCGAGGTCCTTGTCGCCGTCGGCCCACGCGATGCCGTAGATGCCGGGGCTCACCGGCTGCGCGCCCGACTTGCACTGGACCGCCATCGGCGTCGCCGCCTTCATCTTCCCGCTCTTCGGGAGCGGCCCCCCGACCTTGCCCGCGAGCTCCTCCGTGATCGTCGCCGTCACCTGCACCTTGCCGCCGTCCTGATCCACGATCATGGGACCGACCGTGCTCCCGGAGCCGGGAGGGACCGGCGTCTTCCCGCCCGTCTTGTCGCCGCACGCGTCGCAGCCGACGGCGGTGACGCCGATGAGGAACGGGAGGAGCGCGTGGCGAAGAGACGGGAGTTGGATCATCAGGGGAGCTCGCCGGAGAAGATCAGGAGATCGGCGTAGGCGCGCCACGACGCTTCGAGGAGGTCGAGGCGGCGCGCGCGGGCGATCGCGAGATCACGACGGGCGAGCATCGCACGGGTGAGGTCGATCTTGCCGGCCCGAAATGCTTCGACCGAGGTCGAGACCGCCCGCTCGAGCGCGGGGATGCCGTTCTTGTCGAGCTCGTCGAGCGCCCTGTTGACCGCTGCGATCGCGTCGCGCGCGGCGCGCAGCCGCGTGACCACGATCCCGCGATAGAGGTCGAGCTGGCGATGCGCGTGCTCTCGGCCGCTCTCGGCCCGCGCGATCTCCGCCTGGTAGCGCCGCGTGACCGGGAACGTGAACACCGCGCCGCCGCCGAGGCGGGCCTCGCCCGCGGAGCCGCGACCGGCGATGATCTCGAACGACACCGGCGGGATCTTCTCGCGCTCGTACCGCTCGATCGACGCGTCCCAGTACGACTTCTCCGCCGCGAGGCGCGAGATGCTCGGCGCCCTGTCGACGACGCGCGCGATCTGGCCGTCGTCCCACGTGCCGCGCAGCGCCGGCAGGAGGACGCTCGCCGGCGCGGGCGGGCTCCCGTCGGTGAGCATGCCGGTGACCTGCTCGAAGCGCGCACGGCTCGAGGCCACGCGCAGCTCCGCCTCCGCGCGCGACTGCACCCAGCGCGCGACCTCCGCCTCCGCGATGCTCTTCTCGTAGAGCGTGGTGTCCTTCGCGTCGTAGCGCCCCTGGAAGTACTTCGCCTCCTCGCGCGCCGTCGCCTCGCCCGCCTTCGCCTCGACGACGCGAGACGAGGAGACGAGGAGCTCACCGTAGGCGGCCGCCGCCTCGCCGGCGGCGATCCACTCCGAGCTCGTGAGCCCCATCTTGCGCCACGCGATGAGCCGCTCCGCCTCGTCGACGCGCTTGCCGCGCTGCCCCGCGACGTCGATCGGGATGTACGAGTACGTCAGGACCTGGAGCTCCTGCTGCACGCCGTTGCCGAAGCCCTTGTCGACCTGGAGATCGATGTACGGGTTGCCGATCGCGCTCAGCCGCGCGCCCTTCATCTGCGCGTTCGCGACGTGCACCTGCTCCTCGGCCTCGACGACGACGAGCGCGTGCGTCTTCGCCGCCTCGATCGCCTGCGTGAGGGTCGGCAGCTCCGCGCGCGCGACCGAGGGAGCAGCACAGACGATCGCGGCGGCCGCGACGATGAGACGGGGGAGGCTCTTCATGGCCGCTCGAATGTATCGCAAGGAGGCACCTGTTCGTCGTGGCAAGAATCCACGAGCAAGGCCGCCGATTTAGTTTGAGCTCAAACTAACGCCGCGTTAATCCACCGTCGTTGACCGCGCGCCGCGTTCGGATGATGGTGCGCGCATGCTGAGCATCGACCTGACGGGAAAGCGCGCGTTCGTGGCGGGGGTCGCCGACGACGGTGGGTTCGGCTTCGCGATCGCCAAGGCGCTGGCGGAGGCGGGGGCCTCGGTCTGCGTCGGCACGTGGCCGCCCGCGCTCGGCATCTTCCAGACGCTGCTCCGCCGCGGGAAGCTCGACGAGTCGCTCGCGATGGCGGGCGGCGGCAAGCTCGAGCTCGAGAAGATCTACGCCCTCGACGCCGAGTTCGACGTCGGCGCGGACATGCCCGAGGAGATCCGCGAGAACAAGCGGTACAAGGAGCACGGCGACGTCAGCATCCAGGCCACCGTCGACAAGATGAAGGCCGACTTCGGCGACGCCTGCGTCGACATCGTCGTCCACTCGCTCGCGAACGGGCCCGAGGTGAAGAACGTGCTCCTCGAGACGAGCCGCAAGGGCTACCTCGGCGCGATCGGCGTCAGCGCGTACTCGATGGTCTCCATGGTCCAGCGCTTCTCCCCGATCATGCGCAAGGGCGGCGCGTTCCTCTCGCTCAGCTACATGGCGGCGGAGCGCGTCATCCCGGGCTACGGCGGCGGCATGAGCTCGGCGAAGGCCGCGCTCGAGAGCGACACGCGCGTCCTCGCGTTCGAGGCGGGCCGCAAGTACGGTCATCGCGTGAACTGCATCAGCGCGGGCCCGCTCGCGTCGCGCGCGGCGGGCGCGATCGGCTTCATCGGCCAGATGATCGAGTACACGAAGGCGAACGCACCGCTCCCGGAGGCGATCACGGCGCAGGAGGTCGGCAGGGCGGCCGCGTTCCTCTGCTCGCCGCTCGCGAGCGGCATCACCGCCTCCACCGTCTACGTCGACAAGGGCTACGTCGCGATGGGCAAGGCGCTCTAGCTCTAGCTCTAGCGACAGCTGCCCTGGTTGCACGTGAAGCCCGCGCAGCAGTCGTCGGTGCAGAGCTCGTAGAGGCCCCGGCACAGCGGCGTCGACGCGGGCGACGTCGCGCAGCGCCCCTCCGCGCAGATCTGCGAGCAGCACTCGCTCGGCTGCGAGCAGAAGATCCCTTCGCCCGAGCAGGTGGTGCCGCTCGAGTCGAGCGGGGCGATCTCCGCGTCGATGACGCCGGCCTCCGGGTTCGCGAGGTCGCAGAGCGAGCCGCGGCAGATGTGGCCGGTCGGGCAGTCGGTGTCGACGCGGCATCCCTGCGCGCCGTCCCCGCACGCGACCGCGAGCGACACGACGAGGAACGCGAGCGCGGCGGGACAGACGAAGAGCCGAACGACGCGCCGCATGGTTTCGGCTTATCACCGTGCACGCGGCGTGCCCTAGACGGCTCGTCGGAATCAGCCGCCGGCGTCGGAGCAGCAGCGGAACCCCTGCTGATAGAAGATGTGGTGCTCGTCGTGCGCCTTCGTGGCAGGACGGCAGCGCGTGCGCACGGGCCCCCAGTAGCCGCCCTTCAGCGTGCTCTGGCGCTCCGTTGCGGTGGTCGATCGCGTCCACTCGTCGACGTTGCCGGCCATGTCGTAGACGCCGAACGGGCTCTTGCAGAGCGGACGTGCACCACTCGGGAGGCCTTGCCACAGTCGATCGAGCTCCGCCTTCGCCTTCTCGCCGCTCCGCGGGCGGTACGCGCTGTCGTCGAACTGCTTCCACGGGCGATCGTTGAGGCAGGCCGCGTGATCGCGGATGTACCCGCTCGGGTACGGCAACGCCTCCTCACCTTCGCACGCGAAGGTCCACTCCTCTTCCTTGCAGAGCCGCTTGCCGAGCGACGCGCACGTGTCGCGCGCCTCGTACCAGCTCACGAGGATGACCGGGAACTCGCCCTTCTTGTTCGGGTACTCGTAGCGATCGATGCAGAAGTGCATCGGCTGCGTGGGCAGGTCCTTCGACGCCGCGAGCCACTTGTCGCGATCGTAGGCGCCGCAACGCTCCGGCCACTTCTTGTCGATCCAGTCGGTGCACGACGTCTTCATCTGCAGCTCGTCGAGGAGGAAGTGCTGCTTCATCTTCCCCGCGACCTCGATCATGCCGGCGGGGCACGACCCGCGGTTGCCTTCGCGCGCGTCGGTGACGGAGGTGGCCTCGCCCGGCGGCGAGACGATCTGCCAGCTGCGTCCCCAGACGAGCCGCCACTCGCGTCCCGAGGGCGCCTCCGCGTCCGCGTCCGGCACGAGCGACGACGGCGGCGGCGTCGCGACGGCTCCGGTCACGATCGCGGCGGGCGGAGAAGAAGAGTCGCTCGACGCGACGATCGCCTGCTTGTCTCCGCGTCCCCACGACGACGTGGCCCCGAACATCGCGAGGGCGAGGAGCGCGACGCTCGCGAGGATGCCCGCACGGCGCACGCCCTTCCCCCAACGCGGCGGCGGCGGGGGCGGCGTCGACTTGGCGGACGCCGCGCGGACCGGCGGCGCGACACCCATGCGCGAGCGGAGAGTTCGGTACAGCACGTGCCCTCGACCCTTCCTGATCTTGGTTTGCTTATGATGGTTTGTCGAGCCGGGCTTCGGCAAACATTTCGCCTACCTTTACGTCCATAGTTGAAGTGGTTGGAACGAACGGCTGAGCGGATGGTCGGTAGGTCGGAATGACGCCGCGAGAAGTCGGATGGACGGCCGTTCTGCTGGTCGCATGCAAGGCGGGTGAACCGACCGCGCCGCCGGCCGACGCCCACGTCGCCGTCGTCCTCGCTCCTTCTCCGCCCCCTTCGATCGAAGACGCCGCCGAGATCCCGGCCGACGCGCTCCGCCCGTGCACCTCGGAAGGTGGCGGCCTCGACGAGGCCCGCCTCGCGCTCGCCGCCCTCGACGCGCGGATCGACCGGCTCGAGGACGGACCGAGCGCGCCGACCAAGCCCGTCGTCGACGCGATGAAGGCGCTCCTCCTCACGCCGTGCTTCGAGCTCGCGGGCGCCGATCTCCCCGACGACGAGCTCGAGCTCGACTCGGGCCTCGCGCTGAAGCGATGGTGGAGCGACGGCGGACACGACGCGCTCGCCGGCTACCTGAGCGGCAAGGCGCGGCTCGATCGGGCGGTGACGCCGCCGCTCCCGCGGAGCTCATTCTTCCTCGATGGGAACGACACGCACGTCCTCGCGCCGCTCCTCTGCGCCGCGAGCGACGCGACGTGCGGGCGAGGCGAAGCGGCGGGCTGGTACCGGCGCGCGGACAAGGCCCTCGAGCGACGAATGCCCAACGCCGACGACGAGCTCGAGGCGTGCGAAGCGCACGTGCGGAACGAGCCGCCGCTCGAGCGGTGGTCGGCGTTCCGCGCGTGCCGGCTCGAGCGCACGCCGTACCGGAGCGTCCTCCCGCTCGGCCGCTTCCGCGCGCCGGCGGACGGCCTCTTCGCGGTCGCGTCCGGGAGCAGCCACTGCTGGGCGCTCGACGTCTACGACCTCGCGACGGGCGCGGCGTACCGAACGGCGTGCGGGAGCACCACCGCCGAGGTCGGCCGCGTCTCGGTGAGCGCGCTCCGCGAGGCGGTGTGGATGATCGCGCTCTCGAGCCTCGCCTCGGAGATCCATCGACCGGCCGATCGAATGGACGTCCCGGCCGAGATCCTCCCCGTCCGCCCGCGCGACGGATCGCGCGGCGCGCGCTTCGGCATCGGCGGCCTCTTCGCCTCGACGTGGAGTCAGGAGTGGACATGGCTCCGCGCGCGGAAGGGACGCTTCGTCGGCCAGGTGAGCGGCGAGGTCATGAGCGGCCCCTCGCCTCAGGCGTGCGAGCACGCGTCCGATCTCCTCGCCGTGACGAACACGAGCTTCGTGAAGGGCTGCGCCCCGAGCCTCTCCCCCGCCGTCCGGAGCGCCGTCGACTGGAGCCAGCCTGGACGCCGCGCCTACCACCCGGACAACCCACCGTTCGATTTCGAGCGCCCCGATCTCGCCGCCCCCCGAACCGCCTTCGAAACGGCAAAAATGCCGCAAATCTGCGGGCCGCTGCCGTAAATCTCGTGCTTGAGGTCGCCCAACGTCGCGATTACGGTCGCGCCGCATGAAGGCTTTTTTGCGGCCCCTCCTTGCTTCCACCTTCGTCGGCGCGGTCCTCTTCGCCTCCGCGACCGACGCGAAGGCGGCCGGGCACGCGAACGGGTTCGGGGAGAAGGGCGAGCTCATCATCACGGGGGATCGCCTCGTCCCGCTCTTCGGGTACACGCACAGCTCGGTCGAGCGCGACGGTCAGATCAACATCACCGAGATCCGCGAGACGTCCTCGAACCGGAGCGGGATCTCGCTCCTCTTCGGGCGCGACCTCTCGGGCTCGGAGGACGGCGTCGGCGAGTTCTCGCAGCCCGTGAACATGCACTCGCTCCCGCGCGTCGCGTTCGACTTCACGATCATCCCCCACCTCACGCTCGGCGCCGCGCTCGCGTTCGGCTTCGGCCTCGGCGGCTCGACGTCGGAGGAGCGCTCGACCGGCCCGAACTCGAGCGTCACGGTGAAGGTCGACGCCCCGACCTACACCGCGATCGGCCTCGCCCCGCGCGTCGGCTACATCATCCCGCTCGGCGAGCACCTCGCGCTCTGGCCGCGCGGCGGCTTCTCGTTCTACTCCCTCAGCGCGAAGGTCGAGACCTCCGTCGCGAACGCGCCGCGCGAGATCAGCGTCACCGACACGCTCTTCGCGCTCGACCTCGACGCGCAGCTCGCGATCATCCCGGTCGAGCACTTCCTCATCACGGTCGGGCCGATGCTCAACATCCCGGTCTCGGGCAACCGCTCCATCTCGACCACCGCCGGCGCGAACACGACCACCATCGATCGGGACATCTCCGTCCTCCACTTCGGGATCCACGCCGGCATCGGCGGCTGGGTGAACCTCTTCTAGCCTCCTTACTTCCCTCCTTACTTCGAGGCGTCGCGCAGCGTTGCCTCAAGCGTGGCGTGATGCGTCACGCAGGCTCGACCGTGACACCGCGATCTCGCGGACTGGGCCGTTGGTATCGGACGTGCTTCGAGGGTCGCGCCGCTCCACCACGGACCGGCATCTCGCAAGGAGACCGATCTCATGAAGGCGACCGGCCCCCAGATGCCGGCAGCGTCCGTTCCGTCGGGCCGCGGCGTACCGCCCGTGCCGCACCCCGCCGCTGTCATCCGTCCGAGCGCCCTCGTCCCGATCGCGTCGGGCAACGCGCCGACGGTCGTGCGCGCCGACGGCCCGGTGAGCGCGGTCCTCGAGAAGGCGGAGCCGCCGCCGCCGCCGGACGTGGTCGCGACGGACGAGTCGCTCGCGGCGGTGGGGCTGAAGCCGGGCGACCTCGTCGACCGCACCTACCGCATCGAGCGCACGCTCGGCGTCGGCGGCATGGGCGTCGTCGCGCAGGCGCACGACGAGCGCCTCGATCGCCGCGTCGCGATCAAGCTCATCAAGCCGGAGCTCTTCGCGTTCCCGGAGATGCGCACGTTCTTCGACAACGAGGCGCGCGCGATGGCCCGCGTCTCTCACGCGAACGTCGTCCACGTCTACGCGTTCGGCTACCACGGCGACGTCCCCTACTTCGTGATGGAGTACGTCGAGGGCACGACGGTGGAGCACTGGCTCCGCGCGCGCCCGCCGAACATGATGCCCGACCTCGACGAGGCGGTGCGCATCCTCGATCAAGCCTGCCACGGCGTCGAGGCGATCCATCACAGCCACACGGTCCATCGCGACATCAAGCCGTCGAACCTGCTCCTCGAGCAGAGCGGCCGCGTGCGCGTCGGCGACCTCGGCGTCGCGCGCATCATGGAGGCGGACGCGAGCGCGAACGTCGTCGTCGGCAGCGCGCTCTACATGGCGCCGGAGGCGGCGCTCGCGGAGGAGGACGTCCCCGACATCGCCGATCGCCGCGACATCTACGCGCTCGGCTGCCTCGCCTACGAGCTCTTCACCGGCCGCCCTCCCTTCCTCGGCGCGACGGACATGAACGTCCTCTCGCAGCACGTGCTCCAGGACCCGCTCCCGCCGAGCACGTACCGCCCCGACCTGCCGCGCGGCTACGACGAGATCATCCTCCGCGCGCTCGCGAAGGATCCGAACAAGCGCTACGCGTCGGTCGGCGCCTTCCGCCGCGCCCTCCTCGCGGAGCATGACGGCACGCGCGAGCCGGAGCGCATCCTCGTCGCCGACGACGATCAGGACTGGCTCCAGCTCATCGGCTCTTCGCTGAAGGCGCGCTTCCCGCACGCGCAGGTCGATCTCGTCACCGACGGCGTCGAGGCCCTCGCGGCCTTCGAGAGCCAGCCCTACTCGGTCGTCCTCGTCGACCTCGAGATGCCGGAGGTCGACGGCGCGAAGCTGACCGCGTCGCTTCGTTCGAGCGACGCGAGCTCGCGCACGCCGATCATCGTCCTCACCGCCGCGGGCGGCCCGAAGGAGTGGCAGCGCCTCTCCGCCATCGGCGCCGACGCCTTCCTCGTAAAACCCGTCAACGCCGACGACGTCGAGCTCGTCATCAAGCGCACCCTCCGCTCCCGCCACTCCGCCCCGCTCTCGCAAGGCGAATTCCCCGTCTCCCGCGCCCGCTAGCCAATGGGCGACCTTGGGCGATAATGCGGAGCAGTGCCCGCTCGTCCGGATCCGATCGCGCTCGTCGAAGCCTGCTACGAGCGGCAGGGGACCGACGAAGCTTGGCTGACGAACGTCGCGCGCTCCGCCGCTCCGGTGCTGAAGACGGACGGTCTCCTCGCCTATCACGTGGACCTCGTCGGCGCGCACGTGGCGATCCGGACGCCGCTCGCCGTCGGGAGCTCCGACTGCGTCCAGGCGCTGGCTCGCATACGCGAGATGGCGGATCTCCTCGACGGCCTTCGAACGACGAAGCTCCCCCTCGCGAAGCGCTTGCAAGCGCGGCTCTACGAGAAGGTCGTTCGCACCGGCATCGAGCAGGCGGCTCCCGATCGCCTCCACTCCGAGGTCCGAACCTACGGACCGCGGTGGATGTACACGCTCGGCGTGCACGGAGTCTCCGAGCTCCTCTATCTCATCAACCATCACATCGACGATCACGGCGCGACGATGCTGGTCGGACCGCGGCGCCGCTCGGACAAACCCCACACCTCCGAGCGGCGCGCGTTCCAGATGGTGAGCGCGCACGTGAAGGCCGGCTTCCGGTTGCGGCGGCGACTCGGCGCTCGTCTCGACGGGGTCGACGCCACGCCCGGAGGTGCCGTGCTCGACGCGTCGATGCGGGTCGTGCATGCGGACGGCGACGCACGCGACGCGACCGCGCGCGAGCTCCTCGTCGCTCGCGCGAACGAGATCGAGCGGGCACGCAGTCGCGCCGGCGGGCGGGACGTCGACGCGCTCGAGGTCTGGAACGGGCTCATCGACGGACGCTGGTCGCTCGTCGAGCGCTTCGACGCCGACGGAAAGCGCTACCTCCTCGCCCATCGCAACGAGGCGCACGTCCGCGACCCGCGCGGTCTCACCCCGCTCGAGGCGCAGGTGTCGCGCCTCGCGGCACGAGGTTTCTCCGACAAGCTGGTCGCGTATCACCTCGGCGTATCGGAGGGGACGATCGCCTCGTGCATCCATCGGTCGCTGCGCAAGCTGGGCCTCTCGACGCGCGCCGAGCTCGTGCGCGTGCTGAGCGGGACGACGGCGGCGTCGTCGTGAGCGGCGACGAAGAAGAGGCGCACGTCCCGCTCCCCGCCGGGGCGGAGGTCGAGCACCTGGGCCCCGACGTCGCGTTGTTGTCGTTCCCGCTGCCGGAGCCCGTCTTCCCGCCGGAGCTCACCGCGGCCGAACGTGACGTCGCGCTCCGCGTCTTCCGCGGCGCGACGAACGCGGCGATCGCGCGCGAGCGCGGCGTGAGCGCGAAGACGATCGCGAACCAGCTCGAGTCGATCTACCGCAAGGCGGGCGTGACCTCCCGCTGCGAGCTCGTGCTGCGGCTCCTCCAGCGGTGAGCCCGCTCTCCCGCCACCTACGCGCCCGCCGCGCGGGCCTGTTTCACGAGCACGCGATCGATCAGGGCGAGGAGCTCTTCGACCGCGAAGGGCTTCGTGATCACCGGGCATGCTTGGGAGGCGGCGAAGTCGGCCGCGCGGGCGGTGAAGGCGCCGCCGGTCATGAGGATGAAGCGGTCGGCGACGCCGAGGCTGCGCATGCGCTCGTGGAAGGTGACGCCGTCGACGCCGGCCATCGCCAGATCGCAGAGGACGAGGTCGTAACGCTCCGGCTCGGCCTCGACCGCGGCGATCGCGCGAGCGCCGTCGTTGGTCTCGACGTCGTGGTCGACCGAGAGCGCGAGGCGGAGCGACTCGCGAAAGCGGCGTTCGTCGTCGACGACGAGCAGCTTCAAGCGACGGCGCGCGGCGGAAGGCTTCGTGCTCGAGATCGGCGCGACGGAGCCCTCTTCGTCCTGCGCGACGGGGAGGAGCACCTCCACCGTCGTGCCGCGCCCGCTCTCGCTCGTGATGCGGAGCGTCCCGCCCTGCGCCTCGACGATGCCCCGTGAGATGAAGAGCCCGAGCCCGGTGCCGCGGCCGCGGTCCTTCGTCGTGAAGAACGGATCGAACACGCGCGGCAGGTAGGGCGCCGGAATGCCAGGGCCGTTGTCCTCGATCGCGACGCTCACGCGACCGTCGTAGAGCGACGTCCGCACCGCGACGCGATGGGGGCCCGCGCTCCCGTCACCGAAGGACTGCGCGCTGTTGAGGAGGAGGTTGGTGATGACCTGACAGAGCTCGCTCTCGTCGCCGTGGACGCGGAGCGGCTGCGGCGTGTCGCGGTCGAGCACGACGCCCGCGAGCGCGCTGGAGCAGAGGTCGAGCGCGGCCTGGATCGGGACGCGCACGTCGAAGGCGCTCGTCCTGCGCTCGCGCCGCCCGGCGAGGAAATCGAGGCTCCCCGCGATCTCGGCGATGCGGCGTCCGCCGTCGCGGATGTTCGCGAGCGAGCCGGTCGTCGTGGCCCCCAGCGCGGCGCCGGCGAGCTCGCGCTCCACGACCTCGATGCTGGTGAGGAGGTACGCGAGCGGCTGCCGGATCTCGTGCATGACGCTCGCGGCGAGGAGGCCGAGCGCGGCGAGGCGCTCGGTCTGGAGCAACTTCGCCTCGAGCGCGCGCTCCTCCGTCACGTCGCGGATGAGCATGAGGTACGTCGGCCGATCTCCGGCGTGGCGGAGGCGGACCTCGGCGGAGAACGAGCGCCGTCCGTCGGGGACGTCGAGGACGTAGTCGAGCGCGACGGGCTCGCCGGTCGCCTCGAGCCGCGCGACGGCCTCCTCGATGAGCGTCATCTCCCGGGCGCCGATGACGTCGCGCACGTGGCGCCCGATGAGGTCCTCGGGCGGCAGCGCGAGGAGCCCCGGCTGCGCGGTCCAGATGCGCTCGTACCGGAGCTCGCGATCGAACTCCATGATGATGCCGCCCATGAAGGCGCCGAACACCTCGAGGCGCTCGCGGAGGTCTTCGACGTCCGATCCTTCGGGCTCCGTCATCGCGACGGGACTTATAGCGCAGCCACCCCGCGGGCGCGGCGTGCTTACCGCGCCGTCACGCGCGCCACGCCTCGAAGCAGGGTCGGATGACGTGACGGGTGACCGTCTCGGCGATCGCCCGTCTCTCGCGCGCGCCGAGGACGCCGTAGTCTGCGAGGTCGTCGCTCTCGTCGTCGGCGTCGATCGCGCGCGTCTGCAGGACCTCCTCCAGCCGCGCGGCGAAGGTCGCCGTCCGCGGCGCCGCGAACGCGAAGGCGGCCCACGCGAGCTCGGCGTGGCGCGCTTCGTCCTCCGCGATCGTCTCGAGCGCGCGGCGGGTCGACGGCTCGATCGCGCGCGCGGCGGCGGCGCGCGCCTCCACCGCCGCGATCGTCTCGCCGATGCACCCGTCGACGAACGTCTCGAACGCGATCGTCTCCGCGTCGCGCGCGCCCGCGACGGCCGGAACGACGAGCGGCGCCGGTCCAACGTCATGGCCCCCATAGCGGCGCGCCTCGCCGAAGCAGATCTTCGTGTGCTCGATCTCCTCCAGCGCGGCGCGATGCGCGGCTTCGACGAGGTGCGGCGGCGCCCCGAGCGCGAGGAGGTCGAGGGCAAAGCGCGCGAACGACGCGACGGATGCGTGCTCGACGCGCGCCGCTTCACGCCACGCCCGCTCGAGCGCAGCGTGCAGCCGAGGCGGCGCGGTCGCGACCGGGCACGCGCGGCTCCAATCGGCGCGCGGCTCGACCGGCGCGACGGTCGGCACACCGCCGACACGGAGCGCGCGACCGCGGGGAGGACGCGAGATCGTGTAGCAGCAGGCGTTCGCGTAGGTCTTGCGCGCGATCTGTGTGCCGACGTCCGTTGGAGAAAAGGCGTGCAGGCCGGCGATCGGCTCGTCGTCGGGGCGCACGAGGGCCCACCCCGACGTCGCGCACGCGGCGACGGGATAGCCGCCCGCGCCCACGCCGCCGTCCGCGCGCTCGGCGGGAAAGCAGTACCCCGCGCCGCCGACGTTCTGCCCGCGCGTGAGGAGCTTCCCGTGATGCGGCGGCGCCGGGTCGCTCGCCGTCGCCGTCGCCGACGGCGCCGCGTCGACCGGCGGAGCGTCGACGACGACGGAAGCGACCGGCGCGGAGACGCTCGCCGCCGCGGCTCCGTCGCTCGGAGGTTCGGGACGCGCCGAAGAGCTCCGGCACCCGGCGACGGCGACGCCGATCGCCGCGAGGTAGCGAAGCTCCAGGGCCTTCAGCGAGAGGTCGGGCATCCGCCGAGGATACGGCATCGACTCCCTCGCCGAGGGGCTCAAGAGGAGACGGGACGATGCGCTACTTCGGCAGTGTCGTCGTGCTCGCCTTCGTCTGTGCGTTGGTGCGGACCGCGCGGGCGGTGGCGGTGGTTATCTCCTCGGCGGCGGCGTCGAGGGCTTGGGCCATGGCTTGCACCACGCCCGCGAACCCCTTTGGGTCGGCGGCGACGGGGCGCTCCACCGTGAAGGTCTTCTCCAGGAGCGCGTCGTGGTCGTCGTGGACGACGACCTTGAGCTGCACCCGCGCGGAGTGAGCCTCGCCGGGGCCGATGACCTCCTCGAAGGCGACGACCTCCACCTCGAGGGCCGGGGCCTGCGACGCGAGCGCGCGGCGGAAGCCGTGCTCCTCGAAGAGGGTGCGCTCCAGCTCGCGGCGGACGTAGACCTCCGGGCGCTCCGTCCAGCGCTTGTCGTCGTAGAAGCCCTGCTCGAACGTCGAGTCGCGGTACGCGATCTTCTCGCGCAGGTTGAGGCCCGACGTCACGCGGCCGAGCTGCACCTGGAGCGCGTCCTCCGCGATCACGCCGCCCTGCGTCGCCGCGCTCGTCAGGCGCGGGCGCGTGTTCTCCGGCGTGTACCAGCGG
Source organism: Labilithrix sp. (assembly GCA_019637155.1). Taxonomy (NCBI): domain Bacteria; kingdom Pseudomonadati; phylum Myxococcota; order Polyangiales; family Labilitrichaceae; genus Labilithrix; species Labilithrix sp. The sequence continues at coordinate 350,374 of JAHBWE010000001.1, read as the reverse complement.
ATCGCGAGGGCGTCCGCCTTCGAGGTGAGCGCGCAGGCGGGAACGAGCCCGAGGAAGAGGAGGCCGAGGCCCAGGGTCCGGATCGGTTGGCTGCTCATCGCTACTTCTCGCTCTTCGCCTTCGCCTTCGCGCGGCCCTTGAGGAACATGTCGGGGTCGCGCTCGAGCGCGTCGGTGAGGACGCGGATGCTCTCCGCCGCCTCGCGGACCTCGCGCAGCGTCGACTCGAGCTCGCGGTTGGTGCCGCTCGCGCCGCGGCCGAGCGTCCCGAACGCGTCGGACGTGCGCGTGATGCTCGCGATGAGGCCGCTCTCGCCGTCGACCTTGTCGAGGACCGCGTTCAGCTTGTTCACCGCCTTGTGCACGTCGTCCATCGTCTCCGCCGTCTTCGCGGGGAGGTTCGCCTGATCGAGGTGCGTGATCGCGCCGTTGAGGTTCGTGAGGACCTGATCGGCGTGCCTGATCGCCTGCGAGGCCTGGCCGCCCACGTCCTCCTCCTCGAGACGCGCGACCATGCGCTCGATGCGCGACGCCGTCTTCACGACCGCGTCGACGAGCTCGGGGACGCTCTCCATCGCCTTCGTGATCGTGTCCTCGAGGTTCTTCATCAGGCTCGGCGCGGCGGGGATGTAGTTCGGGCGCGGCTCGAACGGGAGCGGCGGGGGCGGGGTGCTCTTCGGATCGAAGAAGTCGATCGCGACGAACTTCACGCCCGTCACGCCCTGCGAGCCGAGCTGCGCGCGGAGGTCGGGCGGGACGTTGAACTTCGCGCGGTCGAGCGGGCCGGTCGACTTCTCCGCGAGGCCGAGGCGCCGGATGTCCTTCACGTCCAGCTCCTCCGTGACGTCGACGTGGCGATGGTCCGGCGCGATCTCGATCGCGGAGACGAAGCCGATCGTCACGCCGCGGAACTTCACCGGCGACCCGACGTCGAGGCCCTGGACCGACTCGTTGAAGTACGTGTGGTACTTCGTGGTGTCCTTCTTCATCGCGTGGGCGCCGAGGACGACGACGGCGACGACCATCGCCGAGAAGGAGAGGATGACGAAGAGCCCGAGCTTGAAGTGGTTGGTAGGTGCGGCCATGGTTGTCTACTCGTCTCGCGATCGACGCTGGAAGAAGTTGCGCACGCGCGGGTCGTCGCTCTTCGCGAGCTCGCGCGGCGGACCGTCGGCGATGATCGACTTCGACGCCTTGTCGAGCATGATCCCCCGCGTCACGATGTGGAAGATGCTCTCGAGCTCGTGCGTCACGATCACGACGGTGAGGCCGAGCGACTCGTTGAGCGTGACGATGAGGTCGTCGAGCTCCGACGACGTGATCGGATCGAGGCCCGCGCTCGGCTCGTCGAAGAACACGAGCTCCGGCTCCAGCGCGAGGGCGCGCGCGATCGCGGCGCGCTTCTTCATGCCGCCGGAGAGCTCGCTCGGGAACTTGTCGTAAGCGTTCTCGAGGCCGACGAGCTTCAGCTTCGCGCGCGCGATCGCCGCGATCGCGTCGGGGGTGAGGTCGGTCCACTCCTCGAGCGGCAGCTCCACGTTCTCGCCCACGGTCGAGGAGCCGAAGAGCGCGCCGGCCTGGAACATGACGCCGAACGGCGGGAGGCCCTCGTCGAGATCGAGGTCGGTCCGCCCCGCGACGCACACCGTGCCGCCCTTCGTGATCGGCTCGAGGCCGATGAGGTAGCGTAGGAGCGTCGACTTCCCGCAGCCCGAGCCGCCGAGGATGGCGAAGATCTCGCCGCGCTTCACCTCGAACGAGAGGTCCTCCTGGAGGACGACGTCGCCCCAGCCCATCGTGAGGTGCTCGACCTCGATGATGTCCTCGACCTTCGTCCGCGGCAGCGCCGGCGCGATGCGCTTGCGCGGCGGCGGCAGACCGGGGCGGCGGGAGAGCGGTGCGTGTTCCATGGGAGCAGATCAGAGGCCGAAGAACCGGAAGACGACGGTGAAGAGCGCGTCGAGGACGACGAGCGCGAAGAGCGACGCGACGACGGTGGAGGTGGTGCGCCGGCCGACGCCCTCCGCGCCGCCCGACGCGGCGAAGCCCTGCTGGCAGGCGATGAGCCCGATCGCGAGCGCGAAGGCGAAGCTCTTGCAGACGCCGTGCTGGACGTCCCAGAGCTCCATCGCCTTCTGCGTCTCGATCAGGTAGCCGCGCGGCGTGATGTCGAGGCTCGTCACCGCGACGAAGAGGCCGCCGAGCACGCCGATGATGTCGCCGATGACGGTGAGGAGCGGCGTGACGATCATGAGCGCGAGGACGCGCGGGAGGACGAGCCACGAGAACGGACGGAGGCCGAGCGTGCGCAGCGCGTCGACCTCCTCGGAGACCTTCATCGACCCGATCTCCGCCGCGAACGCGGCGCCGGAGCGGCCGCAGACGATGATCGCCGTCATGAGCGGCGCGAGCTCGCGCGTCACGGAGAGGCCGACGAGGTCCGCGACGTAGACGTTCGCGCCGAACTGCTTGAGCTGCTTCGCCGACTGGTAGGCCATGACGAAGCCGACGAGGAAGTTGATGAGGACGACGATCGGGAGCGCGTCGGCGCCCGCCTTGTTCACGAGCGGCGGGATCTCCTTCCAGTGCCCCGAGCGCGGGTGCCGGACGAGGCCGACCGCCGCGATGACCATCTCGCCGAAGAACGAGATGACCTGCGAGAGCTCGCTCCCGACCTCCGACGTGGCGCGGCCCACGTTCTCGACGAGCCCCTCCGGCTTTCGTGTCTTCCGCTTCTGTGGAGGTTTCTTCGCTTCGTAGAGCTCGACGAGCGGGAGGAACTGCTCCGGGGTCCCCTCGATCTCCGCTTTCACCCCGCGCGCGTGGAGGTCGGTGCGGAGCGCGACGAGGAGCGACATGACGCCGCCGTCGATCGCGGTCGCGTCCGACAGGTCGATCGTGAGCGAGCCCTTCTTCGCCTCGTCCGTCGCGGCGCGGACCTCCTTCCAGAGCGCCGGCGCGTCGGGCATCCGCAGGCGCCCGGCGAGGCGGATCACCGAGCCCTTCGGCTCCACCTCGAAGGACGGGCGCTCGGTCTCGGTGTCCACGGCGGACAGCACAAGCACGCTCCGCTCCATCGTGCCGCGCCGCTTTCCCGCCGGTTTCGGCCCGAAAAACTGAGGCAGGATGCGCCAATCGACGCCGGCGCTACAGCTGCGCCGGCGCGTCGGCGGCCCTCACCTCGCGCTCGTAGATGCGGAACGCGGCGACGGAGACGCTCATGATGATGGGCGCGATGATGAGGCCCGCGAGCCCGAAGACCTCGATGCCGCCGAGGAGCGCGATGAGCGTGAGGAGCGGGTGCCCGTGGCCGCGGCGGCCGACGATGCGCGGGCGGATGACGTAGTCGGCGAGCGACGTCACCACGAGCACGCCCCAGATCGCGAGGAGGAGCGCGCGCACGGGATGCCCGTCGAACACGAGCCACCCGCAGATCGGGACCCAGACCACGAGCGTGCCGATGACGGGGAGGAAGGAGGCGAACGCGGTGACCACCGCCCACGTGATCGGCTGCGGGACGCCGAGCGCCGCGTAGCCGATGCCGGCGAGCACGCCCTGCACCGCCGCGGTCGCGAGCGTGCCGATGAACGCGGTGCGCCCGACGTCGCGCGCCTCGACGAGGAGCGCGCGGGTGTGACGCGGCTCGAGCGGAGCGATCGCCTCGATGCGCCGCGCGAACGAGGCGCCTTCGCGGAGCATGTAGAACATCGTCATCAGCGCCACGACGAGGCCGAGGATGGCCTGGCTCGTCGTGCGCAGCACCACCGCCGCCGCCCCCGCCGCCGCGGCCGCCGCGTCTTCGAGCTGCCCCTGCGCCCACGCGTAGACCTTCGCCGTGTCGACGCCGGCCTCACCGAGCCAGCGCGTCATGCGCTCGCCGATGATGCCTTCGAGCGCGCCCTCGCTCTTCATGTCGAGGTGGCTCACGATCTTCATGAGCTCGCTCGCGAGCGCGACGAGGACGAGCGTCCCGACGATCGCGAGCGTGAGCCCCGCCGCGAGCGTGACGAGGCCGGCCGCGAGCGACCGCCGATCGCCGAGCTTCCGCGCGAGCACGCCGTAGGCGCGGTGCGCGGAGATCGCCATCACGCACCCGAGCACGATCGGGATCCAGAGCGGCGCCGCGACCGACGCGGCGAGGAGCAGCGACGCGACGACGACGGCGACGAGCGCCCACTTCCGCGTCTTCGAGACGTACGGCGCCGCGGCAGGGAGGCTCGGCGGCACGCTCTCGTCCGTCGGTCGGGATACGCGGGAGATCGTCGAATTGGCGCTCACGCACCGAGGCGAAGCAGACGCCGTGCCGAAGAAAAACGACGCATCGCACATGCTCCCCCTGAACCGGGAATATCGTTGGCCGTACGGTTGACTCGAGAAGGACGTCTGTGAAGATGGAAGGTCAAGCGCGGAGACTCGTTCTCGTGACGGAAAACAAGAAACGCAGAGTGACGTCCTACGACGCCGACGACGTCGGCGGCGCGTCGCAGCAGCGGAGCCAGCTCCGCAAACGCTACGACCTGGGCGGCGCCTCGTCCGGCGCGACCTCGCCGCACCTCCGCGAGACCGCGCGCCCCCGCGCCCCGAGCAGCCATGACGAGAACACGCGGCCGACGATCCCGACGCCGCGCCCGCGCCTCGCGCTCGGCGCCATCCCGCGCCGCCTCGTCGACGATCGCGAGATGCTCGCGCTCCCGCTCGATCACCGCGCCGCGTTCGTGCTGATGCACATCGACGGCAAGACCCCGCTCCGCACCCTCGTCGACGTGACGGGCATGCTCCCGGAAGAGGTCGTCACCCTCGTCGAACGCCTCCTCGAGCTGAAGGCGATCGCGATCCTCTGAAGGTTAACGACCTTTGCGGGGCGTGCCGCCGAAGGAGAGCGGGGCTTCGTCGTCGGTCGTGAGCATCGTGCCCGACTGCGCGGGGGCGGCGGCGCCGGCCGGGGCGCGGCTGTCGCCCCAGACGCTCGCGCCGTCGTCGGCCTTCGCCGAGGAGCCCGACGCGGACCAGGCGTTTCCGTCGCCCGGAGGCTCGAAGCCGGGGATCTCCGGATCGGAGACGGGCGACTCCTCGGGCTGCTCGGGCGGCGCGGGCGCGGTGACGAGGCCGACCTTCTTCGCGAACGCGTCGAGCGCGAAGAGGAGCGCCTCCTGCGAGGTCTTCGTGAGGACCGTCTCCCAGCCGAGCGCGCCGATGAGGCCCGCCGGCGAGCCGTCGCCCGACTCGTGGACCTTCCGGATCCACGCGATGATCTGGTCCTTCGAGAGCGTGTCGCACAGCGTGTCGGTGCCCTTCAGCTTGCCGCCGCGGCCGTCCACGTTGAGGAGGAACCAGCGATCGTCGAAGAGGAGGAGGTCACGCGCGACCGCGAGCGCCTTCTGGATCGCGACGCCGGTGAGCTTGCCCGTGCGCCAGAACTGCCACCACTCCGAGAGCGGCGCCCAGTCGATGAGCACCTGCGCGTTCACGCCCTCCTCGAAGATCGCCTCGTCGATGTCGCCCGCGGCGAGCGCGTCCGACACGACCTGCTTGATCTTCTCGTCGGTGTCGCGGACCGCGGACTTGGCGCCGCGGACGCCCCAGTCCGACACGATCGGGCCGCGCACCTCGGGCGGGATGTGGAGGAAGATCTTGTCGACGGTCTCCGCGCCGCTGCGCGGGAAGAAGAAGTCGACCATCTCGCGCGCGGTGCGGACGCGCCCGGCCTCCGTCCGGCGATGCTCTTCCATCGCGAGGCAGAACTTCGTGACGCCGTTCTTGCGGTCATTCCGTACATCACGCGGAGCCGACATGCCAGAAAGGATAACTCCGGCACAAGAGCACGTGGCCACACAAAAACGGTCGCGCTCCAAATAGGTAGGACGGCGAAAGCCGTGTGACCGGTTGACCCGGAAGCGCGGGGAGTGAGATCCTTCCGCGCGAGTCCATGCTGACGTTGCCGCCCGACGACCTCCTGCCGGTGCTCGTTGCGGACTTGGCAGACGATGACGCGAGGGAGGTCCTCGACGCCGCGGCGTTCACCGGCAGCACGGTGTGGGTCCCGCTCGAGACCGCGCCCGTCAGCGCGGCCGAGCACATGCTCGAAGTCCACACCCCGAGCGCGTCGGAGCCTTTTTACTACGTGGCCGTCGCGCTCGGACCTCCGACCGAGGACGGCTTCCCGCTCCGCCTCTCGCCGATGGACGAGGACGTCGACACGAGCACCCTCGTCCCGCCCGCGCCGAAGGTCCCCACCATCGACGAGCCGGTCCCCGCCGTCCGCGGCAAGCGTGCGCAGACGAACATGAACCTGAGCGAGAGCCACAAGAAGGAGCTCTCGCACGTCGGACCGCTCCCGACCGACGACGGGCAAGACTCGAAGATCGGACGCGCGCTCGCGGGAGGGAAGCTCCTCCTCGAGCACATCATCGGGCGCGGCGGCGTCGGCGCGGTGTACAAGGCGCGCCACCGCGAGCTGATGATGCCGGTCGCGGTGAAGGTCCTCCACGAGTCGTTCCAGAACGACATCGACTTCTGCCGCCGCTTCTACGCGGAGGCGCTCGCCGCGAGCCGCCTCGATCACCCGAACGTCACGCGCGTCCTCGACTTCGGGCAGGAGCCGGACGGCTCGCTCTACTTCGCGATGGAGTTCCTCGACGGCCCCGAGCTCCGCGCGCTGATGGACAAGGAGAAGGTCTTCCCGACCCAGCGCATCGCGTCGATCATGATGCAGGTCTGCGCCGGCCTCTCGCACGCGCACGCGCGCGGCATCGTCCACCGCGACGTGAAGCCCGAGAACCTCGTCCTCGTGAAGGGGAGCGACGACGACGGCAACGAGATCGAGGTCGTGAAGGTCTGCGACTTCGGCATCGCGCTCCACGGCGCGTCCGACTCGCCGGCGACGGGGCACGTCGCCGGCACGCCCGAGTACATGTCGCCCGAGCAGTGCCGCGCCGACGAGCTCGACGCGCGGAGCGACATCTACGCCGTCGGCGTGATCCTCTACGAGATGGCGACGGGCCAGCTCCCGTTCCAGGCGGAGCACGTCGTCGGCATCCTCAACAAGCACCAGTTCTCACCCCACCCCGCGCCGTCGAAGATCAACCCGGACGTCTCCCCTGCGCTCGAGAAGATCATCAACAAGGCGCTCGAGAAGGAGGCGCCCGATCGCCAGCAGTCGATGCGCGAGCTGCGCGCGGAGCTCCGCGAGCTCCTCACCGCGCCGACGACGCAGTCGGTCCGCGAGCTGCCCGCGGCGGAGGAGCTCGAGCTCGCGACGCCGCGCCGGGCCTCTCCCGCCGTCGCCGAGACGCCGTCGCCGCGACAGCAGGACAACTCGGACTGGATCGATCGCAGCGCCGGCTACCCCGGCGGCGCGGCGGCGCGCGAGCAAGCGCCGAACACGCCGAACCCCGCGTCGACCTCGGCCGACAGCGGCGATCAGCTCGCACCGCGCACGCTCGCGTGGACGGCGCGCCTCGTGAAGACGACGGACCCGACCGCGTTCGCGCAAGGAGTGCAGCACCTCGAGGGCGCGCTGAGGACGCTCTCCCAGCGCGGCGACGTCGAGTCGCTCTGGAGCGTCGCGAGCACGATGCACAACATCGCGCAGACGGACGGCTCGGGCGCGGTCGGCTCGCGCGGTTGGAGCGCGGCGAAGCTCCTGCGCGTGCTCGACGATCCGACGCTCCTCACCCAGGTCGCGGAGCAGTACTTCGTCGCGCCGAAGGCGGACGTGCGCGAGAAGGCGCGCCGCCTCCTCGTCCACGCCGGCGTCGGCGGCGCGTACGGCCTCTACGGCGCGCGGGTGAAGCTCGCGCGGCACGCGAACATCCGCCAGCCGTTCGTCACCCTCCTCAAGGACTTCGGGCCGAAGGCGTGGCCGGTCGTGCGCGCGTCGCTCGAGAAGATCGCGGTCACGCCCGATCCCAACCCGATGACGTTCGATCTCGCGGAGGACCTCCTCCTCTGCGTCCCGCTCGTCGGCGACGAGACCGCGGGCCACACCGTCCTCAAGTTCCTGCGCTGGACGCACTCGGGCGTCTGCCGCGCCGCGACCGCGGCGATCGTCAAGCTCTGGTCCGATCGCGCGAAGCCGGTCCTCGTCGCGATGGTGCAGAGCAAGGACGACGTCGTGCGCGTCGCCGGCATCGCCGGCCTCCGCCAGCTCGGCGCGATCGACGAGCACCTCGTCCCGCGCCTCCACGCGATCCTCACCCGCCGCGTCCCCGCCGGCGAGGAGGTCCGCGGCGCCGCCGCCGTCGCGCTCGCGCACGCCTCCCCCGCCGCGCGCAAGCCGGCGACCGATCTCCTCGCCGAGCTCCTCACCCCGAGCCGCGACGAGATCCCGGACCTCGCCCCGAGCTCGAAGCAAGACGCCGTCGTCCTCGCGATGGCGAAGTCCCTCCTCACCCTCGGCGGCAAGCCCTACCAGGGCGTCATCGCCAAGCGCGCCGAGAAGAGCGCCGAGCCGCTCCGCGCCCAGCTCCGCGGGCTGCTCGGGTCGTAGCTACTTGGTCGCGATCGCGACGTGGGTGCCGGTCGTGCCGGTGACGGCGGACGGGGTCGACCACGCGCCCGCCTTCAGGCTCACCGTGCTCACCGCGCTGGCGGTGGCGTAGGCGAAGACGGCGTCGTCGCCGCAGGCGCCCTTCGCGACGGCGGGGGCGGTGTCGACCGCGGTCGGGGCGCCGCCGATCGCGGCCGGCGAGGTCCACTCCACCGCGTCGCCGTTGGCGCTCCCTTGCGTGTAGTATGCATTGCCGTCGTCGCCGCGGAACGTGAGGATGACGGACGTCGCCGAGATCGCGGTGAGGAAGAACTTCTCCGCGGTGAGGACGCCCGAGACGTACTGCGTCTCCGCGTTGCCCCACTTCTTCTCTTGCTCGGTCTCCGCCGGCTGCCGCGTCGCGAACGCGATCGCGTTCTGGCTCGCGGGCGTCTCCTTCTTGTACGCGTAGACGATCACGAGGTCCGACTTGCCCGCGCTGATCGGCGCGATCTCGGGCGTCGCGCCGGTGGAGCCCACCGTGCCGGCGCCGAAGACCGGGACCGCCGCCGACCACGCGCTGCCGTAGGTCCGCGCGTAGAGACCGTTGTCGCCGCCGTTCTCCGCGAACACGACCTCGCTCCCGACCGCCGCGAGCCCGCCCGAGAACGTGCCGAAGCTGAACTCGCCGGCGCCGGTCCCGGTCCCGACCGGCGCGTCCGCCGCGTTCCAGCTCGTGCCCTCGTAGATCCCGTGCTTGAAGAACGAGTCCGACGTGTAGACGAGGTGCGCTCTGGTCCCTGCGACGGTCAGCGACGGCGGGCCCTTCACGAGGCCAAGCCCGATCACCGCCGGCGCGCTCCACGCCGTCCCGCTCGCGGTGAGGCTCTGGAGCTTGTCGTCCGCGCCGCGCGTCGCCGCGAGGAAGCCCGCGCCGAACGCGACGAGCGCGGGCTTGCTCTTCGCCGCTCCGCCCGCGATCGCGCCGCCGGTCCACGCGCCGTCGCCGGTGCGGACCGCGCCGCTCAAGGTCGTGTCGTTCCCCGCGAGGACTGCGGTGAGCCCCGTCGTGCACGCGCCGGGCCCCGTGTCGTCATCGTCGTCGTCGTCGTCATCGTCGCCCTGCACCGGCGCGCCGTCGGCCTCGACGATCGCGCCGTCCGGCAGCTTCCGGCGCCCCCCCGCGTCGGGGAGCGTGCCGATGTCCGGCCCGTGCGTCGTGTCCCCGTTGTCCGTCTCGCACGCGACGATGCCGCCCAGCACGACCAGCGGGCCCGCGAGCAATGCGAAGAAGAGGCCACCCGACCCGATGCGCAAGCGAGCCATCTCATCGATGTAGCACCTTTCACGGGGCCCTTCGTCGTGCTCTCATTCGAACGGGGGCGAAGGAACGCAACGTGGCAGACAACGCAGGGAAGCCGGGCGGCGAATCCGGCTACGGAGGTGGAGACCCTCCGGAGAGCACGTCCAGTCGGCAGTCGACCCGCAGCTACGACCGCAACGTCCTGTCGCGTCCGCCGCCGGCGGTGCGGCGCGATCCGCGCGCCGATCCGGACGACGAGCCGATGTCGGGGCGCGTCGACGTCGTCACCGTCGACCGCGGCGATCGCAACTCCACGATCGACTCGCTCACGAACGCGGCCCTCACCCTGCGCCGCGAGCTCGCGAAGCTCCATCAGCAGGCCGCGGCGGTGGAGCGCACGATCGAGGACCAGCGCCGCGAGCGGAGCGACGCGCTCGAGCGCGCGGAGCACATCAGCTCGAAGAACCTCGAGCTGGAGCAGCGCGCCGAGACCGCGGAGCGCGAGCTCGAGAGCCTCCGCCGCCTCCACGACCAGACGCTGCAAGACCTGCAGCACATGCGGTCGGAGCGCGACGACCTCTCGCGCGCGGTCGACGCGGCGAAGGGCGCGGCCGACACAGCGCGCGAGGAGATCCAGGCGCTCAAGCGGCAACAAGAGGAGGTCCTCCGCGCGGCCACGACCTTCGAGCACGAGATCGCCGAGATCCGGAAGCGGGAGCAGGCGGGCGCGCAGAAGGCGACCGCGACGGAGGCGGAGCTCCAGACCGTGCGCGAGCGCGCCGAGCGCGTGACCGCGGAGCTCGCGTCTGCGCGCGAAGAGATCGCGCAGGCGAAGGCGGAGGTGGTCCGCACGAAGCAGGAGGCGAACGACGCCGCGGAGGCCGCCGCGCAGAAGCTCTCCGAGAGCGAGCACGAACGGCTCGCGGCGAAGGAGGCGATCGATCGCCTCGAGAAGTCGCTCGCGGAGTCGCGCCTCGTCCAGGAGAAGGTCGTCGCGCTCGACGCCGACCTCACCAACGCGCGGAGCACGCTCCTCGAGACCAAGTCCGAGGTCGGCCGCCTCGAGCGCGACCTCGAGGACACGCGCCACGCGCGCGACGTCGCGCTCGAAGGCAAGAACATGGCGGAGAAGGAGACCGCCGACGTCCGCAAGGAGGTCGATCGCCTGCAGCAGGCGCTCGACGCCGCGAACGCCACGATCGCCTCCGCGAACGCGCGCGCGGCGGCCTCGGATCGCGCGCGCACGGCGACGGAGGAGAGCGTCCGCACGCTCCGCGACGAGATCACCACCGCGTTCGCGCGCTGGCGCTCGGCCACGCCGTCGGTCGCGCCGCCGCCGAACGCGGGCTCGGTCGCCCCGCCGACGCGCGCGGTCCCGCTCTCGGACTACGGCGACGGCGTCCCGCCCGCGCCCGCGATCCCGCAAGAAGCCCTCGAGCCGCCGCCGCCCGTCACGCGCTCCGGCGCCGAAGCGAAGGGCGGGAGCACGACCGCCACCGCGCCTCCGAGCGCGATGACGGGCCCGTTCAGCAAGGCGCCTTCGGTGAACCCGATCGCGGTCCCAGGGCACGCGCCGGTCACCGTCTCCGGTCCTCCTCCTCCGCCGACGTTCGCAGAACAGAAGCCGCCTTCGCAGCGTCCGGCGCGCCCCTCCGTGCCGCCGCCGTCGGCGTCGATGCGCGCGTCGAAGCCGCCGTCGGTGAAGATGCCGTCGGTGCCGCCGGTCAGCGCGTCGAAGCCGCCGTCCGCGCGGATGCCCGCGGCCGCTCCGATCTCCACCCGCCAGTCGGTCGCGCCCCGCGCCTCCGTCCCCCCGACGCCGCCGCGCGCCTCGGTCGCGCCGTCGCCGCCGCGCTCGATCCCGCCGCCGCTCCCGCCGCGCGCGCAGTCGATCCCGCCGGCGGTGTACCCGTCGGTGCCGCCGGCCGCGCCGGTGAGCACGTCCTCGCCGCCGCCGCCGCAAGAGGACAGCTCGATCGTCACCTACACCTCGCAAGAGCGCGAGCAGCTCATCGAGCAGCTCGGCAGCTCCTTCACCGTGCGCGAGGCGGCGACGACGCTGCGCGAGCACCCCGAGTGGCTCCGCGGCCGCCCGCCGATCGAGCTGCTCCTCGCCCTCACGCAGCTCGACTACGACATCGAAGAGCCGGTCTTCGAGCTCGCGCGGGTGTGGGACCGCGACCCGCTCTGCCGCGCGCTCATCGCCGCGCTGCGCGACGAGCCCGATCCGAAGCTGCGCGAGCACGGCGCGTGGCTCCTCAAGCACCTCGGCTCGCCGAGCTCGTGGCTCGCGCTCGCGGAGCTCGTGAGCAGCGAAGAGGAGTCCCCCGCCGTGCGCCGCTGGCTGCTCGAGGCGATCGAGCGGCTCGTCGCGACGCGCGGGGTCGGCTGGACCGAGGTCGGCGAGCTGTGCCAGCGCCTCATCCGTCATTCGAACGCCTCCCTCCGCGACGGCATCGTCGGCGTCATCGCCGCGCTCGATCGCTCCGACGACAAACGCCGCCTCCTCCTCGAGGTGCTGCGCACCGATCACGACGAGGTCGTCCTCTCGAGCGCGGTGCAGGCGCTCACCACCGCGCTCCCGATCGAGCTCGATCCTTCGGTCGCCGAGCGCCTCCTCGGACATCCGAGCCCGCGCGTCCAGCAGAGCGTCGTCGAGTTCGTCGAACGCTCGAAGCGAGCCGCGAAGAACTCCTGAGACCGTATGCGGGCGTGGCTCCTTGCGCTGACGACGCCGAGCCTCGTCCTCTACGCGCGCGTCGCGTCGGCGAGCGATCCCGCCGCCGCGCAGGCGCTCTTCGATCAAGCGCAGGCGCTCATGGCGCAGGAGCGATGGAGCGACGCGTGTCCGAAGCTCGAAGAGAGCCAGCGCCTCGATCCCGGCGGCGGGACGCTCCTTCACCTCGCCGCGTGCCGCGAGCACGAAGGGAAGACCGCGACCGCGTGGGCGACCTACCAGGAGGCGCTCGCGGCCGCGAAGCGCGACGGACGGAAGGACCGCGCGCGGATCGCGCAGGCGCGCATCGACGCGCTCGGCCCGCGGCTCCGGAAGCTCCGCATCCAGGTGCCGCCGAAGGACAAGGAGCTCCCCTCCTTCCGCGTGATGCGCGACGACACGACGGTCGGCCCCGCGCTGTGGGGCGATCCCTTCCCCGTCGATCCCGGCGCGCACACGATCAGCGCGAGCGCGGACGGCTACAAGCGGTGGTCCACGACCGTCGACGTACCCGAGAAGGGCGCCGAGACGATCGTCGTCGACGTGCCCGAGCTCGACGCCGATCCCGCCGCGGAGAAGCCGCCGGAGGAGCCGCGGCGGAACCGGATCGAGGACGCGACGCGCGGCGACGCGCAGCGCACGGTCGGCTTCGCGCTCGGCGGCGTGGGCGTCGCCGGCCTCGTCGCCGGCGGCGTCTTCGGCGCGCTCGCGTTCTCGCGCAAGCAGACCGCGGACGACAACTGCCAGCCGCCGGACTTCACGCTGTGCACGCGCGCGGGCGTGGACGCGGGCGAGGAGAGCCGGAGGTTCGGGGACATCTCCACCGTCGCGGTCATCGCCGGCGCCGCCTTCGCGATCGGCGGCGCCGCCATCTACTTCACCGCGCCGGAGCACGGCCCGCGCGCGCGCATCGCGCCGGTCGTCGGGCCCGGTGCCCTCGCGCTCTCGTTGACCGGCCGCTTCTGACGCGTCCGTGCTACGACCTTCGGCATGAATCGGATCCTCGTCGCGCTCGATCACACGCCTCGGGCCAAGGAGGTCCTCGCCGCCGCGATCGACCTCGCGCGGCGCACGCAGGCGAAGCTCCGGCTGCTTCGCTGCGTCGGCCTCCCGCCCGAGCTCCCCGCCAACGTCTGGGCGCTCCCGCCCGCGCAGGTGACGGACCAGCTCCTCGCGATCGCGAAGCGCGAGCTCGACGCCGACGGCGCCGGCGTCCCGCCCGAGCTGTTCGACAGCGCGACGGTGCACGTCGGCGTCCCGTGGGACACGATCTGCAGCGTCGCGAAGGAGGACGACGTGGACCTCATCGTGATCGGCTCGCACGGCTACGACATCCTCGACCGCATCGTCGGCACCACCGCGGCGAAGGTCGTGAACCACGCCGATCGCTCCGTGCTCGTGGTGCGTCCGAAGGGAGGAGGCAAGAAGTCCTGATGCTGATCGACGACATCAAAGCCAAGGTCACGGTCGCGATGAAGACGGGAGACACCGTCGCGCGCGACGTCCTCCGCCTCGCCCTCGGCGAGATCCAGACCGCGGAGGCGCGCAAGAGCGCTTCCCTCACCGACGAGGAAGCAGGGGCGGTGGTGCGGAAGCTGATCAAGTCGAACGAGGAGACGCTCGGCCTCTCCGAAGGCGAGCGCGCCGCGACGTTGAAGAAGGAGATCGAGGTCCTCGCCGCGCTCCTCCCGAAGCAGCTCTCGGTCGACGAGATCGTCGCCGCGCTCGCGCCGGTGAAGGACGCGATCGTCGCCGCGAAGGCCGACGGCCAGGCGACCGGCGTCGCGATGAAGCACCTGAAGAGCACCGGCGCGAACGTGAACGGCAACGACGTCGGGGCGGCGGTGAAGAAGCTCCGCAGCTGACCGCTACATGCGTCTACGCGGCGACGGGATCGCGGTAGCGCTCGGGATCGAAGTCGCGGAACGTCCCGAACGAGAAGCGGTCGGGGTGGCTCGCGACGAGCTCGAGGAACGGGCGGAGGCTACGCTCGTTGTGGGCGGTGAACGTCTTCGAGTGCCCGATGAGCACGAACGGCAGCGGCGCGTCGGGGTGGCCGTACCGCTCCTCGACGCGGAGGAGCGCGTCGACGAGCTGCTTGCCGGTGCACTGGTTGAAGTCGACCTTCCACGGGAAGCGGCCGGTCGCCTTCTGCGCGACCTTCGGGAGCGCCTTGGCTTTGCCGAGCAGCCGCGCGCCGAGCGAGGGACGCGTCCCGCTCGCGGGCGCGGCGCCGCCGCCGTCCATCGGGTCCGGCTCCGGGAGCGGGTTGAGCCGCTGCGCGACGACGCGGTAGACGCGATTCGCGGTGAGGAAGGTCCAGAGCGGCTGCTCCTCGGTGTAGATCGGGAACTCGAAGAGGCGCCCGTTCGGATCGCGGCGGCAGACGTCGCGCTCGTCGATCGGCCACGGCACGAGGTCGGAGTGCGCGTGCGTGTAGTCGAACTTCACGAGGTCGTCGTAGCGGCCGTACTTCCAGACCGACGTGTCGATGCGGAAGCCCTCCTCGATCAGCGCGCGCACGATCGCCGGTGACGGCTGCATCGACCAGTTCGCCGCGCGGAACGCGAAGCACTCGTAGTCGGGCTTGGCCTTGCGGCAGGTGTCCTCGAGGAGCGCCTTGCCGCGCGCGATCATCGCGCGGACGCGCTCGTACGGCAGGCTCGCGAGGTCGTACTCGGAGTAGTCCTGCGTCCACGCTCGCTTCGCTTCGTCCCACGTCGCGTTGAAGTACGACGAGTGGACGTGGAGCTGCACGTCGTGGCCGGTGCGGACCGCGCGCTGGAGCTGCGCCGCGATCGCGCCCCAGGCGAAGCGGTCGTCGTCATGAGATTCAGCGTATTCCTTGAATTTCAGGATCTCGCCCACGTCGGCCATGATCGTGAGCTTTCCGCCGTAGCGGTCGAGCTGATCGAGCATGCGCGTCGTCGGATCGACGACGAGCTCCTTCGGCGAGCCCATCCCGCTCCCGTGGATCTCGTAGTCCGAGGTGAAGAGGACGCGATACATGGGCTACATAGTAGAGCGTGACGCGGCTCCTTCAGCATTTTACCGAGCCGCCGCGGGCGTGCACGTACCTGCCGGACCGCGAGGCGGCGCTCGAGATCCGGCTCGAGCTCGACGTCGACGCGGTCGAGCTCGAGGCGCGGCTCGCGCGCGGCTGGCGCCGCTTCGGGCCCACCTACTTCCGGCCGGCGTGCGCGTCCTGCAACGAGTGCCTCACGTTGCGCATCCCGGCGGCGGAGTTCACGCCGACGAAGAGCCAGCGCCGCGCGCGGAAGAACGCGGCCCACCTCACGCGCACGGTCCGGCGTCCGATCGTCGACGCGGAGCGCCTCGCGCTCTACGCGCGGTGGCACGAGCAGCGCGAAGAGGCGCGCGGCTGGGACGAGAGCTCGCTCGACGCCGAGCGCTACAAGATCGACTTCGCGTTCCCGCACCCGTGCGTGCGCGAGGTCGCCTTCCGCGATCCGACGAACGGCGATCGCCTCGTCGGGCTCGGCATCGTCGACGACACCGGCGTCTCGCTCTCGGCGGTGTACTTCTACTGGGACCCCGAGCACGCGCCGTCGTCGCTCGGCACCGCGCACGTCGTGATGCTCGTCGAGGAGGCGCGCGCGCGCGGACGCGAGCACGTCTACCTCGGCTACCGCGTCGAGGGCTGCGCGTCGCTCATGTACAAGGGCCGCTTCGGCCCACACGAGCTGCTCGAAGGCCGCCCCGCGCCGGACGAGGCGCCGGTGTGGCGCGTCACGTCACCGAGACCGTGAGCGTCGACGCGGGCGACTTCGCCCCCGCGCCGGTGACGAGCACGACGGAGTACGTGAAGAGCGCGTTGCGCCGGAGGATGGTGGCGGGGATGTCCGCGTCGACGGTGACGGTGACGTCGGCGCCGTCGTTCCCGTAGGTGGGGGAGACGGCGTAGATGCGGTCGTACCCGACGTCGCTGCCGTCGCCCTGGAAGCGGACGACGGCGCGCGTGACGAACTGCTCCTTCGGCAGGCGGAACGTCACCGTGATCGGGAGCGGGCAGTTGCCTCCCGTGTCGACGGGATGGCAGACGACGGTGGCGCCGGCGGGTCCTATCACGGTCACGATCTGCGGCTGGATCCCCGGCGGCTCGTACGCGCTGCTGTCGTCACATGCCGCGGCGAACGCGAGCGCGAGCACGCCTACGCCGGCGAGGAAGAGGGGGAAACGAGAGCGCACGCCAGCGAAGTAGCACGATCGGACGGCCGATGCGTGAGACAATGGCGAGATGCGGAGGTTCGGGCTCACCGTCGCGATGCTCGTATCGCTCGACGGCTGCCTCGACGATCCCACGTTCATCCAGGCCGACGCCGGCGAGGCGGGCACGTCGTCGACCTCCTCGACGAGCGGCGGCCCGGCCGCGGCGTGCGGGGGCGCATGCGGCGCCGCGGGCGGCACCTGCGAAGGCGCGACGTGCGCGTTCCGCTGCGGCTCGGGCGCGAGAGGCCGGCTCGGCGAGGCGTGCAAGGAGGAGGTCCGCTGCCCAGAGGGCGTGAGCTGCGTCGTCACGTGCGAGGGCAAGGACGCGTGCAAGCGGATCACGTGCACGGGCGCGGCGCGGTGCGACGTCTCGTGCAACGGAGAGTCGGCGTGCGCGGACGACGTGGTCGCGAGCTCCGCGAACACGGCGATCGCGTGCAGCGGCAAGGACGCGTGCAAGAAGGTCCGCTGCAGCGGCCCGTCGTGCGCGGTGACGTGCCAGCCGCCCGCGTGCGAGACCAAGGACGTACGATGCTGCGCCGAGAGTTGCACGGTCAACGGCGTGAAGGGTGAATGCAAGTGAGATCCTTCGACGGAAAGGTCGCCGCGATCACGGGCGCGGCATCGGGCATGGGTCGCTCTCTCGCCGTCGCGCTCGCGCGGCGCGGCTGCGAGGTGGCGCTCTCGGACGTCGACGAGGTCGGCCTCGCGGAGACGGTGCGCCTCGCCACCGCGGC
This sequence comes from Labilithrix sp., assembly GCA_019637155.1. NCBI lineage: Bacteria > Pseudomonadati > Myxococcota > Polyangiales > Labilitrichaceae > Labilithrix > Labilithrix sp. The sequence goes on along the minus strand of JAHBWE010000001.1, from coordinate 332,922 downwards.
GGGCAAGCCGGGCCTCCGCGTGACGAAGCGGCGGCTCGACGTCGCCGACGCGGAGGCGATGCGCGCGTGGGCGAAGGACGTCGCGAGCGAGCACGGCCGCGTGAACCTCGTCTTCAACAACGCGGGCGTCTCCTACTCCGCGACGGTCGAGGGCGCGGACCAGGCCGAGTTCGAGCGCATCGTCGACATCGACTACTGGGGCGTCGTCCACGGCACGCGCGCGTTCCTCCCGTACCTCCGCGCCTCCGGCGAGGGCCACGTCATCAACACGTCGAGCCTCTTCGGCCTCATCGCGTTCCCGGGCCAGTGCGCCTACAACTCGGCGAAGTTCGCGGTCCGCGGCTTCACGGAGGCGCTCCGCATCGAGCTCGAGATCACGGGCGCCCCCGTCTCCGCGACGTGCGTGCACCCCGGCGGCATCAAGACGAACATCGCGCGCGCGTCGAAGATGCACCCCTCGATGGCCGACCTCGGCGTGACCGATCCGGAGCTCTCCCGCCGCGAGTTCGAGAAGGCCTTCCGCGTGACCGCCGACGACGCCGCCGAGCAGATCCTCCGCGGCGTCCAGAGGAACGCCCGCCGCGTCCTCATCGGCACCGACGCCCGCCTCCTCGACGTGTTCCAGCGCCTCCTCCCCGGCACTTACCACGGCGTCCTCGCCCGCATCACCCGCCGCGTCCTCGCAAAGCAACGCGCCGCGAAGACGTAGACGCGGCGGTTTGCGAGCCGGCGCGGCGCGTGCCAGGATCGAGATCGATGGCGTCCGCCCCTCACTCGGACTCCCAGCCGAGCTACGCCCTCGGCGCGCCCATCTCGCTCGCGGATCTGCTGGCGCTACCGCCGGACGGACGCCGCTACGCGCGCGACGAGAACGGCATGCTCATCCTGTCGCCTCCTGACCACGCGGACTTCCATCGAACCCCGCTCGCGATCCTCATGCAGGGGATGATCCGGCAGCTCGACGATCGCTCCCTCGTCGTTGCAGGGGGCAGCGTCGCCTTCGATCCCATCTACACGCTGAACGGCACGGTGGTCCCGCTCTCCCATCACGGCCTGCCCTGCATCGAGCCGGACATCATTTGTCTGCGGCGTCCGTTCCGCACGATCCGCGCTTCGGAGAAGAACAAGGTCTACGCGCCGGAGGACGTCATGCTCGTCGTCGAGCTCCTGTCGCCGTCGACGTGGCGCGAGGACCTCGGGGACGGGACCGGCGACAAGACCGATCGCTGGCGGACGTACCTCGACGGGCGCGTCGGCGAGTACTGGATCGTCAACGCTCAAGAGACGACCTGCGGCATCCCCGCTCGCTCGGTGCTCGCGCTCACCTTCGATCCGTCACTGGGAACGTGGTCCGACGTCCGCGTCGAGGCAGCACGCCATGCCCCCGGCGACTATCGCGGACGACAAGCCCTCGTCGGCGGACGGATCACATCAACGGCCGTCCCAGGCCTGACGCTCGACATCGACCACCTCTGGCAGTCCGTCGGCTGAGCCTAACGCGCGCCCTACTCCCGCAGGAGCGGCTCGCGGAAGCGGACGAACTGGGCGATCGTCTGGACCAGGTCGCGGGACGGGCCGAGGAGCTTGGCGCCGAAGCCGGCGGGGGTCTCGTCGCCGAGGTGGTCCTGCGTCCACGAGACCATCGCCTGGCACTCGTGGCGCACGCCGCCGGGGAACTCGAGGCCGAGGGTGAGGGTGGCGCCGAGCGGCGGGAGCTTCGCGTACGTCGCGACGAACACGCCGCCGTCCTGCACCAGGTTCGACCCGTCCATGCTGCGCCAGAAGTTGCTCGGCGACGCGGCGTCGAGCGTGACGTCGAAGCGCGGGATCGTCGTCGACAGCGTGGAGAGCCGCTGCTCGAGCCGCCGGATCGCCTGCGCGATGTCGTCGAGCCGCGGATCCGGCAGCGGCGGCGGCCGCGAGCCCGGCAGCGGCGGCGGCTGCGAGCCGGGGCGCGAACCCGGCGCGGGCGGCACCTGCGAGCCGCGCTGCTGCGCGCGCGAGAGCTCGGTCAGCATCTGCACGATCTTCGTGAAGACCTGCGACTGCTCGCGCACGACGTTGACGACCGCGACCGCCGCCGCGGCGCTGCCGTCGTCGATCTTCATCTCGACCTTGCTCCCCTTCCCGAGCGGACGCAGCGCCTGGCCGAGCTGCGCGAGGATCGGGCCGAGCGCCTCCGCCTCGCTCGTCTTCGAGCCCGCGGCCGCGGCCGCGGCGATGCTCGCGTGCGAGATCGTCTCGCGGATGCGCTGGAGCTGCTCGTCGACGCCGGAGAGCGCGCCGGTGACGCGCGTGACGGGATCGTCGCCCTTCTTGCCGCCGCGCCCCTGGCGGACGAAGGCGTCCTTGATCTCCTTCCAGCGCGCGGCCTGCTCCGGCGTCACGCGCCTCCGGAGCTCCGCGAGCTTGAGGAGGTTCTGCTCCGCCCCCGTCGTCAGCGTCTGCGACTCGCTCGCGTAGTGATCGTCGATGAGCTGCTCGAGCTCGTCGTCGTTCATCGCGGAGACGACCTTCTCCGCGAGCTTGTTCATGTTGCGGTAGCTGCCCTGCAGCTTGAACGGCGGCTCGGTGCGGTACGCGTCCTCCTGCGACGCGGACTTGATGTACTCCTTGTTCACGTCGAGGAGCAGCCCCTGCACCTTGAGGAGGCGCTTCAAGACGCCGAGGATCTCCTCCACCTCCGCCGCGGAGTAGCCGTGCGACAGATCGGTGAGCGGGAGGTCCTCGCCCTGCGCCATCCGCACGAGCCGCTGCGTGTCGGCGGGCTCGCGCGTCGCGAGCGGCGCGAGCGCGGCGTTCGAGGTGAGCGCGTTCTCGATGTAGCTCGACGCGAAGAGCGCCTCCTGCCCGCCGAGGATGTCGCCGAGGTTGTAGGTGTCGGCGCGGTTCGCGAGCATGTCCGGGATCTGGAAGCGCGCCCCCGACTCCGTGTACGGGTTGCCGGCCATGACGACGCAGAACTTCTTGCCGCGGAGGTCGTACGTGCGCGTCGTGCCCTTCCACACGCCCTCGACGCGGCGCTGCCCGTCGCAGAGCGAGATGAACTTCTGGAGCAGCTCGCTCGACGTGTGCTGGATGTCGTCGAGGTAGAGCATCACGTTGTTGCCCATCTCGAAGGCGAGGTTGATCTTCTCGACCTCCTGCCGCGCGGTGCTGCTCTTCGCGTCGTTCGGATCGAGCGACGTCACGTCGTGCCCGAGCGCGGGGCCGTTCACCTTCATGAAGACGAGCCCGAGCTTGCTCGCGACGTACTCCATGAGCGTCGTCTTGCCGTAGCCCGGCGGCGAGACGAGGAGCAGCATGCCCATCAGGTCGGTGCGCTTCTTCGCGCCCACCGCGCCGATCTGCTTCGCGAGGTTCGCGCCGACGAGCGGGAGGTAGACGTTGTCGATGAGGCGGTTCCGCACGAACGACGTGAGCACGCGCGGCTGGAACTCGCTCATGCGGAGGCGCTTCCGCTCGCGGAGGGCGACGTCGGCCTTCAGCTTGCGGAACGCGCGGAACCGCGGCGCGGCCTCGGTGATGAACGGCACGAGGCGCGCGAGCGTCTCGTCGATCGCGAGGCGGAGCGAGCGGTTCACGACGCGGGGGTGCGCGCCGAGGAGGCCGTCGACCTGCGCCTCGACCGTCGCGGCGGACGGGTCGAGCGCGGCGCCGCCGGTCGCGGAGGGCGGGCCGTTCGCGCCCGCGGTCTCGGTCACGAGCATGACCGCGGCCTCGCGGACGTAGGGCCGCGCGTGCTCGACCTGCTTCTTCCCGACCAGCGCCTCGAGCCAGGCGAGCGCGACGCCGAGCTTCTTCGCCGGCTCCGCGTCGAGCGCGACCAGCTCGTCCTCGAACGCGCGCCGGTGCCCGGCCGCGTCGACGAACGAGATCAGCGCGCGCCGCAGCGAGTCCGCCGTCGCGCTCGCGACGAACCTGAGCTCCCGATGCGCGAGCTCGAGCACGAGGTAGCGCGCCGCGCTGGAGACCTCTCCCGTGTGGTGAGGCAGGCCCAGCGTCGTCGAGAACGCGCCGATGAGGGGCTCGATCTCGCGGGCGAGGTCGCTCTGCGCGGCGGCGTGTTTCGTCTCCTCGCGCAGCCGGCCGAGGCTCTTGCCGCGCGCGTGGAGCAACGCCCTCCGCTCGGAGGGGAGCGACGTCCACCAGAGGATCGCGAGCGCGCGCGCGTCGGCGGAGTAGCGGAGGAGGCCCGCGCTGGAGCGCAGCGCGAGGAGCTTCTCGAGGATCAGCGCCGCGTCGGCGTCGTGGATGCCGCGCTCGTAGCCCTCGTCGAGGCGGTCTTGCGCGTAGGCGCGGACCTCTTCGAGGAGCTTCCCGTCGCGCGCGGCGGCCTCGAGCTCGTCGATCGTGAGGCCCGCGCGAGCGCCGTCCTCCGCGTCGAGGAGCATCGAGGTCGCGAGGAACTCGCCGCGGTAGACCTCCGCCGACTCGCTCGGCAAGGTCTGCTCCCAGAGGTCCTTCGCCGCGTCGAGCTCGGGATCGTCGATCCGCTCGAAGAAGTCCGTGCCGGTGATGTGGATCGACATCACGCCTTCGCGCGGCACGAGCACGAGCTCGAGCGGCTGCGTGTGGACGCTGAAGCGATGCTCGCCGAGCTTGATGACGTCGCCCGCGCCGCCGTCTCCGAGCTCCGCCTTGTCGCGCATCGCGCGGAGGGCGTCCTGGCGCGCGGTCTTGATCCGGGAGGCGACCTCGTCGCTCTTCACCGTGTCGCCGAGCGCCTTGAGCTGCTCCTGCACGTCGGCGAGCTTCAGCACCATCGCGTCCGACGCGAAGTACGCGTTCAGCTCGTCGGGCGTCTTGAAGGTGGCGGCGCGGCGCGCGACGCCGGCGAGGATGCGGTCCGCGGCGGTGAGGAGGTTCTGCGCGCGACGGTGCCGCTCGTCGAGGAGCTGCTGCCGCTTCGCGCCGATCGCGTCGTTCACCTCTTCGCGCTTCGCCGCGAGCTCGGCGGTGAACTCGCCCGTCTCGCCGAACTTGCCCTCGAGCTCCTCGAGCTGGAGGAGCAGCTTCGAGAGCTCGGCGTCGCAGCGCTCCGGCGTGTCGCACACCGCGACCGCGCCGGTGACGGCCTGCCCGAAGAGCCGGAACTGCACGCCGAACTCGGCGCGCGCCTCGCTGCCGACGAGCTCCTTCCTCTTCGCCTGCCACACCGCGCGGGCGCGGTTCTGGTGCGCGAACGCGGCGCTGACGCCCTCGAGGATGCGCGTGCGCGCGGTCGCGTCGTCGATCTTGAGCCCGCCGGTGACCTCGGCGAGGAGGGTGAGGCCCTGCTGCACGACGTCGAGCTCCTCGCCGAACGGGGCGAGCTCGTTCGCCTTCGTCGTCGCCTCGATCTTCTCGACCGCGACGTCGAGGCGCTCGATGAGCGGCTTGAACGCGTCCTCCTTCAGGAAGTACTGGACGCACGCCTCGCTCACCTCGTCGAACCGCGCGACGAGCTCGTTCTCGAGCTTCGCGAGCGCGTGGACGTCCATCCCGCGCAGGTCCTTCAGGCTGATGAGCTGCCCGCGCTGGTGCCGGAGCTCGGTCAGCGCGCGGAGGTAGTCCTCGACGACGTGGAGGTCGTCGGGGCGCACCTTCACGAAGAGCGCGGCCTGCTCCGCGTGCGCCTTCTCGAGCGCCTCGTGCGCGCGCTTCTCGATCGCGTCGACCTTGTCGAACTCGTCGAGGACGAGCTCGCTCGTCTTCTTCATCGCCCCGAGCGTCGAGGCGAGGTCACCGGCCTCGGCGTGGCCGAGCCAGTAGTGCGAGTCGATCGCGCGCCCCACCGCCGCGACGAGGTCCTCGTAGTGATGACGGAGCGGCTTCTCGACCGCGACGAGGCGGCGGAGCGCGAGCGCGTCGGAGATGCCGCGCACGAGGTCCGCGTTCCCGACCTTCGCGAGGTAGCTCCCGTCCTTCGGCTTCGCGGCCGCGTTCTCGACCGTGTCGAACGGCGTCCGCCAGATCTGGAGCGGATGCACGCGCGTGGGCTCCTCCTCCGCGCGGAAGACCGCCATCGTGCCGTCGGGGAAGAGGCTGTAGCCGTGGCAGCGGATCGGCGTCGCGATCTCTTTGCGGATGACGTTGTACGGGAGGAGGAGGTATTCGCCCTCGTCGCGCCGGTGATAGACGTAGAGGACGTCTTCGCCGTTCGGCGATTTGACGACGCGCTCGAACTCGAGGCGGTCGGTGGCGGCGTCGAAGATCTTGTGCTCGCCCGACTGCAAGTAATACCCGCCCGGGAACACGATGCCGTGGTCCTCCGGCAGCTCGTGGCAGGCCTCTCCGATCGCGTCGATGCGGACCACCTTCTTCGCCCGCGGATCGAAGACGAGGTAGCGATAACGCTCTTCGCGAAATGGCCTTATGCGAAGGAGGATGAGATTGCCGACTTTGCAATACGCGATATCGCCGTCGTCGAGCGTCTGGTTCGGATCGTCGACCGGCTCGCGGTAAATGCCGCGCCCGTCCTTCGTGTTGTTCTCGACCTTGATCGTGAGGTCGCCGCCGACCGTCTCGACGAAGCAGACGTCGAGGATGCTGACGTGCGGGTGCGGGCCCGCCACCTGGTCGTCGCGGCCGGTCTGCGTCCACACGAACTCGTGCTGGCGCGGCGGCTTCGCGTCTTCGTCGCCGCGCGCGTCCATGTACGTGACGCGCCCCGCGGCGTCGATCGCCCAGCGGAGGACCTTCGTGTCCTGGGCCGTCGCGCCGGTCTGCACCACCGCGAGGAGACGCGTGTCGGTGCGCTTCAAGCGGAGGAGCCGCGCGTCCTTCGAGTACTTGAAGACGTCGCGGAGCTCCTTGACGAAGGCGTCGTCGGCGAGGAACGCGCCCGGCCCCTCGAACGGCACCTGCTCGAGGTCCCACTCCTCGCTGCCTTCTATCCGCTGGAACCGGTAGAACGAGAAGACGTCGTTCACCGTCGTCTCCGTCTTCAGGCCGAGGAAGACCTGGAAGCCGAAGAGGAGGTGCCCCGCGATGCTGACGAGGTCCCGCGCGATGCAGTTGTTCTCGGTGCGGACGCGCTCGTTCGCGAGCAGCGCGAGCTCGGCGCCGCCGAAGACCTGCTTCCGCTTCGCGTTGAGGGCCTCGGCCTTGGCCGCGAGCTCGGCCGACTGCTCGAGCAGCCGCTTGCGAATGACGTCGTAGCTGCCCCCTTCGAGGGCGGCTTGCGCAGGCGCGGACCCGCCATTGGCGCCGTTCGTTGGCGACGGCGGGATCGCGGCCTGCGTCGTCACGTCAGGTCCCGTCGTCGCGGTTGCCCATCGTCTGGACCCAGATGATCTTCTTCTTCTCGTTCTGCCACTCGACCGAATAGAAGAGGACCTCGCTCCCCGCCGACGAGCTGATCGCCGTGCGGCAGACGCGCTTCGGCGGGCTCTTGCGGTAGCGCGTCTCGCCGGGGAACCCCACCGTGAAGGTGAGGAACCGGTACTTGGAGCCGGCCGCCGTGGAGAGGATCCGGCGCACCGTCGACGTGACCTCCGGGTCGTCGCACGGCGGTGGCTTCTTCTTGAGCAGGTTGCAGCCGAGCAACGTCGCGAGCGTGAGCCCGATCGCGAGCTTCAGCGCGATGTCCTTCTTCATGGTGGTCCCCTTCTCGCCACGGAAGACTAGCCTACTCGCCCGTGCCCGCCGGCTTCCCGCGCGCCGCCTTCAAGCGAGCGGTCGCGGCGGGATCGTTGACGAGGAGCTTCTCGACCATGCCGAGGAGCGCCTCGTCGTCGGGCTTGACCGCGGACTCGACGAGGCTCCGCACGTGCGGGCTCGCGTCGACCGCGCCGTCGATCGCCTGACCGACGCTGACCGCCTTGACGAAGCGGTCGAAGAACGCGCCGTCGCCGCCGACGATGTTGAACTTCGCGTTCGAGAACGCCTGCGCGAGGATCTGCGCCTGCGCCGCCGCGACGCTCGTCTTGGCGTGGATGGTCTCGAGCTCGATCGTCTTCTCCTTCTCGAGGCGGAGCCGGAACTCCTCGTGGCCGCGCGCCGCGTCGTCGAGCGCCTTCATCGAGACGGCCTTCTCCGCGATGCCGGCCGCCTCCGCGACCAGCTTCTCGCGGACGACCTTCGCGGTCGCGAGCCCCTTCGACTCTTCGCCCGCCGCCTCGGCGGTGAGCTTCTCGCGGAGCGCCGACGCCTCCGCGACGCCGAGCTTCGCCACCGCCGCGGCGTCCGCCTCCTTCACCTTCACCTTCGCGAGGCCCTGCTTCTCCTCGCCCGCGGCGGCGGACTGCATCTTCTCGAACGTGACGCGCGCCTCGACGAGGCCCTGCTTCTCCGTCGCGATCGCGTCCGCTTCCTTCACGCGCGCCTTCGCGAGGCCCTCGGCCGCGGCCTCGGCCTGCACCGCCTCGGCGATGCGGATCTTCGCGCGCGCGAGCTTGTCGGCGGTCTCGAGCTCGGCCTCGGCCGCGATCGATCGCTGCCGCGCCTCGTGCTTCGCTGCTTCCTCCGCCGCCTCGGCCGCCTTGACCTGCTTCACGAGCGAGGTCTGGGCCTCGGCCTCGGCCATGATGCGGAGCGTGTCGCGCTCGCGGTTCGCGGTCGCGATCGCGCGGACGTCCTTGATCGTCTCCTCCTCCACCGCGACGGTCTTGTCGACCGCCACGCGCGCGCGCACGACGTCGGCGATCTCCTTCTTCTGGAGCTCGACCTCCTTGTCGCGCGAGATCCCGACGAGCGACACCTCACGCTCGCGGCTGATGACCTCGAGCTGACGCGCCTTCTCGACGCGCTCGGCCTCGACCGCGACCTCGCGCTCGCGGTTCTTCTGCGCGACCGCGACGCCGCGGTGCTTGGCCTGCTCGGCGACGAGGGCCTCCTCCTCGTTCTTGTGGTGGACGAGGTGCGTCTTCTTCGCCTCGTCGCTCGCGACGCGGGCGGCCTCGTTCTGCTCGCGCGACTGCGAGATCGCGATCTCCTTGTTCTTCTTCGCCTCGGCCTCGGACCGTCGCTGCTCGAAGTTGAAGATCGCCTCGTCGGCCTTGAGGTTCTCGGAGCCCATCTCCATGCGCTCGCGCTGGCGGAGCTCGTTCGTCTTCACGTTGTGGACGACGGTGATCTCGGTGATCTTCCGGATGCCGTCGGCGTCCATGATGTTGTCGCGGTCGAGCGCCTCGAGCGGGGTCTGCTCCAGGTAGTCGATCGCGGCGTCGTCGAGGATGAAGCCGTTGAGGTCCTTGCCGATGACCTCGATGATCTTGTCCTTGAAGTCTTCGCGCTTCGTATAGAGCTGCTCGAAGTTGAAGTGCTTGCCGACGGTCTTGAGCGCCTCGGCGAACTTCGCGGTGAAGAGCTCCTCGAGCGAGGTCGGATCGCTCGCGCGCGCGCAGCCGATCGACTGCGCGACCTTGAGGACGTCCTGCTCGGTCTTGTTCACGCGGACGAAGAAGGTGACCTTGATGTCCGCGCGGATGTTGTCGTTGCAGATGAGGCCTTCCTTGCCGCGGCGATCGATGTCGATCGTCTTCACGGAGAGGTCCATCACCTCGGCCCGGTTGACGACGGGGTACACGAGCATGCCCGTGAACGCGACGATGGGCTCCTTGCCCGCGGTGCTCACGATGAGCGCTTTGCCCTGCTCTACCTGCCGGTAGTAGCGCGCGTACATCGCGATGCCGCCGAGCACGAACACGACGACGATGCCGACACCGGCCCCGATGATCGCGAGCAACAACTTCTCATCCATGGCCCCTCTACTCCTCGGGCATGGCTCTTACACCACGGGCGCCATGTCTTCAACGCAGGGGGTTCTCAACGCAGGGGCTGCGCCCCTGCACCCCGCTCGCACGATGCATAAAAACGTCAGAACGTTTTTCTGCCGCGTGCTCGCCGTTTGGCGGTGCAGGGCGTTCGCCGATGCACAGCGCAACGGTTGCGATGCTGTTAGCGGCGGCGGCGGCGGCGGAGGAGGGTGGTGAGGGCGAGGAGGACGCCGAAGGTGGGGAGCGCGCTCGTGCGCGCGGGGTGCGGCGAGGCGGAGCAGCCCTCTTCGGTCGTCGTGGTCGTCGCGGGCACGACGGGGTCGTCGCTCGTGGCGGGGGCCTTCGGGGTCGCCTCGGTCTTCGGCTTCTTCGGCGCCTCGGGCGTGACGGGCGTGACCGGCACCACCGGCGGCGCCTCGCTCGCGTCGTCGTCGTCGCCGTCGGGGCTCGCGTCGACCGGCGGGGGGTTCGCGTCGACCGGCGGGTTCGTACCCGCCGGCGGGTTCGTGCCGGCCGGCGGCGGGTTCGTGCCGGCCGGCGGCGGGGTCGCGGGGGCGCCGATGACGAGGGCGAGCGGCGCGTTCGGATCGTCGCAGCGCGTCCAGCTCTCGCCGCCGTCGGCGGAGACGCGGAGCGCGACGACGTAGTCGCCGTCCTCGGCCGCGCCGATGCTTCCGGTGAACGTCTCGTCGAACGCGGCGCCCTTGACGGTGCTGCCGCGCGTCGCCGAGACCCACCGCACCGCGTGCGGCGCGCTCTTCTTGGCGATGCCGAAGTTCGCGACCGGCGCCGCGCGGTTCGCCATCTCCGCGAACGACGCCTTCGCGCGGACCACCTGCGACTGGTTCTTCTGCGCGCTCGGGAGCTGCGTCGTGGTGATGGAGCAGGTCGCCACGTCGCCGCTCGTCTGGTGGCCCCACAGCCCCTCGGGCGCGTACTCCCACGCGCCGCCGAGGATCGACCAGCCGCGCTCGGGGAGGAACGGCTTCATCGAGAGCTGCTGGAGGAAGTCGGCGTAGACGCCGAGCGGCGCCATCTTCCAGCCGGTCGAGGAGCATCCTTGCTCGTCGAGCGCGCTGTCGGGCGGCGCGACGGCGATGATGCCGGCGACCCCGCACTTCTGCGCCGCGCCCCAGGAGGTCTCGATCGACGAGCACACCATCGCGCCGAGGTCGCGCTGGCAGAGGCGCTGACCGCCCTCCGCGACGACGTCGGCGAGCGAGTCCGTCGCCGAGGTGAGCGCGACGTCGAGCGACGTCGTGTCGTTCGGCCGCGGCTTCCCCCAGCCGCTCACCGCCACGCTCTGGCGCGCGAAGAGCTTGTATCCTGCACGCAGCGGCGCGTGCGTGACGAGCGCGGTCCCGCCGTCGAGCGCGCGCGAGAGCTCGACGACCGCGATGTCCGCCGGCCCGCGCGGCGGCACGTGCACCCGCGTCACCTTCGCGCGCCACCACGTGCTCGTCCCGTTCTCGGCCTTGCCGACGGTGATGTCCCCTTCGGTGCAGCTCCGCGGGACGACCGCGAGCTTCTCCCCGATCAGCACGCCCGCGCAGAGCGGGTCGGTCCCGCTCCCGAACACGTAGACGAGCGGCGTCGCGTTCTGCCGATCGCCCCCCGCCGCGTTCTGCTCGTCGATCCCGGCCTCCTCCGAGACCTCCGCCGGCGCACACGCCACGAAACACAGAGAGGAGAGAGCCAACCCAAGCCAAGCCGAACGCATGGGACCTATGTATCCAAATGTCGGACCAGGCAAAAATCCCGCTAAAACCGCGATTCGAGGTCGGATCGAATGCGGCCCCGAGGCCTCAATAGGGAGACACCTTCGCCCAGGGTGATCGGCAAGATCGGGTTCGGGGCTTCGCCCCGACACCCCACCCCAGACACGGCCCTCGCGCTGCGCGCTCGGGGCGCTTCGCGCCCGCTTTCGCGGCCGCTTCTGGGGCCCCTTCACGTGGGAGCTCTAGCGTTCGACTTCGGGGAGGGGGGCGACGGTGAATTCCTGGCTCTCCTCGTCGTAGCTGACGATGAGGGCCTGGTCGCCGCGGCCGAGCTTTTCGCCGGCGTCGACGCGGACGCGCACGACGAGGCCGGAGCCTCCGTCTTCGAGCAGCGCCTCGCCGAAGCGGTCGGTCACGGTGCCCGTGCGGATCGTGCACAGCTTGCCGACCAGCTGCGCGCGCTTCGTCGCTTGCACCGGCTTCAGCGTGCGCGCGAGCGGGCGGATGACGACCGACGTCGGGAACACCCCCACGACCGGCGCCAGCACGAAGAGCGCGAGCTTCGCGGCGATGCCGAGGCCGAACGCGTCGATCGCCGCCGCGCCGAACATGCCGAGGATCCACGCGAAGAAGACGATGAGGCTGAGGACGAGCGTGGCCGGCGCCGAGCGCAGCTTCAGCGCGTTGAGGAGGCCCGCGTGACCGCCGTCGCCGTGGACGTCGAGGTCGACCTCGCTGGCTCCCCCCACGTCGAGGTCGAGGTCGACGGCGTCGACCGCGCCGTCGAGCGCGCCCTTCGTCGCCCCCTCCATCGCGCCGTCGACGGCACCGTCGGCGCCGTCGAACGAGACGTGCACCGCGCCGACGAGGACGAACAGCCAATAGACGATCGCCAGCGCCAGGAGACCGCTGTAGATCGCCATCGGGAAGCCGAGCGCGACGCCGAGGAAGTGCCCCATCGATGTGTACTGGACAGCCTAACGCCTTCGGCTACCGTCCGCACACGATGCAGAAGCGCCCGCTCCTCGTCCTCGCCGCCCTCGCGGCGGCGTCCGAGCCCGACTTCGGAGCTTCCGCGCTCGAGCGCCTGAAGACCGGCCTCCGCGAGCGCTACGACGACGACCCGATCGGCACGTCGCTCTCGACCGTCGTCGTCGCGAGCTGGCTCTTTTACAAGGCGGAGGCGGGGCACAACCCGCAGGTCACGTCGTTCCACGACGCGCTCACCTTCGTCTCGACGAGCCTCTCCGCAGGCTACGGCGACGTCCGCGCGCAGACGTCCACCGGCAAGACGATCGCCTCGTTGCTGATGACGATCGGCCCCGCGATGACGAAGAACCTCCTCGACGAGCCCGCCAAGGCACGCCGGCAAGAGGAGAGCGACCGAGCCGTCATCGACCGGCTCGATCGCATCCTCGCCGCGCTCGAAGCCCGCGCCTCCGCGTAATCGCGCTTAGTCGCGGCGGCGGCCGAAGAGCTGCAGCAGGAACAGGAACATGTTGATGAAGTCGAGGTAGAGGACGAGCGCGCCGACGAGCGGCCAGTTGCCTTCGACCTCACCGCTCGCGAAGAGCGCCTTGAGCTTCTGCGTGTCGTACGCGGTCAGGGCGCCGAAGATGAGCACGCCAATCGCGGCGATCGCGAGGTTCAAGCCCGCGCTCGCGACGAACATGTTCACGAGCATCGCGATGAGGAGCCCGATGAGCGCGAAGATCGCGAAGCGTCCGATCGCGCTGAGGTCCCGCTTCGTGAAGAAGCCGACGGCGGAGAGCCCCGCGAAGGCGCCGGCGGTGATGAAGAAGACCGAGGCGATCGACGTCATCGTGTAGACGAGGAAGATCACGCTCATCGTCGCGCCGGTAAGCGCCGAGTAGAGGAGGAAGAGCGCCCCCGCCGCGACGGTGCTCATCCGCGCCGCGATCGCGCGGAAGGCCATGACGAAGCCCAGCTGCGCGAAGAGGAGGACGTAGAAGACGATCCGGTTTCCGAGGATCACGTTGAGCGCCGCAGGCGAGCTCGCGACCGCCATCGCGACGAGGCCCGTCACACCGAGTCCCGCGGACATCCAGCGATAGGTCTTCCACAACGCATCGTTCGCGCTCTGGGCGATTCCAACCGACCGCGCTTGGGTGGCGTAGTTCATGCCCGACAAGGTAGGCACGTCCTGCGCCACAGGTAACCCCCGAATTCCGGCCGCGCTTCCCCGACGCAGCCAGCCGACCTCAACCTTCTTTTTTTCATAGGCCTCGCACGGCCTCACGTCCTCCCGTACCGCCTCGGTCAGGGGCGCCGGCAGAGCCCAGCAGGCTGCAAACACATCTCGGGGAGCCGACCTCGCCCAAAGCGGTGCACGCGGCGCCGCGCCTCGGAAATGCGGGCCGCTGCGCCACGGTGCGGGCGCTACTCTTGGGAAATGCGGGTTGGGGTCGTCGCGGCGGTGGTGGGCTGCGCGGGGTTCGTGGTGATGGCGGAGGCGCGCGCGCAGTCGGCGGCGGTCGGGCCGCCCGTCGTCGCGCCGCTCGTTCCGGGCGCGAGCCAGGACGCGTCGCTGCGACCCGACGCGCGCGACGCCTTCGCGCTCGAACCGCTGCGGCTCGACCTGCTCTCGAGCTTCGTCCCGCATCGGCTGAACGAGCCGGGTTGCAGCGATCACGTCGAGGCCGCGGGTACGGCGACAGGCGGGCCCGGCTTCCCGCTCATGACCGCGGCGGCGATCGGCATCCCGCTGTTCGGTCGCCGCTCTTCGTGGAAGACCCCGCGCCTCACGCTGTTCGGGATGAGTCGCGGCGGCTGCGCGATCGACGCCGCGGCCGGCGGCGGCGCGACGATCACGATCCCGATCACGCGCACCACCTTCTTCGCGTGGGGCGGCGGCGCGATCTACCTCCCCCGCGCCGGCCCGGGCGGCGCGCCCATCCAGCACCGCACCGTTCGCGCCGATCTCGTGTTCCAGCAACCCTCCGGTCGCTCCTACACCGTCGGAATCGGCGTCCAGGAAGGCGTCCCACGGATCTCGGTCGGCGGAATTTTCTGAGCAATTTCCATAGTGGAAACGCAGCTCGCGCAATCTTCCCTGCGCGAGGTCATTTTCGTTGCGCACCCTCCTGTGGGTGCTACCTGACCCCACATGCGGCACGTCAGCTCGGCTTTGGTCCTCGTGGCGGTGGCTTTCCTCGGCGGATGCGCCGGCGAGAAAGCCGCCGCGAAGGCGCCGATCGCTCCGCACATGTCCGTCGCGATGGACGACGCGACCTCGCGCGCGCTCCTGAGCGACGACGTCGCCGTCGGGACGACCACGCTGACGAGCGCCACCATCGTCGTCGCGCCCAAGGAAGCCTCCCTCTCCGCCGGTCCTGCACCAGAGGAGACGATCGACGACGAAGAACCGATGCCCATCCGCACCTGGGGCATCGACCCAACCGAAGTCGAAGGCATCCCCACCAACCGCGAATAAGCTCGCGCCCCGCCACCGCAACGAGCACAAGGCCAACGAGCCCCGACGCGCGGGGCCGGGTCGTCGGAGGGGCATGCGCCTCAACGAGCGCTCGTCCCAACCAGATGCATTTCGCTCCTCAAACGATTCGTTGGGTAATTAGGAAAAAGCCGTATCGCGACCATCGCGATACGGCTTCTTATTGGGAACGACGTGCATCGAAGCGTGAGGAGCGCCGAGGGGGAGGGGGGAGCGGTGAGAGACGCACCTCGCGCCATCGATGTTCGTCGACGATGAGCCGTTGCTCGCGCCGTGCCGAACGCCCTCGAGCCGGGTTGCACGCGGAGCAGCCGCGAATTCGCGCGTCGCCCTCGCGCTCGCCCACACGACACGGATCGCCCGCGGACCGCGCAGCTCGAACCGGCGATCCGAGACGATCCGTCCTCAACGCCGCGCCGACACGCAAGGTGAAGCGCACGCTCGCGCGCCGGGGTCGCGCAAGATGAGCTCGACACCACAAGACGCTCCCGACGCCGGACGCGCGGGACGACAATCCGGACAAATGCGGCGACAACGAGAGCGGACAACGGGGCCGGACCGAAACGCGGCGACTCCGTGAGTGAGCGAGATGACTGGTGTGCGCGAGCTGGATCCTTCGCGCGCGTGGCGGCTCTCAGCAGGATGACAGACTGGCAGTGATGGGGGGCGGCTCCAGACCGAAGGCGTAGCGAACGGCCGGTGCTTCGTGCGAGGCCCATATCAAAAAATGTGAGCGGAGGGCCGGGGGCTCGGGGGCGGCGATCAGGGGGGCGGGTAGCTCGTGAGCTTCACCGCGAAGACGGAGCGGGTCTCCGCTTTTTCGGTGAGGCTCCAGAGCCAGCCGTTGGCGGCGTCGACCATCAGGTCCTCCGGGTTGTTGCCCCACTTCGAGGTCGCGCTCTTGCCCTTCGTGACGCGGTAGAGATCGCCGCCGTCGTTGGTGGGGGCGCTCGACGAGAGGTACGCGACGCCGTCGATGAAGGCGCCGCCTTGCACCTGGCGGTGGCTCATCAGGTACGCCTCCGTCGGGAACGTGACCTTGCTGCGGAGGAGGCCCGTCGCCGCGTCGAGCGGCCAGCGGAAGATGCGACCCGCGAGCGGGCCCGCGCACGCCTCGCCGCTGCAGTACTCGCCCGAGACGAGGCTCGGCGGATCGCTCTTTCGATCGAGCGAGACCCACGAGAAGATCGGCTTGCAGCTCGACTTCACCGCGTAGCTGCCGATCTGCGGGAGCACGTACTTGTACGTGCCCGCGCGGCACGTGCCGTTCGTGCAACCGAACATGCCGGGGTCGACCGCGACGCGGAGCAGGTGGCGCATGTCGAAGACGCGGAAGCCGCGCGTGGTGTCGGCGACGTAGAGGTAGTCGCGGTACCAGACGATGCCGCCCGCGTGGATCTTGATCGGGTCGAAGCTCGGCGCCTCGCGCGTCCCCTTCGGCGCGACGAGGAGGACGAAGCGGTACTTCGGCGCGACCGCCGTCGTCGTGTCGACGAACGCGATGCGTACGCCGCGGTTCTCCTCGCCCGAGCTCGGGACCGGGTGATCGTAGAAGCTGACGAGCACCGCGCTCCGCTGGCCGACCTTGCCCGTGTCCGTCGCGTCGGCGGTGCCGGTGATGCCCTGCGGCGTCCACGCGATCGAGGCGTCGTCGTCGCCTTGCCACTCGAACGCGTACTGCACGCCGGCCGGGCCGCCCGGCACCGTGTTCGTCTTCGTCGCGACGCGGTTCGCGTCGGCGAGGACGTCCTGCACCGAGACCGGCGTCGTGAGACCCGCGAGCGCGCTCACGAGCTCCGGCGTCGCCCCGAGGTTCTCGCTCTCCTCGAGCGAGAAGCCGCAGCGCTCGACCTCGGCGAGGCCCGAGCGCTCCGCCGCGGTCGCCGGTCCGCAGGATTCTTGCAGAGTGCATGTATCGACGAAGCGCGGCTTCGGCGGGTCGTCGTCGTCGTCGGGGGCGCCGCTCGAAGAGGAAGAGGAGGACGACGACGCGGTCGGCTCGTTCGTCACCGCGCTCGCGTCGGTCGTGTCCGGCGCGTCGGAGGTGGAGGAGCAGGCGGCGATCGCCGCGGCGGCGACGACGAAGAGAAGCGAGCGCATCATCAACGTTCTCTTCATGTTACGGGCCGCCGGCGGGAGGGCCAAAGCCCACAAATTCGCGCGCGGGCTTGCGCAACTCGAGCGTGACCGCGCCCTTCGGTGGGGCGCGGACGGCTCAGGCCGGATCAGTCGTCGTCTTCGTCTTCGTCCGGCGGCGGCGCGGGCTTCGGCGCGGGCGCCGGAGCAGGGGCGGGCGCCGGAGCAGGCGCAGGCGCCGAGGCGGGCGCCGCGGACGACGAGGCGGCCTTCGGCGCGGGCGGCGGCGGTGACGATGACGACGACGAGCCCGAGGCCGCGGCCGCGGGCTTCGGCGGATCCTTCGGGTCCTCGTGGACGATCACGCGCGTGCCCGCGTTCTCCTTCGTCGCCCTCACGCCGTGCCAGCCCTCCGGGAGCGTGGGGCCCGCCCAGGCGAAGACGTTCTTCGCGTCGAACGGCGTCATGTTCACGCAGCCGTGGCTCTTCTCGTGCCCGAACCTCGAGTGCCAGAAGGCGCCGTGCAGCGCGTAGCTGCCCTCGAAGTACATGATCCACGGCACGTCCTGGATCGAGTACGCGCCGTCGGAGCCGCCATCGTCTTCCATCGTCGCGGCGATGTGCTTCTCGCGGATGCGGAAGTCGCCCTGCACCGTGCGGTGGTCCTTCGACTTGTCCTCGTCGTTGTGGCGGCCGGTCGAGACGATCGTGGCGTAGACCGGCTTGTCGCCCTCGAACGCGACGAGCGACTGCGCGGAGAGGTTCACGTCGATCCACTTCTCGTCCGGCGCGAGGCCCTTCGGCGGTGGGCCGGGACGGGTATGGGTCCCGTCGATGTCGCGCATCCACCAGCCCTCCTCCGTCTCGAAGTAGGCGCGGTCGCCGACGACGCGGCGCTTGCCGGTCAGCTGGAGGATCGTGAAGCGATCGACCGGATCGCCGCGGCGGACCTTGCCCTCCTTCTCGTCGGCGCGGTTCGGATCGCCCTCGTCGATGAAGTAGTGGCGCGCGCGCGGGCTCGTGATCCACGCGAGCGGGAGGTGGCGCTTCTCGCCGGCCGCGTCGAGGCGAACGCCCTCGAACTCCGTCTTCGACTTGTGGACGAGGATGTGATCGGAGGGCGCGAGGAAGCCGGCCGTGTTGCGCCAGAACTTCCCCGACGACGTCGAGAGCTCGCGATCGAGCGAGAGGTAGAAGCCGCGCACCATCCGCACGACGACGAGGCCGCCTTGCTCGTTCGTGCGGATGTCGTCGATCTTCACCTGCGGGCGCTGGCCCTTGTGGTCCTGGAGGTACCACGGCGTCGCGCTGCCCTCCGGCGAGACGCCGGCGGCGGCGAGCGCGGCGGAGTTGTCGATCGTGCCGTCCGCCTTCCGCTTCGACTTGCCGATCGCGAGGCCCTTCTCGAGGTCCTTCCGCTCCTTCTTGAGCGGACGGCGGCGGTAGAGCGGCGCGCCGTTCGTGAGGTTGAGGCCGTACTCGTACGGGAGCGGGCCGTCGGTGGACGGCGGATGAGGCGCGCTCTCGAGCTCCTTCGACGCGAGGTCCGTCGTCACGTACTTTCCGCAGACGAAGCCGCCGGTCACGAGCTCGTACCAGCCCTCGGAGCAGTTGCTCTTCTTGATGACCTTCGGCTTCACCGCGACGACCGCGCCGCGGCGCAGGTAACCGAGGCGCATCGCGTTCGCGCGCTCGCCGCTCGCGACCTTCGTCGGATCCCTCGGCGGCCACTCCGTGATGTTGAACACGGGGGTCGTGAAGTCGAGCGCGGCCACCTGCGGCGTGTCGGACTTCCCCGTCCCCGCGTCGAACTCCTCCAACGTGCCGGGGCTCTCGTCGGTGCTCGTCGTCTCCGTGATCGACGCGTCGTCCTCGTCGTCGAGGCTCGGCCCCTTCTTGCAGCCGCCGCAGGCCGGGAGACCGACGACGAGGAGGGCGATGCAAACGACGGAAAACCGCACGACGACGGCCAGTTACGATCGGATCGCGCCGCGCGCAAGTCGTGCGGCGCGCGGGCCCGATTTTTCGGAGACCGCGGCGTGGAGCCGCTACGGATCGTCGACCGGACGCTCCGCGCCGGCGGCGTCTTGCGCGCTCTTTTTGAGCCCCTCGGGGAGCACCTCCGGCTCGTCGTCCTCGGCGTCTGCCGTCTCGGTCTCCGGCGACTCCGGCGACTCCACCGCGCGGACCTTCTTCACGCGCTTCTTCGGCGCGGCCTTGATCGTCGCGAGCTCCGGCGCGATGACGATCAGGCTCGCGTTTCCGTGCGCGACCGTACGCGCCCTGCGCGGCATCGCGCGCGAGGAGAACGCGTCGCTCGTGAACGACACGAAGGCGAGGGCGCACGCGAGCGAGATCGCGGTGAGGCCCGCCGACAGACCGGCGAGGAAGGAGCTGCGCGTGACGCTGCGGCCGATCTCGACGTCGCGCGTCGAGCGGAGCCCCAGCGCATCACTGTTACGCGCGGGAGGGAACCGATCTTCCTCGTCGGGGACGTCGATCGCGAACGGCGCGAGCGAAGGCATCCGCACCGTGTCTTCGACGTCGACCGGCGGGAGCGAGTCGCGGCGGAGGATCAGCGTCCCGCCGTCGGTCATCGCGACCTCATCGGCGCGACGGATCGCGCACTTGATCTTCCAGGACTCGGGCCCGTCCACGACCGGATGTACGAGGTCACGCGGGGTTTCCTCCCCCACCCCTTCGAGATTGGGAGCACTCCCGAGCACATGTGGGACTATCGTGACGTCCCGATGGCGCGCGGTCCTTCCCTCTCTCGGCGTCTCCGTGCGTCCGCGCGGAACGCCCTCGAGCTCGCGCGGTTCGGGCGGCTCGGCGAGGACTACAGCGCGACGTTCGACATCGTCGACACCGGCCCGCACCACCGGCTCCGGCGCTACGCCGGCCCGGCCGACGGGCCCGTCGCGCTCCTCGTCCCGCCGCTCATGCTCACGGCCGAGATCTACGACGTCGCGCCGGACACGTCGGCGGTGAGCTACCTCGGCGACGGCGGCGTCTCGCCGTGGGTCGTCGACTTCGGCGCGCCGGAGCACGAGCGCGGCGGGATGAGCCGCAGCCTCGACGATCACATCCGCGCGATCGTCACGTCGATCGAGCGCGTCCGCGCCGTCACCGGCAAAGACGTGCACCTCTGCGGGTACTCGCAGGGCGGCATGTTCGCGTACCAGACCGCCGCGTTCCTCCGCGGCGAAGGGATCCGCTCCGTCGTCACGTTCGGGAGCCCGGTCGACATCCACAAGAACCTGCGCGCGGTGCGGAGCGACCTCGCCGGCCACTTCGCGAAGACGATGCATCCGCTCGCGAGCGCGCTCTTCGAGCGGATGGAGGGCCTGCCGGGGAAGCTCACCAGCACCGCGTTCAAGATCGTGAGCACGCGCAAGGAGCTCGAGCAGCGCATCGATTTCTTGCGCTCGCTCCACGATCGCGATCGGATGGTGAAGCGCGAGGCGCGGCGGCGCTTCCTCGGCGGCGGCGGCTTCGTCGCGTGGCCCGGCCCCGCGTTCCGCGCCTTCGTCGACGAGTTCGTCGTCCACAACCGCATGATGTCGGGCGGCTTCGTCATCGACGGCCGCACCGTGTCGCTCGCCGACCTCGCGCTCCCGATCCTCGCCTTCGTCGGGAGCTCCGACGAGATCGCGCGCCCCGCCACCGTGCGCGCGATCGCGAAGGCCGCGCCCGACGCGGACGTCCACTTCATGACCGTGCGCGGCGGACACTTCGGCATCGTCGTCGGCGGCTCCGCGATGGCGGAGACGTGGCCCGCGGTGGCGGAGTGGATCAAGAACGACGCGTCGCTCCCGCCGGCGGCGTCGACGCGCGAGCTCGACGACGACGACGACGAGCCGGGCGGCGACCTCGACCTCGAGCTCGACCTCGCGTTCGACGTCGCGGCGCGCACGGTCAAGGACGCGTGGCGCAAGCTCGGTGAGGTCGTCGCGAGCGCGAACGCGACGGTGGACACCGTGCGCTGGCAGGAGCCGCGCCTCCGCCGCCTCGCGAGCATCGAGCCGGAGACGAAGATCAGCGCGAGCCGCGAGCTCGCCCGCCGCGCGAAGGAGACGCCGGACGCGACGTTCTTCCTCTGGCGCGGGCGCGCGTTCTCGTTCCGCGACGCGGACACGCGCGTGAGCAACGTCGCGCGCGGCCTCACCTTCGTCGGCGTACGGCCGGGCGAGAAGGTCGGCGTCTGGATGCACAGCCGGCCGAGCCTCCTCTCGACCGCGACCGCCCTCGGACGCATCGGCGCGATCGCGGTCATCGCGCCGCCGGACGCGCCGCGCGAGGGCGTCGAGGACGCGTTCCGCGACGCGGGCGTCGACCGCATCGTCGTCGATCCCGAGCACGTCGGGATCCCGGGCGCGCTCGTCCTCGGCGGCGGCAGCAAGCGCGCGATCGACGGCGCCTTCGACATGGAGGCGGTCGACGTGACGGAGATCGCGCTCGAGCACGCGGACGAAGGCGCCGCGCGCGACCTCGCGATGATCCTCCTCCGCCCCTCGGAGCAGGACGGCGCGCTCCGCGCGGTGCCGGTCACCAACCACCGCTGGGCGCTCTCCGCGATCGGCGCGGCGGCGGTGTGCACGGTGGAGCCCGCCGACACGGTGCTGTGCGCGGTGCCGCTCCATCACCCGACCGGCCTCCTCGTCAGCGCCGGCGCCGCGCTCGCGGGCGGCGCGCGCCTCGCGCTCGTGGAGATGCCGCGCAAGGACTACGCGGGCGCGCTCGTCGCCGCGATCCGGCACGCCGGGGCGACGATTGTATTCTACACAGGAGAGATGCTCCGCCCGCTCCTCGAGGAGCGCGCCGATCGTCACCTCCCGGTCCGGCTCTTCGCCGGGAGCGGCATGCGGCCCGCGCTCGCGACGCGGCTCCGCGAGCGCTTCGGCGTCGACACGATCGAGTTCTACGCCGGCACCGCGCACCGCGCGATCCTCGCCGACGCCTCCGGCGACGCGCCGGGCTCGCTCGGCTCGGTCCTCCCCGGCAGCGCGGAGGTCACCCTCGTCGCGTTCGATCCGGAGACGCGGCAGGTCGTGCGCGACGGCGCGGGACACCTCGTCCACGCGGGCGCGGAGGAGGCGGGGCTCCTCGCGGTGAAGGTCGAGCCCGACGAGATCCTCCCCGGCGCGATCGCGAACGCGTTCGCCGACGGCGGCACGTGGCTCGTGACGAACGACGTGCTCGAGCGCGACGCGACCGGCAAGCTCTGGTTCGTCGACGCGCTCTCGCGCTTCGTCGGCGGCGTGAGCCTCCGCCGCGTGGAAGATGCACTCTACACGCTCCCGGAGGTCCAGCTCGCGGCGGCGTGGGAGAGCGGCGGCCGCGTCCACGCGGGCTACGTCGCGCGCGAGGCGATCGCGCCGGAGCGCCTCCTCGCCGCGCTCGGCGACCTCCCCGTCCACGCCGGCCGCGTCCCGGAGATCCAGCTGACGGAGGGGTTCCGCGTGCTTCCGCCGCGCGTCGCGCCACGATAGAAGGTGAGCGATGAGCGCCAAAGTGAAGGCCGTGCTCGCCGCCGCTCTCGTCGCGGCGTGCGGGTCCGGCGACGAAGCGAGCGAGGGATACGACGATCGCGCCGAGCGCGCGGCGCTGATCGAGGGCCGCGGCTACTCCTACGTCGGCTTCGTGCCGGTGCCGGTGCTCGGGGTCGACGGCGTCGCGACGGTGCAGCCGCGCGCCTTCACGGTGCACGACGGCGTGCCGGGCGCGGTGATCGAGGTGACGCGGCGCCTTCAGCAGGGCCCCGTCACCTTCGCGATGTCGGGGTTCTTCACGAACGGGTTCGTCGACGGGCCGGACGTCAGCGTCGTCGAACCGAACCTCTCGTCCGACGCGAGCTTCGACGGGCTGCGGACGCGCTACTGGTTCGAAGGCGGGCGCGCGATGGGGCAGCTGAACGCCACCATCTTCGCGCCGCACGGCCGCTGGAGCCACGTCGTCACGCGCGCGGCGGGGGCGGATCAGCGCCAGCTCGAGATCGAGCCGCAGCTCGCCTTCCCCGTCGACGCGCAAGGCCTCGCCTACGCCTACCGATCGTCGGCGACGCTCGGCGTCTCGACCCCGACGGCGCGGGCGGAGACGACGGCGGGGACCGGGCGGTCGATCGCGCTCGGGATCGCGGCGGACGGCGACCTGCGCGTCGCGACGACCGAGGCGCGCGACGCCGGCGTGTTCCTCGCCGTGTACCGGCGCGCGGATGCGACGCTCGAGCGCGTCGCCGAGCTCGAGGTGGAGGCCGCCCTCGACGGCGCCGCGCTCCGCGTGCTCCACGCGAACGCGAACGCGAACGCGAACGTGAAGGAGACGACGTACGTAGCGGCGCAGAGGGAGGACGAGGTGCACCTCTACCGCGTCGAGGGCGGCGCGCTCGTCCGCGTCACGCTCCCCGCCGGCGACAAACACACCTTCGCCCTCGACGACGCGGGCGCGCTCTACGTCGGCTTCTCCGATCCGGCGAACGGAGGACGGGCGACGGTGCAGAAGCTCTCCGGCGCGGAGGCGGTGACGGTGGGCCAGGCCGGCTTCTCCCGCGACGCGGTCACGGCGCACGTGTTCCCGCACGGCGCCGACGTCTACGTCATGTTCACCTCGACGAAGGAGCTCGCCGGCGCGGCGATCGCGTGCGCGGGGCCGTCGTGCGTCCCCTACCGCAAGAAGACGCCGCCGCCGCCGAGCGCCGCGACCGCGCCGACGACCGCGGCGATCTCCTGCTCGTACTCCGGCGACCTCTGTCGCGAGGCGACCGGGACGACGCCGGACGGCGTCAAGGAGTTCGAGGCGTGGTGTCTGCTCCAGAGCACGCCGACGCTCGCGTCCACGTTCCGCGCCGCCGCGTGCCCGCGCGAGGGCGTCGTCGGTGGGTGCCGCAAGCGATACAGCACGGTCGAAGAGATCTCGTGGTCGTACGGCACCTACGGCAAGACCGCAGACATGGTCGCGACGGGCTGCGCCGCCACCGGCACGGAGCTCGTCCCCGCCCCGTGACGCGGCGTCCCCGCCGGCGCTGACTCACGCGAGCTCGGCGACCTTGCGGTCGAACTCCTCCTGCGAGATGACCCCCTCGGAGAGCTGCTCGCTCAGCGCGTCGAAGACGGCGCTGTTCGCGCGCTGCGACGCGATGATGACCTCCTCCTGGTCCTTGTAGACGGAGCGCGCGATCTCCTCCGCCGCGCGGAACCGAGCGCGCAGGTCCTCCGGCTTCGCGGTCGCGGGGACCTGACCGTCAGCGAAGACCTTGTCGATGACGGTCGCGAGCGCGTACGTCGACACGAACGACGTCGTCGCGCCGATGACGCTGCCCCAGCCCGGGATCAGCTTCGCGAGGTTGTTCACCGCGAGGCGCGCGCCGGTCCCGAGGCCGACGCCGTAGAGGAGCGTCTTCGCCGCCGCCGCGTCGAGGGTGTGGCCCCAGAGCGCGCCGACGTCGCGGATCATCTTGAGCTGCACCGCGACGACGGCGAGATCGGTCGCGATCGCGAGGCCCGGGATCGGGAACGCGCCGAGCGCGGCGGTGAGCACGGCGTAGCGGAGCGCGCGCTTTCGCACCTCCGCGCTGCGCTCGCCCGCGTCGGCGAGCGGAGCGATCGGCGCGAGCGAGAGCGGACCGCCTTCGCGCGACGCGCGACCGACGAAGATGCGATCGAGCGTGGCGCGCTCCGCGTCGGTCGTCCCCGCGTGCGCCGCGATCTTCTCGAGGAGCACCTGCTCGTCCGGCGTGCAGGCGCCGTCGGCGTTGGCCATGAAATAGGCGCTGCGGTAGATCTGCGCCCGCGCCTCCTCGCTCTCCAGGAGCGCGAGCTCTCCGTCGACGTCGACGGGCTCCGCGAGCAGGCTGTCCACCGTGACGCCGCCGAGCACGCCCTTCGTGAGCTCCAAGCTCTCGATCGCGGCCGCGAGCGAGCGCCTCTCGTCCTCGTGGACGGTGCCGTCCGCGTGCGCGATCGCGACCAGGATCCGGAGGCTTGCGAGCGCCTCGCTCTCGGTGATGGCCATGACCACCAAAGGATACCCGGCAACGTGATCCGGCGTGCCCGAAGTGGTAAGGAGCGGCGCATGACCGCGTTCATCGACGTGCGCGAAACCGGGGCCGCGCTCCTTCGCTCGCCGCTCACGAACAAAGGCACCGCGTTCACGCGCGAGGAGCGCGCCGCGCTCGGGCTCGACGGCCTCCTCCCGCCGCGGGTGGAGACGCTCGAGCAGCAGGTCACGCGCGCGTACGCCGCGTTCACGCTCGAGAGCACGTCGCTCGGCCGCTACCGCTTCCTCCGTCGCGTGCAGGACACGAACGAGGTCCTCTACTACGCGCTCCTCGCGAGCCACCTCCGCGAGATGCTCCCCGTCGTCTACACCCCGACCGTGGGCGAGGGCGTGGAGCGCTTCTCCGACGTCTACGAGCAGGCGCGCGGGCTCACGCTCTCGATCGAGGACGACCGCGACTTCGCGGAGGTGCTCGCGGAGTACCCGGTCGAAGACCCCGCGATGATCGTCGCGACCGACTCGTCCGCGATCCTCGGCATCGGCGATCAGGGCTGGAACGGCCTCGCGATCTCGATCGGCAAGCTCGCGCTCTACACCATCGCCGGCGGCGTGAGCCCGCTCCGCACCGTGCCGGTCGTCCTCGACGTCGGGACCGATCGCGCCGCGCTCCGCGACGAGCCCGCCTACCTCGGCGTGCGCAAGGAGCGCCTCCGCGGCGAGGCCCACCTCGCGTTCGTCCGCCGCTTCGTCGAGGCGGTGAAGACGCGGTGGCCGAACGCGATCATCCAGTGGGAGGACTTCGGCAAGGAGACGGCGTTCGGCGTGCTCGACGCGTTCCGCGACGTCGTCCCGTCGTTCAACGACGACGTGCAAGGGACCGGCGCGGTCGCGCTCGCGGGCCTCATCGCCGCCGCGCACGCGAAGGGCGGGACGATCGCGAACGAGCGCTTCGTCGTGTTCGGCGCCGGCGCGGGCGGCATCGGCGTCGCGCGCGCGATCCAGGGCGGCCTCGAGCGGAGCGGCCTCTCGCGCGCCGAAGCGCACGCACGCCTCTTCGTCGTCGACTCGAAGGGCCTCCTCGTCGAAGGCCGCGCGATGGAGGACTACAAACGTGACTTCGCGCAGCCCGCGGCGCTGACGAAGGACTGGACGATGGCGGGGCCGATCCCTACCTTGGTCGAGACGATCGCGAACGGCAAGGTCACCGCCGTCCTCGGCCTCTCCGGCCAGCGCGCGTCGTTCGACGAGCGCGTCGTCCGCGCGACGGCGGAGAACACGTCGCGGCCGATCGTCTTCGCGCTCTCGAACCCCACCAGCGCGTGCGAGGCGGTCCCCGCCGACGTGCTCCGTTGGACGCAGGGGCGCGCGATCGTCGCGACGGGGAGCCCGTTCGAGCCGGTCACGGAGGGCGGCGTCACGCGCGCGATCGGGCAGGGCAACAACGCGTTCGTGTTCCCCGGCCTCGGCTTCGGCGCGATCCTCACCCGCGCGAAGAAGATCACCGACGGCATGGTCGCGGAGGCGGCGCAGGCGCTCGCGGACTTCACGATCGAGCGCTACGGCGCCGAGGGGCTCGTCTATCCGCCGGTCGAGGACCTCCGCGCCGCCTCCGCGCGCGTGGCGGCGAAGGTCGCGCGCCGCGCGGTGGCCGACGGCGTCGCGCAGCACACCGAGCTCGGCGACCTCGAGGACCACATCGCGAAGACGGCGTGGACGCCGGTCTACCGCTCCTTCCGCCGCGCGGTCTGACTCGCCTTCGGCAGGAGCGCCGGGACGAACAGCACCTCGAGCTGGCGCGCGATCGCGCCGAGCTTCGCCGGCTCGAGGCGCGACTCGAGGAGCTGGAGCGTGATCCACTCCTCGCGCTCGGTGTGATGAACGAAGAGGTCGCGCAGCACGCGGAGGCGCGTCGCTCGCTCGTTCGGCGTCGCCGCGGCGCAGATGCGATCGAGCGCGAACCGCAGGACGACGTGCGCCTCGTGTCCGTATCGCGCCGTCTCGAGCAGCGGCTCCGAGACCGGATGGATGACCGCCTCCTCCGCGTCGAGGTGAGCGACGAGCGCGCGCTCGACGCGACGGAGCGCGGCGGGCTCCGGCGCGGACTCCGCTCGATCGATGACGGCAAGGATCCGTCGATGCTGGGCAACGACGACGTCGCGCAGGCGATTGGCCATGGGCACCTCTTCGTTCGGGCGAGCCGTCGGGCGGGTCATCCGCGCGGCGCTGCCTCGTTCGACGACCACCAAGGTAGGCCTCGATCGACCGCGCGCTACTGTGACGGCGGCACCACGAGCATGCGAACCACCGCGTTTCTTGGTGGTCAGTCGAGCGGCCTCCTTCGTTTTCCGCGTCACGGGACGTCGCAGTCGACCGGCTCGACGGTGAGCTGGATCGCACCCGCCGTCACGACGTACGCGTGCCCCGCCTCCGTGCTCCAGCCGTTCGGGACGAAGCGCACTGCCGAGCGGCTGCCGAGGCCCGCGCCGAGCCGCGTGATCGTGATCGGCCGCGGCTCGCCGTCCTCGGTGACGGTGACGTCCGCGGTCGCGAGCTCGTCGCTCGTGCTCTGGATCGTCCAGCCCGCGGTGTCGAGCTTCTCCTCGGTGAACACGTCGAAGGGCACCGGACCCGCCGGCGGCCACGCCGCCCAGCCGCGGCCCGCGGCGGCCTTCGCCGGCTTCGGTCCGCCGAGCGCGCGACCGTCGACGACGACGCAGGAGAACTTGCTCGTCGAGCCGAGGCCCACCGTGGTGAGGCCCTCGTCGAGGAGCCAGCGGCGATGCACCATCGTCGTCTCGTTGCCCGGGTCCTCGAAGTACGCCGCGATCGACAGCGGCGCGCTGCGGTTCGCGACGAGGCTCAGCTCCGACGTCGCGGCGCCGAGCGGCGACCAGCACGCCCAGTCCTCCGGCGGCGTGTGCGAGAGCTTCGCGTTCGCGTGCGCGATGAGCGCGCACTCCTGCGCCGCGGGGGTCCACGCGTCTTCGAGGACGACGGGCGACAGATCGGCGAGCGCGCGGTGCACGTTGATCCGGCGGAGCGCGCGGTCGGCCGCGTCGGCGTCGAGATCGGCGGCGTCGCACGTCGCGCCGTCGCCGCCCCAGGTCGCGGGGCGCGACGCATCGCCGTCGCAGCGCCAGCGCCAGCAGACCTGCTCGCGGCGGGAAGGACCGGGGCTCGGAGCGCACACGCGCGGCTCGTCCGCGATGCGGGTCGTCTTCGTGCTCGTGGTCGCGGTCTCGGTCTCGGTCGTCGGGGCCTCTTCGGCCGGGAGGTTCCCGCTCTTCATCGCGCAGCCGGAGGCGGCGAGGGCGAGAGCGAGGAGGATGCTGCGGGTCACGGAGCCGCTGAACGGCGCGTGCCATCCTCTTCTTAAGAGCGACCTAGAATGAGGGGGATGTGGGCGCTGCCGCTCCTGCTGATGACGCGACCGTTCCGCGGCTACCGCGCGCTCGCGGAGGAGCCGGCGCAGGCGTCGCTTCCCCTCGGCGCGGGGCGGTTCCTGCTCGTCATGGGAGCGATGGTGTCGGTGAGCGCGACCGGTCGGTTCGCGCCCGCAGAGCTCGTGCTCGCGATGGTGTCGTTCGCGTGGCTCCCGCTCGTCCACGCGATCTCGCTCGCGCTCGTCGTCCGCGTCTTCGCGCGGGCGGCGCCGTGGCGGCGCGCGCTCGCCTTCTACCTCGAGGGCGTCGGGCCGTGGCTCCTCCTCTTCTTGTTCTTCACCGGCACGGTGCTCTTCGCGCCGCACCCCGAGAGGCCGGCGTTCCTCTTCTTCGGGCCGATGCTGCTCGGCGCGGCGATCTGGAGCATGGTCCTCTCCTACGCGATGTTCCGCGCGGGCCTCGGTCTCGCGCGGCGCGCGGCGGCCTTCGCGAACGTGACCTTCTGGGTCACGAACCACGTCCTCATCCTCGGCTACTTCCTCGCGGTGGGTCAGCTATGGCCGATCCTCTGAAGCTCCTGTTCGCGGGCCTCTTCGTCGCCGGGCTCGCGGGCGGCGTCGTTTACGATCCGACGCCGGAGCGGCCGGAGATCCACCGCGGCGGCTACCGCGTGCTCGAGGCGGACTTCCACGTCCACACCACCCTCAGCGACGGCTCGCTCACGCCGCTCGGCGTCGTGCGGCAAGCCGAGCGCCGCGGCGTCGACGTGATCGCGATCACGGAGCACAACACCGCGATCCCGGGCGCGATCGGGCGCGCGTGGGCGCGCTGGCGCGGCGGGAGCACGCCGATCGTCCTCCAGGGCGAGGAGGTGACGTCGAAGCGGTTCCACCTCATCGCGGTCGGCATCCACGAGACCGTCTCGCCGAGCCAGCCGCTCGACGCCGTCATCGCCGAGATCCATCTCCAGCGCGGGATCGCGATCGCGGCGCATCCCGTGAAGCGCTACTGGTCCGCGTACGAGCCGGTGCGCGGCGCGCTCGACGGCAGCGAGCTGATGCATCCGCTCGCGTTCGCGGGCGGCCTCGGCTGGCGCTGGGAGGACCTCCGCGCGTTCTACGAGCGGGACCAGGAGACCTTGATGCCGATCGGCTCGTCCGACTACCACTGGGGCAGCGTCCTCGGGCTGTGCCGCACGTACGTGTTCGTCGACGGGGCGCCGACGGAAGAGCGCGTCATGGAAGCGCTCTTCGCCCGTCGCACGGTCGTCGTCGATCGCGAGGGCCGGGCGTACGGCGCTCCCGCGCTCACCGCGCTCGTCACCGCGGAGCCGATCCCGCCGCGGGCCGCGGATTACCGCTACCGCGGCGAGGGCACCGGCGATCGCGTGCTCCGCGCGGCGGGGTTCGCCGGCCTCGTCGGGCTCGTGTGCATCACGCGCAGGCGGCGACCAGGATGAGATAGCCTCGCCGCTGCGTGGATCTCTCGAAGGCGCAGCGACGCACGCTCTTCGTCGTCTGGCTGACGTACGGCTGCTTCTACCTTTGCCGCGTCAACATCGGACCGGCGCGGGTCGAGATCGAGCGGAGCTTCGCGATCGATCCGCTCGAGATGGGGCTCGTCCTCGGCTCGCTGAAGATCGGGTACGCGATCGGCCAGCTCCTCAACGGCCAGTTCGCGGAGCGCTTCGGGCCGCGGCGGATCCTCTTGAACGGTTTGTTCGGCTCCGTCACCGCGTGCCTCCTCTTCGCCGCCGCGGGGTCGATCGCGGACGCGCTGCCGCTCGCGGGGCCGGTGAACGCGGTCGTGCACGTGTTCTCGGCGAACGTGACGCTCGGGCGCACGGCGGCGGTCCTCCTCGTGATCTGGTTCGCGAACGGTCTCCTCCAGGCCGGCGGGTGGCCGCCGACGGTGAAGATCATGGCGAGCTGGTTCACGCCGACGCAGCGCGGGCGGATCATGGGCGTGATCGGCACGAGCTACCAGCTCGGCTCCGCGCTCACGATCGCGGCGTCGGGCGCGCTCGTCACGGTGTTCGGCGACTGGCGCGCGGCGTTCGTGATCCCCGCCCTCGTCCTCGCCGCCGTCGGCGTCCACGCGCGGCTCCGGATGGCGGAGCGGCCGAAGCCGGGCGAGGCGCCGGCGATGGAGGCGCTCGCGCCGGTGACGGCGGAGCCCGCGGCGAAGCTCTCGGTGAAGGAGACGCTCCTCGTCACGTTCACGAACCCGAAGATCTGGGTCCTCGCGATCGCGCTCTTCGGCCTCGACATCGTGCGCTACGGCTTCCTCGACTGGGCGCCGGGGCACATCAAGAAGCTCCACGGCTCGGGGGTCCTCCTCGCCGGCCTCAAGGTCGCGGTGTTCCCGCTCGCGGGCGGCGTCGGCGCGCTCGCGTCGGGATGGGCGACGGATCGCTGGTTCCAGTCGCGCCGCGCGCCCGTCATCGCGGTCACGCTCGCGATGGTCGGCGTGCTCACGCTGGTCTTCGACTACGTCGCGCCGCTCGGGAGCGCGCCGACGGTGCTCGTCCTCGCGCTGATCGGCTTCTTCCTCTACGGCGCGCAGATCCTCCTCGTCGGCACCGCGGCGCAGGACTTCGCGAAGAAGGGCACGACCGCCGCCGCGGCGGGCTTCGTCGACTTCATGGGCTACGTCGGCGCCTTCAGCGGCGACGTCGTCACCGGCTGGCTCCTCAAGCACGCCGACTTCCACTCCGCGATCCTGTTCTGGGCCGCCGCCGCCGTCGTCGCGGCCGCGCTCTCCGCGACGCTCTGGCGGACGAAGCCGGTCGGCGCCTGAACGTCAGCGCCGCTTGGGCGGCGGGTCTTCGTGGACGACGACGCGGGAGCCGCTGTTGTCGTCCTTGCTGAAGACGCCGTGCCAGCCGTTCGGGAGCGGCGGATCGGCCCAGTCGAACAGCCTGCGCGCGTCGTCGGGGCTCATGTTCACGCAGCCGTGGCTGCGCTGGTTGCCGAAGCTGTCGTGCCAGAAGGCGCCGTGGAGCGCGTAGCTGCCCTGGAAGTACATGACCCAGGGCACGTCCTCGATCGAGTACGGGCCGTCCGCGGCGGTGTCGGCGTCCATCGTCGCGGTCACGTGCTTCTCGCGGACGCGGTAGACGCCGGGCGGCGTGGCGTAGTTGTGCTCCGGATCGCCCTCGTTCTTGCGCCCCGAGGAGATGAGGGTCGCGAAGACGGGCCGGCGCCCCTCGAAGGCGACGAGCTGCTGGCGCGTGACGTCGACGTCGATCCACTTCTCGCCTTCGCCGACGTCGGCGGGGATCTGCGGGCGCGTGAGCTTCAGCTGCGGGAGCAGCACGTAGAAGCCGCCGACGGTCTCGTAGTACGTCGCGCCGTTGACGACCTGGGTGCGGCCCGAGAGCAGGACCGCGCTTCGCTTCGGGAGCGGCTGCGCTCCCCAGCCGACCTTGAGGTTTCCCTTCTCGTCTTCCTTGATCTCCAGCTTGCTCGCGCCGCTGAACATGATGAAGCCGACGGTGCCCGCGATCGGCGCGCCGGCGTCGGGGGTGACGACCTCTGCGCTCGCGTCGAGCTCGGCGAGGTTCGGATAGGCCGGCAGCGGCATCATCGGGGCGACGGCGTTCGCGCCGTTGAACCAGTTGCCCTGATGTTTCGTCTGCCCCGCCTGGACCGCGACGCGATCGAACGGGACGGCGAAGCCGAAGGTGGTCCGCCACCAGCGCGTGCCCGCCCCCTTGAACTCGCGATCGAGCGCGATGGTGAACCCGCGCGCGAGCTTCCGCACGAGGACGCCGCGCCCCTTCAGCTCCTTGAGCGAGGGGCGATCGCCCTTGCTCCGGTCCTTGAACGGATCGGCGACGGGCTTGAGGTCCTTCTTCTCGTCCTTGTCCTTCTTCGCGTGTTTGTCCTTCTTCGCGGAGGGACGATGCTTGTCCTTCGTGTGCTTTCGCTGCGGCGGAGGCTCTTCTTCCTGCGAGAGCGGCGGCTCGTCGTCCTTCGCCTCGGCCGGCGGCGCGGGCTCGACCGGCTCGGCGGCAGCGGCGGCGGCGGGCTCTTCCTCCTTCGCCTCGCTCGCAGGCTCGGCGCTCGCGGCGGGCTTGGGCCGCGCGGGGTGCTCGTAGCGCCGGCGGTCTTCGGCGTTGAGGACGCGGCGGTAGAGCGGCGTCCCGTCCGAGACGTTGACGCCGTAGCGATAGGGCATGCCGGCGTCGCGATCGGGCTGCTTCGGCGCGAGGCGGACGCGCGGGTTGGTGAGGTCGATCGTCGCGTGCTTGCCGCAGACGTAGCCGCCGGTGACGAGCTCGTACCAGCCGTCCTTGCACTCGTCGTTCTTGACCGGCGGGTCGTACGCGTCGACGACGGCGCCGTTGCGGAGGTACCCCATGCGCCGCGCGCCGGCGTCGTTCTCGGGCCAGTCGGGCTGATCGCTCACCGACGCGACGAAGTTCGCGGCGGCGAGCTGCATGACGAGGCGACGCTCTTGCGCTCCCGCGTCGGCCGCGCCGAGCGGTGCGGCGTCGAGCTCCGCCGCCGTGGTCGAGGCGTCCGACGCCGTCGGCACCGCTTCCTCGTGCTTCGCGCGATTCCCGCAGGCGA